>CADEEC010000340.1 GCA_902826255.1 uncultured Hyphomicrobiales bacterium | reverse complement strand
CCTGTTCCTGATCTACGCCGCCGGCATGAAGTTCCTGGTGCTCTCGGCGATCCTCTACGGGCCCGGCACCGTGCTCTACATCTGGGCGAAGCGAGAGCAGAACAAACAGGTCTTTACGGCGGTGGAATGGGTGATTTTTGCCGTAGCCCTCCTCGGCGCGGCGGTCGGCATCCACGGGCTAGCGACAGGCTATATCACCATCTAGTACCCACTTTCCCTGGGAAGTGAGTCATGATTCAACATCGGGATGGTACCCGAAGCAAGAGAAGTCCGCCTTTCGAGGAAAGATCGCAAGGTGCTTGAGGAACGTTGCCGCTCACCGGTGACGTTGCAGCGCGATTTGAAGCGGGCACGGATCGTGCTGCTGGCCGCGGCCGGTCGCAGCACCCGATCGATTGCCAGGGAGGTTGGGGTTCAGCCACGGATTGTCAGCCTTTGGCGGCATCGCTATGCGGATGATGGTCTTGAAGGTCTGCAAAGCAAGCCTCTGCCGGGCAAGCAGCCGATCTATACGAAGGCCACCGACAAGCGGATTTTGAAGTTGCTCGATAAATCGCCTCCCGCCGGGTACGCGCGCTGGACGGGGCCTCTGCTGGCTGGGGAACTTGGCGATGTCGACGTGCAATATGTCTGGCGGTTCTTGCGCAGCAACAAGATCGATCTCGCCGCTCGCAAGTCCTGGTGCGAGAGCAACGACCCGCAGTTTACGGCCAAAGCCGCCGACGTGGTCGGCCTCTATGTCGCCCCGCCAAGGAAGGCCATCGTGCTATGCGTGGACGAAAAGCCATCGATCCAGGCCTTGGAAAGAGCGCAGGGCTATCTGAAGCTGCCCAACGGCAGATCCCTGACCGGGCAAAGCCACGACTACAAGCGGCACGGCACGACCACGCTGTTTGCCGCGCTGGAAGTCGCCACCGGGAAGATCCTTGCGACGCACTCGAAACGACGTCGCCGGGTCGAGTTTCTCGACTTCATGGATCGCGTGACCGCAGCATTTCCGAACCGCCAGCTTCACGTCATTCTCGACAACCTCAGCACCCACAAGAAGAACGAGGAATGGCTCGAGGCACATCCCAATGTGAAATTTCATTTCACGCCCACCAGCGCGTCCTGGCTCAATCAGGTCGAGGTGTGGTTTTCGATCTTACAGGGGCAATCGTTGAGCGGCGCCTCATTCACAAGCCTCAAACAGCTCGAGCAGCACATCGATGCCTACATCAAAGCCTACAACGTCAAAGCCGAGCCCTTCGTCTGGACCAAGAAAAAAATCCGCCAGCGCCCCTTCAAAGGTCGACGTATCACTCAGCTATGATTCCGGGTACTAGCGTTTGAATCAGGCAGGACCGTCACCGATTCGGTCGTTTCGTCGGAACCTCCATTCGAGGACTGCCGTTACGACGAGTTGTGAGTCTGTGCCTCGATGTTTTCTCGGGGAGCGCGGACCATGAACAGCGTCAAAAAACTTGCATTGCTTGCATGTCTTGGACTGACCGTCGCGGCAGTGCCGGGTCCTGCGGTCGCCGACAGAATCTCCGAGCGTCTCGATGCGCTGGAAAGGGA
>CADEEC010000339.1 GCA_902826255.1 uncultured Hyphomicrobiales bacterium | reverse complement strand
GTTGCGGCACCGGTAGCTGGGGTAACGAGCTCTTCGGCGTGGCGCCGAAGGGCGGCGAGACCATCGTCGAAAAGCACAGCTACAGCGCCTTCGTACGCACGGACCTCGAGCAGCAGCTGCGCGACCGTGGAGTCAAGACGCTCGTGTTCACCGGCGTGCAGACCAACATCTGCGTCGAGACCAGCCTGCGCGATGCCGTATGTCTGGGCTTCTACGCCAGCCTGGCGTCCGATTGCGTCGCCTCCCACACACAGCCGCTGCATGAGGCGACAGTGATGAACACCCGGTTCCTGTTCGGCGACGTGATGACCGGGCAGGAGATCGCTACCGTGTGGAGCAAAGCCAAGGAAGCCGCCGCGTAAAGCCTAAGGAGGAAGTCCATGCCGAAAGCAAAAGAGATTGTTGCCGTTGAGGGGATGGCCAAGCCGAAGGGCGTCTGGTCGGTCGCTACCATCGCCAATCCGGGGTCGCTGATCTTTGTCTCCGGGCTGCTGGCCAAGGACGAGAGCGGCGAGATCGTGGGTGTCGGCGACGTCTCCGCCCAGACCGAGAAGGTGCTGGAGAACCTCAAGACGGCACTGGCGGCCGCCGGCGCCACGATGTCCGATATCGTTCGGGTCGACGTTTACATCCGCGACATGGCGCACTTCCCGCAGATCCACGCCGTGCGCCGGCGCTATTTTCCACAGGACCCGCCTGCTTCGACTATGGTCGAAGTCAGCCGGCTGACCGATGAACGTGCGCTGATCGAAATCACGGCAATCGCCGTGAAGGCCTGAGCTTAAACGTTTCCAAGAGGTGCGCAGGCAACTTTGAGCGTGGCGTAGGCTGCATCTCCTGCCGGGGGAGGATGTTTTGCAGCGCTTTTCTGGCGTATGGCAGTTGCTGTATACAGTGCGCAAAATTTGTATGAACACCGGTATCTTATGAACAAGATGGTCTTCAACTGGGGCCCGGCGCCACGCCTTCTGAAGGGCGAAGATGCTCCCAAGACTCTGGCCGACGAGGCCTACCAGCGCATCCGCAGCGACGTCATCAACGGCGTCTTCCTGCCCGAGGAGAAGCTGCAGCCCGACGCGTTGCGCAAGCGCTACGGGATCGGCCTCAGCCCGGTGCGCGAAGCCCTGTCGCGCATCGCGCTCGAAGGCCTGGCGGTGGCGGCGGGCCAGCGTGGGTTCTTCGTGGCACCGGCCGAGCGCGGCGAGCTGCTCGACATCGCCGACCTGCGCATCAACTTCGCGATGATGGCGCTGGAGCGCTCCATACGCCTCGGCGGCGACGAGTGGGAGAACGCCGTCGTCACGACCTATTACCAGCTGAACAAGGTCGAGAAGAACGCCAAGAAGGAGCCGCGCACCTACAGCAACGAGTGGGAGCAGAGAAACCGCGCCTTCCATCGTGCTCTGGAGAGCGGCTGCGGGTCGCCCTGGCTCCTCTATTTCTGCGAGATCCTCTATGATCAGCTGGAGCGCTATCGGCGGCTGTTCGTGGTCTACACCGATATGAGCCAGGCCATCGCCGACGAGCATCACCAGATCATGGAGCTGGCGCTGGCGCGAGATACGCGCG
>CADEEC010000338.1 GCA_902826255.1 uncultured Hyphomicrobiales bacterium | reverse complement strand
GATAGCGAATGGTCTGCACGAGGCTGTTGCGCACCCCCAACGCAGCGGCTAGGGCGGGCGGCAGCAAGAACCCTGCGGCAGCACCGCCGACGGCATGGCTGCCAGCGTTGGCGAATTTATCGGCCCAGGAGCGTGTTTCCTCGTTGAAGCCGTAGAGCCCTGCGCCGGCCGCACCGTAGCCTGCGCTGGTGGTCATCATCCGGCCCATAGATGGTGCAGCTTGCGCCGTGCGTGCGCCTGCTACGGGAACAGAGGTGCCGAGCTGGTAGAGCGAGGAGGCGGCTCGCGCGGGGACCATGGCGAGGCCGGAGGCAACGGCTCCCGGCAGCATGGCGGCCCCGTACTCATCGTTCACCATCCGGATTTGCTCGCGCCGCACGTCACGCTCGCGGGCATAATCCTCCTGGAAGCTGGTATCGCGCCCGCGGAACACATCGCCCAGGAACTTGATGCCAGCCCGACCGGCGGCGGCAATCTGAGGGGTTGAGCCGAAGAGCGGGCCCGCATCGAGCGCCGCTTCCTGGTAGCCGACGCTATCGAGCTGCCGGGGATCGCTCTGCCGTCGCTCGGCCTCACTCCTGATCGACGTGGAACGCAAGCCAATGCGCTGGTTGAATTGTGCGCGCGGCATGTCAGCATAGAAGCGCTGATGAAGTCTGCCGGCGAGATCGTCATCGGAGAGATCGTTGTACTGCGGAAACTTCTCGCGTACTTGTTGCATCGTGATGTTGCCGGCCATCACCACCTGGTCATCCTGCTCACGCCCGCCGGCAACAAGCCCACGTCGGCGGGCCTCGTTGAGAAGCTCGATCTTGTCGGGAGGCAGCAGACCGCGGCGCTCGCCTTCGAGAAGCAGATCAATTCGGCTGGTCATGAGTTACGCCTTTGAAGCAGGCTTGAGAAATTTCCACAGCAACGGCCCGATCGTTGCCAGCTCGGGATGGTAGTAGGGAAATAACTCCTTAGCCGCATACCTGCGCTCGGCATCTGGCGCATCCTCGTCGCGAAGCACGGCACACAGAAACGAAATTGGGTCTTGGCCGGTATGGCGCATTTCTGAGGCCGATTTCTTGCGGCGGCCGTCAGCGGCTTGCACTTTCGTCATGGTCGGTCCTCGCCACCGTCGGCAGCCATTCGCCTCAAATGCTCAAGACGATCCTCGTGACTGAGGCCACCGGTTCGCGCCTCGATGCTGGCAAGCTTGGGATGCACATACGGGGCTAGTTCCTTCGCTGCCGCAAACCTCAGGTCCACTGGTAGTTTTTCATTGTGCAGAATGGTCGCGAAGAAAGTCACGGGATCCTTGCAGCTAATCCTCATGCCCGCGAGCAGCCTGGCACGCTCGGCAGTTTTCTTGTTGGGCGTTCCCTTCTTGCGCCCGCCCGTTTTCTTGCGGCGAGTCAGGTAGGGATCATTAACTTGCTTGCGCGCCTTGCGCTGTGTGCGCACCATGGTTCACCTCTCGCCTTCTGTCGGCATCAATGACGGCAAGAGTGCCGGCGGCGGGTTTGCTGATAAGAGGTTCGCGCTGTCGCGGTAGCGCGGATCAAAGCGCGCGTTGGTGGAGCGAATATTGGATGGATTGAGAACTGCGATCTGATCGGCT
>CADEEC010000337.1 GCA_902826255.1 uncultured Hyphomicrobiales bacterium | reverse complement strand
AACGTGCGGTCGAGGGCCTCCGTATACTGGATCGCCATGGGCCTTGAGCCTCAGACCGGAGCAGTCATGGACGCCCTCGATGATCGGCTGAACGCCAGGACCGTCAGCGGCGCAACCATCATCCACTGGACGAGCGTAAAGCCCGTTTCGATCAACAGATAGCCCGGCACGGAGACCATGATGTTCTTGGCCGCGACGGCAAGCGTCGTGAAGCTCCAGGAGAGAACCGCGCCGAGAAGGCCGTACGAAATCGCGCGATTTGCGATGAGGCGAACGCCCTCGCACAGATCCAGCCGAAGATCCCACCCTGGATCAGCATCGACAGGAAGCCGAACGGAATGATGATGTCCGACCGATAGATCTGGAGGCTTTGGTAGTACCGCTCGAACAGCACGAGATGCCAGACGAAGCCGAGCGCAAACGTCGGCACGAGGTAGGCCAGCACGGCAAGTCCGAGGCGCGTCATGCTTCTTTCTCCTTCGAGAGCAGTATCGCCAGATTGTCCAGCGCCCCCTTCCAACCCTCCGCGTGACGCTCGGGTGCGCCGGGGCGAGAAAGATTGATGTGGCGAATGTGAAGTTCACAGCCGGTTTCGTGCGGTGTGATCGACACCTGCACTTCGGACTGGACGCCGGCATGCTCGTCAGGCGCTTCGATGTTCCAGGAGAAAACCAGGTGTGACGGCTGTTCGGTCGCTCGGAAGGTACCATTGACGTGCATGATCTGCCCGCCGGGCACGTCGTAGGCAAAGCGATAGGCACCGCCTGCGCGAAAGTCGAAGGCAAGAACGACGAGTCTGACGTCCGCACTTGGCTTGAGCCAACGGCTGACGAGCAGTGGATCGGCGAACGTGCCAAAGACCATTCCCGGTGCAGCGTTTAGCTGGCGGCGCACATCCACAACACTGGCCTCGACCGCCATGTCCGCTGCCCCGACGTAAAGAATAGCCATATGGCTATATGATCAACTGAGCGTTGGCAAGGCCTCGCGAGTTCGATTGATCTGGCACCATGCTTGAAAGGGATCTGGCGTCAGCTCCTGACGTCCGAAGCAACGCGAGCAATTCGCCGCTAGCTCTTGGTTGCAAAGGCGGCCGGGTTCGGAGCGCTACTCGGTCTTTCGCGCGCTTCCACGCACTTGCTCCGGCATCTCTTCCCCGGATGGCATGGCCGCGAACCGGGGAAGCGAAGGATCCATGTGGTCCCATGACGCCGCCCTGTCGGTGTAGACGACCATCTGAGGCCGAAACGCTTGCGGGTCGTCGAGACTCGAAGCGCGTACGAACACCATGCCGGGCACACCGGAGTTCCTCGAGTAGATCGGGGATCCACACTGCGGGCAGAAACCGCGGCTGATCATGTTGCCGCTGTCGGCTGGCTTGTCAAAAAACCTCACGTCGCCGGTGATCTTGAACGCGGCTTCGGGGACGATCATGTGCGAACAGTGCCCTGTCCCGCTGCTCTTGCGGCAGTCGATGCAGTGGCAATGACCGCCGCCGGCCTCCTCCTTGCACTCGTAACGTACTTTTCCGCACAGACAGCCGCCCAATATCGACATCGGCAACTCCTTTTACTTGCAAAGCACAAGCGATCATATTAACTCTCTTGCAAAGAGCAAGTGAAAATGTC
>CADEEC010000336.1 GCA_902826255.1 uncultured Hyphomicrobiales bacterium | reverse complement strand
CAAGGTGCCCGGGTCAGTTTCGAGATGGTCGACGGGCCCAAGGGCAAGCTGGCCCACAACATCGAGCCGCTCGGCACCGGCCTGCCGCAACGGGCGGCCGTGCCTGCCGACGGCCCCTGACGGGGCCGGCAGCCCGCCAACGACAAAGGCCCGCCGACTGGCGGGCCTTTGCGCTTGAGTCGCAGCGCCCAGGCGCTCCGGCTCACATGTGGTCGATCAATACATGGAAACCACGTCCAAGTCCTTGTCGCACAACACTCTCCGCCGAAGGCCCCTTCCCACATTTCCCGGGCGTTTCCCAGTTTGGCGGGACAGGCTCGCATTCGACTCAATGCGTCTCAAGTCGTACCTTGGAGAAAATACTCTAGCACGCGTCCTATGCTGGCGCCGTGGAGGAGAGACAACTTCGGCCAAGTCACAGTTCAGCACCCGTGCGGCATCTGCGTCGGTGGGCGCACGATGCGCACACCCCGCGCGTAGCCGTGTAGCTGGGCGACTCCGTGCCCGCCAGAAGCTCGTCGCGCCGCGAGGCAAGCTCCCAAACGGCCTGCGGCGACATCAGAGTGACCCGATGGGCAGTTCGCCGGGCGGACGACTCCACGACAACCCATCCGATGCGAGCAACCGGCTCCCCGGTCTCGCCGGCCAGCGCGACGCGCTGCGCCGACAGTTCGATGACGTCCGACAGATGGAAGCGGTTGGCGTGTCGCGTCTTGAGTTCGACCAGGGTGATCAGCCCGTTGCGGCCGCGGTATGCGCGATCCACGCGGGCTGCCACCTGCCTGTCGCCGCCACCGGACCTGAACGTCTTTTCCGAGTAAGCGAGCGTGTGATCCTTCAACTCTCGGGGCATCCATTCATCTGCCTTTGCCCCGCGCCTGTGGACAACGCGCGCTGCGGCCCAAGTAGCTGCCACGCAGACAACGCAAGCGGCGAGAAGGAGCCAGAACTCAGCCGCTGACATCGCTTGGTCCCCGATCGGCGAGCAGTTGGGCGGCGCACCAGACCAGTGGCCTGATCGCCGCTCTCGTCAGGGACCGCGTCATCGGCCACCTCTCCATCGCGCGGCACACGGTCGGCGCCAATCGGTAGTAAGCAAGGATCAGGCGCCGTCCTGCACGCGTGGGTCGAAGGTACCGATCGCGGAAGCGCCGCAGGACTTGCGTCTCCGGTCCTTCACCAAAGACATGCGTGGCAATGAAGCAGCGTCCTCTTCGCGCTGCTTCAGTCTCGCCTTCAGACGCGAACTGACGATGCGCCCGTAGCCCGCGCTGCAGAGCCACCCTCTGCTCGGGTGTTGGGCGCTTTCCCTCCGAGTGCTCGAACACGACCAGCCGCTCGCAGACCCCCATCTGCGACAACGCTGACGCGCTGACCGCGCGCTTCGCCTTGCGCCGGCGCCGCATCACTCCTCCGCTCCGCCGGTGCTGACCTCGAACGCCTGGCTGGTCTGGCGCGCGACAGCTGGGTCCACGCCCACACGCGGCAGCGCCTTTGCCGCAGCCGCCATCGGCACCGGCGCGGCAACGGCCGTGCCGAGAAGCCACTGCTGCGCCAGCAAGCCTTCATGGGCCAGGAACCGCAGCCGGTTGACCCTTTTGGGCCCCTTGTTGAATCGCATCAGGTCGTCGAACAGCCGTGGGTTGTCGTCGC
>CADEEC010000335.1 GCA_902826255.1 uncultured Hyphomicrobiales bacterium | reverse complement strand
TGGGAAGCGCACCTTGCGCTATCGCTCTGCCGCGTACGCCAACGATCCCGATCTTCTGACGATCTCCGTTGCCGCCAATACCGTGATTGTCCAGGCCATGAAATCCGGCGCTGCCGCGGAGGCTAGGGCCGCCAGCGAGCAGCTGATCCGGCGCGGCTGGCGTGTGATCCGCCAGTACCTGGAGAAATCTGCGCTCGAACCTGCGCGAAGCGCCGGCGAGGAGAGCAAACCCGCCCGCAAGATGAGAAAAACTGGCGCAGTATCATAGCGCCGCAAATAGGGAACTTGATCAGTGAGTGACATCGAAATGCTTCGTCGTGAAATCAAAGTGCTGGTCTTCGATCAGTACGGCACCGTTGTCGACATGCAGAAAGGCCTAACGGAAGCGGTGACGCCGTTCCTGCAGAAGAAAAAGTGGGACGGGCAGCCGAACAGCTTCGTTACGTGGTGGCGCCGCACGCATTTCGAGAACTCCATGATCGATGCGCTATGCGACCGAGGACATACGCCCTACCGCCAGATTGGACACCGCGCGGTCTCCTACGTCATGGATCGCTGCGGCATCACCTATACGCAGGACGAGGTTCGGTGGCTGGTCAGCCAGATCGAGACGCTGAAGCCGTTTGGGGATGTGGTTGCCGGGTTCGAGAAGCTGCGGAGCAACGGCTACAAGCTCGCGATCCTGTCCAACGGCGACCGCGACATGCTGAAGGCGGCCGGCCCGCACATCGGTTTTCCTTTCGACTTCGTGATCTCGGTGCAGGAGGCGGGCTACTTCAAGCCGCACTGGAAGACCTATGCGAAGGCCGAGGAGATCATCGGCGAGGACCGGTCGAGCTGCCTGTTCGTCGCCAATCATGCGTTCGACTGCATCGGCGCCAAGTCGTTCGGCATGCGCACCGCGTTCATCGACAGGCGCAAGCGCCCGTTCGGGGAGACGCCACACCAGGCGGACCTGATCGTCGCCAACTTCGCCGAGCTGGCTTCGGAGATGGCGCGACCTGCCTGACTCTGAGGAACGCTTGCGAGCTACCCAATGCAGCCCGGACTCTGGTAGGTACGCACCGAAGTAAGGCGCAATGTCATTTTGCCTTACGTTAGGGAGCGAAACGAGGCTGCCAACGGCGGCCCCAGGGTAGGAAGGCCGCTGCGAGGTGACGAAACCGGCCCACGAACATTCGGCGACGTGCGATGTCCTGGTGGCGGGATCGGGCGCCGCCGGCTTTGCTGCAGCCCTCACCGCCAGCCTGCACGGTCTCGACGTGATCATGGTCGAGAAGGAACCGCTGTTTGGCGGCACCACAGCTTATTCCGCCGGCGTGATCTGGATTCCTCGAAATTCCCACCAGCGTGGCGCGGGCGTCAGCGAGCAGCCGCAGGACGCGCTGACCTATCTAACGTCGCACGTGGGCAACCGCCTGGATCGCGCCAAGGCGGAAGCGTTCCTCGCCAGCGCCCCTGCAATGCTGGATGCTTTCGAGCGCGAGGATTTCGTTGCCTACGATCTGGCGGCAACCTGGGCCGATTACCACCCGGACGAGCCGGGCGGCTCCCAGGGTGGACGCTCCTTGGTGCCGAAGGACTACGATGGCCGCAAGCTCGGCCCCTGGTTCGACAAGCTGCGCCCGGCGCTCACAACCATGATGCCGCTGGGTGGCATGATGGTCGGCCGCAATGACCTG
>CADEEC010000334.1 GCA_902826255.1 uncultured Hyphomicrobiales bacterium | reverse complement strand
TAATGACGGCTCCTTGCTCGCGACGGGATGACCGCTAGCAGCAATCGGCGTGGCAAGGAGACGGCGAACTGGCAATAGGCCGCGTGCTGATGCATGGCCTGGTCCCAGGAGTCCAGCGGCTTTGCCGCCGGCGGTAACGCCCGTAGACGACCGCCGGACAGATAAGCGGGCCCGGCAGAAAACGCCGTCGCGCGGGGCCGCAAGGCGGCCCAAGGGACCCGAGCAGGGTCTCAGGGAGCCTGACGAGGCTCCCAGGGAGGCGGGAAACCGCCGCCTCCCGGAGCCGGATGGTGCCGGCTCCCGGGCTGCCGTGAGGCACCCGCGTACCCGTCGCACCCCCGGCCCTATGGGCCGGGGAGGGACGGCGCGTGGGCAGAGAGAAGGCAGATGCGCGGCGCATGGCCCTGGGTCCCGGATACGCGCGTGCCGCGCGTTTCGGGATGACAGCTTTTGTTTGCGCCTCGCCTCACATGTCATCCCGGCACTGTTGCCGGGATCCAGCGACGAGCGAACGCCGGAGCAAGCTTATGGATGAAACCCGGGGACAAGCCCCGGGATGACGGAAATTCAGCCCTTCAGCACCTTCGCCAGCGTGGTGCCGAGCGAGGCCGGGCTGTCGGCGACGGCGATGCCGGCCGACTGCATGGCGGCAACCTTGTCCTCGGCCTTGCCCTTGCCACCGGCGATGATGGCGCCGGCGTGACCCATACGGCGGCCGGGCGGCGCAGTCATGCCGGCGATGAAGCCGGCCATGGGCTTCTTGCGGCCCTTCCTGGCTTCCGACTTGATGAACTCGGCCGCATCTTCCTCGGCCGCACCGCCGATCTCGCCGATCATGATGATCGAGTTGGTGGCCGGGTCGGCGAGGAACATCTCCAGCATGTCGATGAACTCGGTGCCCTTGACCGGATCGCCGCCGATGCCGACGGCGGTGGACTGGCCGAGGCCGGCGTCCGACGTCTGCTTGACGGCCTCGTAGGTGAGCGTGCCGGAACGCGAAACAATGCCGACGCTGCCGGCCTTGAAGATGTTGGCCGGCATGATGCCGATCTTGCAGGCGTTGGGGGTGAGCACGCCGGGGCAGTTGGGTCCGATCAGGCGCGACCTGGAGCCGTCGAGCGCGCGCTTCACCTTCACCATGTCGAGCACGGGAATGCCCTCGGTGATGCAGACGATGAGCGGGATCTCGGCGTCGATGGCTTCGAGGATGGCGTCGGCGGCGAAGCGCGGCGGCACGTAGATGGAGGTGGCATTGGCGCCGGTGGCCTGCATGGCCTCCATCACCGTGTCGTAGATCGGCACGCCCGCGAGCTTGGGGTCGGGGTGCTTGGTGCCGCCCTTACCCGGCGTCACGCCGCCCACGACCTGGGTGCCGTAAGCCAGCGCCTGCTGGGTGTGGAAGGTGCCCTGGCTGCCGGTGATACCCTGGCAGATGACCTTGGTGTTCTTGTCGACGAGAATGGCCATCGGTCAGCCTGCCTTCTTCACTTCGTCGGTAATCTTCTTGGCGGCGTCGGCGAGGTTGTCGGCGGGCACGATCTTGAGGCCGGACTTGGCCAGGATCGCCTTGCCTTCCTCGACGTTGGTGCCTTCCAGGCGCACGACGAGCGGCACCTTGATCGCCATCTCCTTGGCGGCCGCGACCACGCCTTCGGCGATGATGTCACAGCGCATGATGCCGCCGAAGATGTTGACGAGGATGCCCTTCAC
>CADEEC010000333.1 GCA_902826255.1 uncultured Hyphomicrobiales bacterium | reverse complement strand
CATAGCGGTGCTCCATTGGCTGCAATCTGCAGGGCAACGGGCAGCACCGCCTGCGTGTTCCGTCCTGGCTAGGCCGTCTCCGCGAACAGCTCGCGGCCGATCAGCCAGCGGCGGATTTCGGATGTGCCGGCGCCGATCTCGTAGAGCTTGGCGTCGCGCAGCAGGCGGCCGGTGGGGAAGTCGTTGATGTAGCCGTTGCCGCCGAGAAGCTGCACCGCGTCGAGCGCGATCAGGGTGGCCTTCTCCGCTGCATAGAGGATGGCGCCGGCGGCATCCTTGCGCGCGGTCTCACCGCGGTCGCAGGCCTTGGCCACCGCATACACATAGGCGCGGCAGGCGTTCATGGTGGTGTACATGTCGGCGAGCTTGCCCTGCACGAGCTGGAACTCGCCGATCGGCTGGCCGAACTGCTTCCTCTGGTGCACGTAGGGGATCACCACGTCCATGGCGGCCTGCATGATGCCGAGCGGGCCGGCGGCGAGCACGGCGCGCTCGTAGTCGAGCCCGCTCATCAGCACGTTGACGCCCTTGCCGACGGAGCCCAGCACGTTCTCCTCCGGCACCTCGCAGTTGTCGAAGATGAGCTCGCCGGTGTCGGAGCCGCGCATGCCCATCTTGTCGAGCTTCTGCGCGGTGGAGAAACCCTTGAAGCCCTTCTCGATCAGGAAGGCGGTGATGCCCTTGGGCCCGGCCTTCGGGTCGGTCTTGGCATAGACCACCAGCACGTCGGCGCAGGGGCCGTTGGTGATCCACATCTTGGCGCCGTTGAGGACGTAGCGGTCGCCCTTCTTGTCGGCGCGCAGCGTCATGGAGACCACGTCGGAGCCGGCGTTGGGCTCCGACATGGCGAGTGCGCCGACGTGCTCGCCCGATACCAGCTTAGGGAGATACTTGCGCTTCTGCGCGTCGGAGCCGTTGCGGCGAATCTGGTTGACGCACAGGTTGGAGTGCGCGCCGTAGGACAGGCCGATGGATGCCGAGCCGCGGCTGATCTCCTCCATGGCGATGCAATGCTCGAGGTAGCCGAGGCCGGAGCCGCCGTACTCCTCCTCCACCGTGATGCCGTGCAGGCCGAGCGCGCCGAGCTTCGGCCAGAGCTGGCGCGGGAACTCGTTGGACTTGTCGATGTCGGCGGCGATGGGCGCAATTTCGTCGGACGTGAAGCCGCGCACGCTGTCGCGCAGCTGGTCGGCCGTCTCGCCCAGGTCGAAGTTGAGCGAGGGAAAATCGTTGGGGATCATGGGTGCGTTCTCCCGTTGCGCCGTATAGGGGCGGCGTCTCTCGCCTAGGCATAGGACGCCCGCGCGTAGTTCGGCAAGCAGGCCGACGCTTCTTTGGCTCCTGGGTCCCGGATACGCGCTTTGCGCGTTCCGGGATGACAACCTTTGTGCGCGTCACCTTACCTGTCATCTCGGCCGGAGCGCAGCGGAGAGCCGGGACACAGGGGTTACGGATTGCGGTGCTGTCCGTTGTTCGGGTCGCCTCGCCGCGCGTTTCGGGATAACAGTGCGCGGCTCGCCAACTCACTTAGGAGACAGGAACCCTGGACGCCTCACGCCCCTCTTCCGTGCCGTGGCCGCCGATCCTGTTCGTGGCCACGATTGCGCTCGCCATGCTCGCCCGCAATGTCTATCCGCTGCCGTGGCCGGGCATCGACGACACGCCGGCGCGCGTCATCGGCTACGGCTTCGGCGTCGCCGGGCTCGCGCTGATCGTGTGGGGGATCTACACGCTGAAGCAGGCGGGTCCGCC
>CADEEC010000332.1 GCA_902826255.1 uncultured Hyphomicrobiales bacterium | reverse complement strand
GGTGGACGCGATCGCCTTGGGGTAGGAGTTGTGGACGGGCCCGGGGGCCGGGTTGATGGTGCCGATCAGCGCGTCGGTGTAGGTGCTCTTGAGCTTCGACAGCTGGCGCCAGTCGAGCACGCGGGCCGGCAAATCGTGGCCCATCGCGGCGAGGTCTTCCAGCACGTCGGCGCCGGTCGCATAGGCGCCGGTCTTGCCCTTCTTGCCGCCGGGCAGCGACATCTCGTCGAACAGCACCTCGCCCAATTGCTTGGGCGAGCCGATGTTGAACGGGTGGCCGGCGAGCTTGTGGACCTCCGCGGCGATCTGCGCGATGCGGCCCTCGAAATCCTGCGACAGCCGGCGCAGTTCGTTCGCATCGACCTTGATGCCGGCGCATTCCATCGTGACCAGCACCGGCACCAGCGACCGCTCCAGGGTCTCGTAGACGGTGACGAGGCGCTGCTCCAGCAGCCGCGGCTTGAACAGCGCGTGCAGGCGCAGCGACACGTCGGCGTCCTCCGCCGCGTAGTCGAGCGCGGCGGGCAGCGGCACCTCGGCGAAGCCGATCTGCGACTTGCCGGTGCCGGTGACGTCGCCGTACTTGATGTTGTTGCGCCCGAAATGGAGCTGCGCCAGCTCGTCGAGGCCGTGGCCGTGCAGCCCCGCCTCCAGCACGTAGGACAGCAGCATCGTGTCGTCGAACGGCGCCACCGGCGCGTCGTAGCGGCGCAGCACCTCCATGTCGTACTTGATGTTGTGGCCGATCTTGAGCACCGACCGGTCGGCCAGCAGCGGGCGCAGCGCGGCCAGCGCCTCCTCCAGCGGGATCTGCGGCGGCACCGGCCCGTCGAGGCCGAGCGCGCCGCCCGGCGGCACGTGGCCGAGCGGGATGTAGCACGCCTTGCCCGGCGCCAGCGCCAACGCACAGATCCTGGCCGAGCAGGTCGATGAGGCCAAGGCAGCGGGCACGCCGGTCACGTCCTTGCCCGCGCAACTGCCTGAAGCCTCGGCGGTGCGCTTTCTCAACCAAGGCTCTTTCGGCAGCACCGAAGCGGAGACTGCGTCGGCACAGCAACAGTGGCGCAGCGGCTGGCTGCAGGCGCAGTTCGCCTTGCCGGCAGCGCGCACGCACTGGGACCGCGTGGCGGCCGATCAGGCCGCCTACCTCGCCGAAGACCCGACGCGCGATCCCGCCAACATCACGAACGCGGTCTGGGACTGGTCGGTGTGGGAGGCCTACATCAGCGCGCCCGACCAACTGCGAAAGCGCGTCGGCTATGCGCTGTCGCAAATCATGGTGGTGTCGATGGACGGCTTGGCGCTGGGCCCGTCGAACAATTCGCGCGCAGCGGCGGCCTATGTGGACTGGCTCGAGAAAGGCGCCTTCGGCAACTTCCGCCAGTTGCTCGAAGACGTGTCGCTGTCGCCGGCGATGGGCTACTACCTCTCGCACCGCGGCAACCGCAAGGCCGACTACCCGAACAACGACACCACGCAGCCGCCGATCCGCGTGCCCGACGAGAACTACGCGCGCGAGGTGATGCAGCTGTTCACGATCGGCCTGGTTGAGTTGAATGCCGATGGCACGCTCAAGCTCACCAACGGCCAGCCGACGGAAACCTATGGCGAGGACGACGTGCGCGGCCTGGCGCGTGTCTTCACAGGCTGGGACTTCATCGCCCGCACCAACCCGGACTGGCCACGCACGCCAATGCAGCACATCGCGTCGCGCCATTCGTTGGAAGAAAAAACCTTCCTGGGCGTGACCATTCCGGCC
>CADEEC010000331.1 GCA_902826255.1 uncultured Hyphomicrobiales bacterium | reverse complement strand
CGCTTGGCGGGAACGACAAATGAAAGGTGAAACACCCTTCGTCATTCCCGCGAAAGCGGAATCCCGCGGCGAGCACGAGCGCGAAGCTGGATCCCCGATAGCCTCGCCGCGCTCGGCTTCGGGGATGACAGCAAGGGAGCAACTGTCTGGCATACAATACACCGAGCAACTCACGCGCTCGGAGGATGAGGCGATCCGCGTGATTGCGGGTCGCGCAGGTGCGCGTTACAAGCCGAAAGAACTCACCGAACAAGCACCCGATCTCGCATGAGCCAAACCAAGCCCACCGTGCAACGCCCGCTGTCGCCGCATCTCGGCATCTACCGGATGCAAATCAACATGGCGATGTCGATCATCCATCGCATCACCGGCGCGGCGCTCTACTTCGGCACGATCCTGCTGGCAGCCTGGCTGATCAGCGCGGCGACCAGCGCCGATGCGTTCCGTTTCGTCAACGGCCTGCTCGGCCATCCGCTCGGGCAGCTCGTGATGTTCGGCTACACCTGGGCGCTGATCCATCACATGTTCGGCGGCATCCGCCATCTGATCTGGGACACCGGCCGGGCCCTCGACATCAGGTCGGCCGACACGCTTGGATGGCTCAGCATCATCGGCTCCATCAGCTTGACCGTCGTCCTGTGGTTCATCGGCCTGTCCATGCGGGGAGCGCTCTAGAGATGGCCAGCCAGCGCACACCGCTCGCCCGCGTTCGCGGCCTCGGCTCCGCCAAGGAGGGCACCGGCCACTTCTGGAAGCAGCGCGTCACGGCCGTCTCCAACATCTTCCTCGTCTGCGCCCTGATCTACATCCTGGCCAAGCTCGCCGGGCAGGATCATGCCACCGTGCGCGCCGCGCTCGCGCATCCGCTGTACGCCCTGCCGATCCTTGCTCTGGTGATCTCCGGCACCATCCACATGCGGCTCGGCATGCAAACAATCATTGAGGACTATGTCCATTCGGAGGGGCCGAAAGTGGCGGCCCTCATGCTAAATACCTTCTTTGCGATCGCCGTCGGCCTGACGTGCGTGTTCGCCGTGCTCAAGTTGAGCTTCGGAAGCTAAGAGAGATGCCCGAGAACGTCCGCGATACCGGCAACGGCGTTGCCAAGCCTGCCGTCAACGGCAAGGCCTATCCCCTGACCGATCACACCTACGACGTGGTGGTGGTCGGCGCCGGCGGTGCCGGCCTGCGCGCGACGCTCGGCTGCGCCGAAGCCGGCCTGCGCACCGCGTGCATCACCAAGGTGTTCCCGACCCGCTCCCACACCGTTGCCGCGCAGGGCGGCATTGCGGCGGCGCTCGGCAACATGGGCAAGGACGACTGGCGCTGGCACATGTACGACACCGTCAAGGGTGCCGACTGGCTGGGCGACCAGGACTCCATCGAATACCTGTGCCGCAACGCGCCGGAAGCCGTCTACGAGCTCGACCACTACGGCGTGCCGTTCAGCCGCACGGATGACGGCCGAATCTACCAGCGCCCGTTCGGCGGCATGACCACCGAGTACGGCGAAGGCCCGCCAGCGCAGCGCACCTGCGCCGCCGCCGACCGCACCGGCCATGCCATGCTGCACACGCTGTACGGGCAGTCACTGAGGCATTCGGCGGAGTTCTTCATCGAATACTTCGCCATCGACCTCATCACGGATCAGGACGGCGGCTGCCGCGGCGTCGTGGCCTTGAAGCTCGACGACGGCACCCTGCACCGCTTCCGGGCCAAGAAGACGATCCTCGCCACCGGCGGCTACGGCCGCGCCTACTTCAGCTGCACATCCGCCCACACCTGTACCGGCGACGGCAACGCCATGGTGCTGCGCGCCGGCCTGCCGCTGGAGGACATGG
>CADEEC010000330.1 GCA_902826255.1 uncultured Hyphomicrobiales bacterium | reverse complement strand
GAACTCGAGCAGTTGGGCAATCACGGCCTTGGGCTGGCTCTGCTCGAACCCGCCCTGGTCGTAGAAGCCGCTGTATGCGAATCCGAACACGTCCCGCAGTTTAAACCTCAAGCCGTTTTCCAGGATCAGCCGGATGACGCCCAGCGCGGCTCGGCGCAGCGCGAAGGGGTCCTTGGAGCCGGTCGGCTTCTCGTCGATGGCGAAGAAACCCACCAAGCTGTCGATCTTGTCCGCCAGGGCGACCGCAACGCTGGCCGGCGCCGAGGGACATTGATCGGTGGGACCGAGGGGCCGGTAATGATCGGCAATCGCATCGGTAATCTCTGGGGCGTACCCCTCGATCCCGGCGTAGTAACGCCCCATCACGCCCTGGAGTTCCGGGAATTCGCCGACCATGCCGGAGGTCAGGTCGGCTTTGGCAAGGCGCGCGGCCTGCGCCGCCTGATCGGGGTTGCAGCCCGGAATGAGCCCGGCCAACTGGCGGGCCAAGGCTTCAACCCGGGCGACCTTCTGGCCGACGGTGCCGAGCTTGGCATGGAAGATGATGTCGTTCAGCGCCGGCAGGCGTTCGGTCAGCTTCACCTTCTGGTCCTGCTCCCAGAAGAACATGGCGTCGCTGAGCCGGGCGCGCAGCACGCGCTCGTTGCCGGCGATGATCTGGGCGCCCTTGTCCGGCGTGTCCATGTTGGCGACGACCAGGAAGCGGGCGGCCAGCTTGCCGTTCTTGTCCTGGAGCGCGAAGTATTTCTGGTGCGTGCGCATCGAGGTGGTCAGCACCTCCGGCGGCACGGTCATGAACTGCTGGTCGATCCGGCCCATCAGCACCACCGGCCACTCGACCAAGCCGGTCACCTCGTCCAGGAGCCCCTCGTCCGGCTTCACCGTCAGCCCTTCCTTGAGGGCGCGGTCGCGGCACTGCGCCCAGATCAGGGTGCGCCGCTCCTTGGGGTCGGGGATGATCTTGGCCGACTTCAGCTTGATCAGATAGTCGCTTGAATTTGCGATATTTATCTCACCTGGGCTAAGGAAGCGATGACCCCGGGTGCGCGAGGTGAAGGCGAGCTTGGAGGTTCCGCCCATCGGCACCGCGCCTTCCAGCGCCGCGCCGTCGAACACCGCCAGCACATGGTGCAGCGGGCGCACCCAGCGCTGGGTCAGGTCGGCGAAGCGCATGCTCTTGGGCCAGGGCATTTCCTGGATGCACTCGGTCACGATGCGCGGCAGCACCTGGGCGGTCGGCTGGCCCTTCTTCTCGATGGTCGCGAAATAGAACACGCCCTTGCCGGTGTCGCGCTCCTCGCATTCCTTCACCGACTTGAGGCCGGCGGATTTCAGGAAGCCGTCGATCGCGGGCTGCGGCGAGCCGACGCGCGGGCCCTTGCGCTCTTCCCGCACATCGGGCTGGGCAGCGGGGAGTTCCTCGACCACCAGGGTCAGGCGGCGCGGCGTCACATAGGTGCGCGCCAGGGTGAAGTGCAGACCGGCGGCGTGCAGCTTGTCGGTCATCAGGCGCTGCAGGTCTTCCGCGGCGCGGGCCTGCATGCGGGCGGGGATCTCTTCGGAGAACAGCTCGAGCAATAATTCGGACATGGCTCAGGCTTTCACCGGCACGCGCTCAGGGACGCGTTGGGTCGCTTCCCAGGCTTCGCAGCACCCCTTCGCCAGCGCGCGCACGCGGCCGATATAGGCCTGGCGCTCGGTCACCGAGATCACGCCGCGGGCATCCAGGAGATTGAAGATGTGACTGGCCTTCAGGCATTGGTCGTAGGCCGGCAGCGGCAGCGCCTGAGCCGCGTTCAAGAGCGCGTTGCACTCCTGCTCGGCGTCCTTGAAATGCTGCAATAACAATGCACTGTC
>CADEEC010000329.1 GCA_902826255.1 uncultured Hyphomicrobiales bacterium | reverse complement strand
TAGGGCGCCAGCGCGCCGATAGTGAAGATGGTCTTGAGGTAGTTGACGATCACGGCACCCAGCGCAGCGCCGATCAGGGTGCCGCGTCCGCCGACCGCGACCCATATGACCATTTCGATGGAGTTGGCCGGCGCGAACTCGCTCGGATTGATGATGCCGACCTGCGGCACATAGAGTGCACCCGCGACGCCGGCCATGCATGCCGACACCGTAAACACGAAGGTCTTGTAGTTCTCGACGCGATAGCCGAGGAACCGCGTGCGGCTCTCCGCGTCGCGGATGGCGATCAGCACCTTGCCGGCCTTGGAACGCACGATCATCTGCGCGATCATATAACCGAGCGCCAAGGCCACGGCCGACAGCGCGAACAGCAGGGCACGCGTCGTGGGCGCCTGTACGCTGAAGCCCAGGATATCGTAGAAATCGGTGAGGCCGTTGTTGCCGCCGAAACCGAAGTCGTTGCGGAAGAAGGCGAGCATCAGCGCGAAGGTCAGCGCCTGCGTGATGATGGAAAGGTAGACGCCCGTCACACGGCTGCGGAAAGCAAACCAGCCGAACACGAAGGCGAGCAGGCCCGGCACCGCCAAGACCATCAATGCGGCGTACGGGAAGTAATTGAAGCCGTACCAGTACCAGGGCAACTCCTTCCAGTTCAGGAACATCATGAAGTCCGGCAGGATCGGATGCGCGTAGCTGCCGCGGCCGGCGATCTGGCGCATGAGGTACATGCCCATGGCGTAACCGCCGAGCGCGAAGAAGGCGCCGTGGCCAAGTGAGAGGATGCCGCAGTAGCCCCACACCAGGTCGAGCGAGAGGGCGAGCAACGCGAAGCAGAGATACTTGCCCCACAGCGCCACGGTCGCGCTGGTGAGATGGAACGGCGACGTCGGCGGCACGAACAGGTTGAGGCATGGCACGATGATCGCAGCCGCCGCGAGGATGCCGAGAAAGATCCAGCCGCGGCCGTCCGGCGCTTCGAGAAGACGCCGCGTGATCATGCTTCCACCGCCCGGCCCTTGAGCGCAAACAGCCCGCGCGGGCGCTTTTGGATGAAGAGGATGACGAGCACGAGCAGCGCGATCTTGCCGAGCACGGCGCCTGCGTAGGGCTCGAGAAATTTGTTGGCGACGCCGAGCGTCAACGCACCGACCAGCGTGCCCCACAAATTGCCCACGCCGCCGAACACCACGACCAGGAAGCTGTCGATGATGTAGCTCTGACCGAGGTTGGGAGACACGTTGTCGATCTGCGACAGCGCCACGCCGGCAAGCCCGGCGATGCCGGAGCCGAGACCAAAGGTGAGCGCATCGATGCGGCCCGTATTGATCGCCATCGCGCTCGCCATGCGGCGGTTCTGGGTGACCGCGCGCATGTGCAACCCGAGCGTGGTGTAGCGCAGGGCCAGGAGCAGCGCGGCAAACACCAGCGCAGAGAAAATGATGATGTAGAAACGGTTGAGCGTGATGGCGAGGCCGCCGAACTCCACCACGCCGGACATGAAGGCCGGCGTACCGACCTCGCGGTTGTTGGGCCCGAATAGTGTGCGCACGGCCTGCTGCAGGATGAGGCTGATGCCCCAGGTGGCCAGCAGCGTCTCCAGCGGCCGGCCGTAGAGGAAGCGGATGATACCGCGCTCGATGGCGATGCCGACCAGGCCCGCCACCAGGAAAGCTGCCGGAATGGCGATGGCGAGCGAGTAGTCGAACATCCACGGCGCGTAGATGCGGATCGTCTCCTGCACGACGAACGTGGTGTAGGCGCCGAGCATGACCATCTCGCCATGCGCCATGTTGATGACGCCCATCACCCCGAACGTGATGGCGAGCCCGATGGCGGCGAGCAGCAGCACGGAGCCCAGCGAGAGGCCGTACCAGAGGTTCTGCACCATGCGCCAGCGGGCGAGATGACTGTCGATGGCG
>CADEEC010000328.1 GCA_902826255.1 uncultured Hyphomicrobiales bacterium | reverse complement strand
TGATGGGCGTGGTCGCCAACATGGCGCCGGACCTGTTTCTCGGCATCATCGCCGACGTGCCGTTCGTGGACGTGTTGAACACGATGCTGGACGACACTCTGCCGCTCACGCCGCCCGAGTGGCCGGAGTGGGGCAACCCCATCACGTCGACGGAGGACTTCGACATCATCCGCTCGTACTCCCCCTACGACAACGTGACGGACAAGCCATACCCGCACATCTTCGCCTACGCGGGGTTGACCGATCCGCGCGTCACCTACTGGGAGCCGGCGAAGTGGATTGCGCGTCTCAGGTCGCACAACACGAGCGACAACCTGATCCTGCTCAAGACCAACATGGAGGCCGGCCACGGCGGTGCCTCCGGCCGCTTCGAGCAGCTGAAGGAGATCGCGCTCGACTACGCCTATGCCCTCAAGATTACGGGCCGGACGAATGTCCAGCCCGCGCAGCCTTCCATCAGCGATAATCCGGCCAGGTGGCTGGATCAGATGTCCATGTCGCCCCAGGAGTCGTCGCCCCAGCTGGAGCCTTCGTCCTCGTAAGAGGCGTCCTGCACGTTGGAGTGCTCACCCTGGGATTGCTGCTCGGACGCAGTTTGCTGCGTTGACTCCGCCGCGGCCGGCGTTTGCTGTGCCGCGGTGGCTGTCCCCGAACCGGACCCGCCCAGCATGTTCTGGATGGCACCCGCCGCCAGCATGCCGCCGGCGACACCGGCCGCCGTCGCCATCGCCGAGCGCAGGAAACCACCGCCTGCCGGGGGCTGTTGCTGTGCCTGCGGGGGCTGGCCGCCGGCCGCCCACGCAGAGGGGCGCTCAGGCGCACCGGACGGCACCGCGCGCGATCCGATCGGGGGAACGCTGGTGGCGCGATCAGGTGCTGGACGTCCACCGCCGAGAAGTCCACCCAGGAAGCCGCCCGAGCTGGCCGCAGGCCGTTGCGCCTGATCGTTCAGTGCGCGCACCTGCGCCTCGAGATCCTCGATCCGCTTGCCTGCTTCCTGCAGCGCATATTCCTGCGCCAGCACCGACTGCACCAGCATGTAGGGCGCATCCGGCATCGCGCGCACGGCCTGACTGATGACCGCCTCGGCGTCGCGGTCCTTCTCAGGAGCGCCGTAGCCGCGCATGCGGTCGAACAGGCCGTCGATCAATCTGCGTTCTTCGGGTGTCATGGGTGTCCCTGCTGAAAACTAGACCCTATGCATATTGTGAGACGGCTCGCGCTCTGCAATCCCAGGGAAATACGGAGCCAAAGCTGCGCGTTACGGCCGGCGGTTTCAGAATACCGCGCCGCGCGCCGCCACCGGCCAGACGACCTCCACGCGGCCCTTTCCATTGCCAAGCCCCCGCACGCCCACGTACCAGTCGTGCAGGTTCACGGTCGGATCGCAGTGGCCCGGCACGAGCAGAACCTTGTCGCCACGTTGGGGCCGCACCGAGCTCTCCGACAGGTCGAGAATGCCATGCTCGTCGGACGGGCGATGGTAGACCGCGCCGGGCAACTTCCACGGCAACGGCATGCCGCAGTCGAAGGAGAACGCCTTCAAGCCCGCATCCAGGATCGCACGCTCGGGGGACGGCGCGCTCATCACTGTCGCATACACGAACAACGCATGCTCATAGGTGTCGAAGAAGCCGCCGTCGGCGCGCTTGTTCCTGGCGTAGTCCGCATCCATGAAGACGTAGGATCCGCATTGCAGCTCGTTGTAGACCCGGCTCGCCGCCTCATGCTCGTAGGTGCCGGTGCCGCCTCCGCCGACGATCTCCGCATCCAGTCCCCGCTTACGCAGCGCGCCGAGCGTCTCCTCCACCATACCGACCGCACGTGCGATGTGGTCGCGGCGCGCACTGGCCTCGCGCGCATGCTGCGCCGAGCCGTGATAGGCCTGCACGCCCGCAAAGCGCAGATGGGGCACCGCCGCCATCAGCCCCGCCAC
>CADEEC010000327.1 GCA_902826255.1 uncultured Hyphomicrobiales bacterium | reverse complement strand
TCCGCACCCCGAACTTCGGCCGCAAGTCGCTGAACGAGATCAAGGAAGTGCTGGCTCAGATGGGCCTCCATCTCGGCATGGAGATCCCGAACTGGCCGCCGGAGAACATCGAAGAGTTGGCCAAGCGGCTCGACGAGCCGTTCTAGGCCGAGAGACGCGTAGCGGGCCAGGGTGGCCCAATCCTGCCGTGCATGGCGCGTTCGAGAGCGCTGCGGCGGCCAGGACCTGAAACCGGTTTTCGTTGACCCCGTGGGGCAGGCGAAGCCACGAGAAGAGGAGAGCAGACATGCGTCACGCAGTTGCCGGTCGGAAACTCAACCGGACCTCGTCGCACCGCAAGGCGATGTTCAACAACATGGCCGCGGCCCTGGTTAAGCATGAGCAGATCAAGACCACGCTGCCCAAGGCGAAGGATCTCCGCCCGATCGTGGAAAAGCTGATCACGCTGGGCAAGAAGGGTGGGCTCGCCGCCCGCCGTCAGATCCTCGCCTCGCTCAAGGACGACAAGCTGGCGGAAAAGCTGCTGACCACGCTTGCCGACCGCTACAAGAGCCGCGCCGGCGGCTACACCCGCGTGCTGAAGGCGGGCTTCCGCTACGGCGACATGGCCTCGATGGCGATCATCGAGTTCGTCGACCGCGACGTCTCGGCCAAGGGCCAGGATTCCGGCCCGGTCCAGGCCAAGGCCGAAGAGGCCGAGGGCGAGACCGTCCCGGCGTAAGCCTCGATGAGATAGACCACGCAATCAGGGCAGCCTTGTCGGCTGCCCTTTTTGTTACCATGTTGGCGCATATGACGCTGGAAGTGCCTCGCTACAGTTCCCTCCCCCGAGGCGGGGGAGGGTTAGGGTGGGGGCGAGGCGGTTCAGCTTGGCGCGATCGTGCGGCGGAGAGAACAACCCCCACCCCAGCCCTCCCCCAGCTTGGGGGAGGGAGAAGAGCGGCGTGCTTCCTCATATGCAATTGCCCTGCCCTTGCGGGGGTGTTTTGGTGGGCTCGATTATTCATATGCGACGGCCCTGCTCTACAGCGGCCGAACGGGCATCTTGATCGGCCCTTCGGCCCTGCCTTGCACGAACTGCTCGACATGGGCGTTGCCGGAATGGTCGATGTCGGCGGCCGGCCCGTGCCAGATGATTCGCCCATCATAGATCATCGCGGCGTTGTCGCCGATCACCCGCAGCGAATGCATGTCATGGGTGATGGACAGCGCGGTGGCGCCGAGGTCGTCGACGCATTTCTTGATCAGCTCGTTGATCACCTGGCTCATGATCGGGTCGAGGCCGGTGGTCGGCTCGTCGAAGAAGATGATCTCCGGCTCGATGGCGATGGCGCGGGCGAGGGACACGCGCTTCTGCATGCCGCCGGACAATTCAGCCGGATAGAGCTGCGCCACCTCGGGACCGAGGCCGACGGCGCCCAGCTTGCGCAGCGCGATCTCCTTGGCCTCGGCGCGGTTGAAGCCGCGGCCGGCGATCAGGCCGAAGGCGACGTTCTCCCACACCGGCAGCGAGTCGAACAGCGCGCCGCCCTGGAACAGCATGCCGAACTTGTGCATGATCTCTTCGCGCTCGCCCGACGACATCTTGGTGACCTCGTGGCCGTCGATCTCGATCGAGCCCTTGTCCGGCTGCATCAGGCCGATGATGCACTTGATCAGCACCGACTTGCCGGTGCCCGAGCCGCCGATCACCACCAGCGACTGGCCCTTCGGCACGTCGAGGTCGAGGTCCCGCAGCACCAACTTGCGGCCGAAGGCCTTGCACAATCCCCGGACCTTGATTTTGATGTCGCCGCTCATCGGGAGAAGAACAGCTCCGTGACGATGTAGTTGGAGATGAGGATCAGGATCGAGGCGGAGACGAGGGCGTTGGTGGGCGCCTTGCCGACGCCCTGCGCGCCGCCGCGGCTGTGGAAGCCGTGATAGCAGCCCATCAGCGCGACCAGGAAGCCGAACACCGCGGCCTTCAC
>CADEEC010000326.1 GCA_902826255.1 uncultured Hyphomicrobiales bacterium | reverse complement strand
GTTGCGGTTTGAGCACGCTGCCGACGTCAACACTGTCTTTCTTTTCAAGCGCGCCCACTGCCTCGGGCGGCCTGGCCGAGCGTGTGTGGCACGAGCCATTCCTCGAACGAGGTGGAGAGAGGCCCGCTATGGCCCCCTGTCGCGTACCGGCCTAAGATGCGCCGGGTACGGATCGGAGCCGCCGCGATGACCACCACCTCGCGCCACGATGCCTGGCACGCCGGCACCAGCTATGACCAATACATGGGGCGATGGAGCCGCAGGGTCGCGCCGCGTTTTCTCGACTGGCTCGGCATGCCGAAGGGCCTCGACTGGGTAGAGATCGGCTGCGGGACCGGGGCTCTGTCCGCCGAGATCCTGGCGCGTGCACCCGCTACGCTCATGTCCGTCGATCCGTCCGAAGGATTTCTCGCTCAGGCCCGCGCCAACGTGGCCGATCCGCGCGCGGTGTTCCGACTTGGCGATGCGCAGGCGCTGCCAATCGACACGGCCAGCAGCGACGTGACCGTTTCCGGGCTGGTGCTCAATTTCGTGCCGGACAAGGCGCAGGCGCTGGCCGAAATGCAGCGCGTGACACGGCCCGGCGGCGCGATTGGTTTCTACGTGTGGGACTACGCGGGCGGTGGACTCGAGTTTGTGCGCGAGTTCTGGCGGGTCGCGGTTGAGCTCGATCCGGCTGCGGCCGATCTCATGGAGGACAAGCGCTTTCCCTACTGCACGCGCGAGGGTGTGGCCGGACTGGCGCGTAGCGGGGGTTTGGCGCAGGCCGAGGTGGAGGCCATCGAGGTCCCGACCGTGTTCGCCGACTTCGACGACTACTGGCTCCCCTTCACCCTCGGCGCTGGACCGGCTCCGGGATATTGCGACATCTTGGCGGCCGGTGCGCTGCAGCGGCTCAAGGAGGGCCTGGCTGCGAGCTTGCCGCGAGAGGCGGACGGCGCAATACACCTGCAGGCGCGGGCGTGGGCGGTTCGGGCGCCTGTGCGCTGATGTCACGTCACGCCGTGCGCTGGATCAGTCCTCAGTGACGCCGACATAGAGCGGGCCGCGCCACCCGCTGGCGACGACGTATATCCTGCGCATGCTCCACATACCTGCAGCGAGCGGAGAATGCGGCGCGCTGGATCCTCGGGCCAAGCCCGAGGATGACATGCGTTGAACGGTTGCAGACCGCTGTTGTTGGTCGCCGAGTGCCGCTTACTTGCGCAGCGCTGTGAAGGTCAACGACCGCTTTGCGCTTACAGCAGGCACTTGCCGTCGAAGAAGGCCTTGCGCCAGCGGGTGACGGTGGTCTTCTCGAACAGGCCGGCCTTGGTGAAGGGGTCGTCGGCGAGGAAGCGCTCGGCAACCGCGCGGTCCTCGGTGTCGACCAGCAGGATGCCGCCGGGCCCGGCGCTGCCGTCGTCGTTGAGCAGGCCGCCGGCGGCGATCAGCATGTGCTGGTGCTTCTTCAGGTATTCGATATGTACGGCGCGCACCTCGGCGCGCAGGCTGGCGCTGTTGGGCTTGTCATAGGTCTGGATGGCGAATGGCATGCGCGTTCTCTCCCTCGTTAGTAGCGATTTATAGCGGCGGCAGCTCGACGCCGATCTGCTGAAAGATGCCACGCGGCGCGCCGCCGGGCACCGGGTCGGGTCTGACCTGGATCAGGTGGTCGCCGCGCACGGTGTAGTAGAAGTTGTGCGGCGGGATGACGACCGTGCGGTTGGTTGCCTCGACCGGCGGGAAGCCGGGAAATGCCAGCGTGCCGGTATGCGTGCCGCCCTGACGCCAGAGCACGGCCCAAGTGCCGTCCGGCTGCAGCGCCGGCGGGTCGTTGTCGTAGTGCCAGTCGGGAAAGCCGGTGTAGAGCGCGGTGAGGAAGAGAAGCGTCTGCGCCTTGTCCATGCTGCGCACCGGCGTGACGAAGCGACAGTCGGCTGCGAACGTGCTGCCGATCTTGGCAACATCGTGCTCGCGCAGGCCGTCCATGTA
>CADEEC010000325.1 GCA_902826255.1 uncultured Hyphomicrobiales bacterium | reverse complement strand
CAGTGTTCGCCATCCGCATAGCGCTGCAAAGGTGAAATGCCGAGCGGCACCGCTCGTGGCCCTGCCAGGGCCCGCACGCCATCTTTTGCGTGGATAGCAAAAGGCTCAGGGTGCCCAGCATTACAAGCTCGGAGCAGGCCATTCTTTGGATCGAAAATTCCGAAGAAAAGCGTAACAAACATGGTTTGTGTGTTGTCAGCACACAATTCCTCGTTGACGCGCTCCAGCACGCGCGCAGGAGAGGGTATATCGGTGGTCCAGCCATCGTCGCTTGTGGCGATCGCACGCAGCAGCGTCTTGGTCCGCGCCATATAAAGAGCCGCCGGCGCACCTTTATCGGAGACATCTGCGACAACAAAGCAAAGCCGGCCGTCCTTGCGCCAAAAGAAGTCGTAGAGATCGCCGCCAATTTCGCGCGCTGGGATCAGCGCGGCGCAAATCTCGACGGGCCTGGCCAAGGTTGGGGCAGGGAATTTCGTCGGCACCATGCTGAGCTGAATTTCGCGAGCTAATTGAAGCTCGTTCTCCATGCGGTCACGATGGCGACCCAACTCGCGATTGCTTTCCTGCACCTCACGAAAAAGCCTCGACGTTTCGACAGCAATCACGGCTTGATCAGCAAAAGTTTCCAGAAGTGCAATTTGGCTCGCCGTAAACGCGCCGGCCTCCGTGCGCATGACGCCGATTGCGCCAATCGGCTGATCGTCGCATAGCATTGGCACAGCGACCACAGCGCGATAGTGCAAGAGGCGTGTAAGACTAAGTGAATCCTGCGGCACGTGGATGTTGGTCTCGGTGTCGGGAACGTGCACGAGCCGCCGCTCCGCCACACAAAGCGCGACGACACTAGGTTCTCCGGGTTTGCGGGGGTACATCGCTTGGAACGCACTCAGCCCAACCTCGGTCCAATTGTGTGTCGCCCGTATGTGGATCAAGTCGCCATCGTAGCCAAAAACGGCGCACATCTCTCCGTCGCACAGTTTGGCTGCGTTGCGCGCGATAGTGTCGAATACAGGCTGGCTATCCGCCTGAGAAACTGCCATCACGCGTAGGACCTCACTCGCGGCGGCCTGCTGCGCAAGTGCCTCCGTGAGCTTGCCGGTGCGCTGCTCAAGTGTGCGAAACACTCGCGCGTGGGCGAGCGCAAGCGCGCCCTCGGCGGCGAAGGCGCTCAGAAGGTCGATATCTTCACTCGTGAAAGCGCCAGCGTGCCTCCGGAAGATTACTAGCCCGCCCATTGTGCGCCCCTCGCGCATCAGTGGCACACCCAGCATCGACTTGTAGCCGGCCTCAACAAACCAGGGCAGGAAAGGACTACGCAGCGCGCCTTCGGTTTTTAAATCTGTAACGACGAGTGGACTGGACGACATTGCAAGCTGCGAAAAGCTACCGCGGCCACGCGGCAGCGGCGGTGCCTCACTCATAGCCTTGAGTACTTTCGCCGGCAGACCGTGCGCGCCGCGAAACATCAGGGTATCGCTGGCTTCATCAAATTCGCATAGGAATGAACCCTCGGATGGCAGCAGCTGGCCGACATGGCTCACGAGGGTCTCCACCAACGCCTACTGATCAAGCGAGGAGCTAAGTGCGGCGCAGCAGCGCGCAAGGGCGGCAAGTGGAGCGGAAGTTCTAGAAAGCATGCGCTTTGGAAGCTCGATACGAAGGATCGGAAGACTTATCGTAACACCGAGTTGGAGCAGATGCTTGCGCCCATTGGGCCTAAAGCCTCGCGTAGATTTGGGATCCCCTTGTGGCACAAAGTCGGCGAATGAGCTGCTGCCGGTTCAGTAGACACCAAGCTAAGCTAATCGCGCTCGTTGTTCGAACTGCATCGGGCTGGGATTGGTCTGCACCCCTGCTCTGGCACCGGGTGTGAGGAGCGAATCCGGCTATTTCCGAAGTCTCAGGAGGAGATGAGGAGATGGTTGGGAAGAGGAAGTCGACGGAGGAGATCATTGCGTCCTTGCGTGAGGCCGAGGTTCGGCTGGCGCAATGAGACGGCTGGCAAGATCTGCCGGGAGCGGGGATCTGCGAGCAGGGCTGTT
>CADEEC010000324.1 GCA_902826255.1 uncultured Hyphomicrobiales bacterium | reverse complement strand
AGGGATCGAACCTGTGACCCCTACCATGTCAAGGTAGTGCTCTACCGCTGAGCTACGCGCCCCAAAGTCTTTGGTCGGTGGGCTCTTTTCTCTGTTTTGGGCCCCATCGTCAAGCCCGCGGCCTCGAAGGCCACGGGCCGCGGATGCGGGACTTAGACGCTGTTCGACGACCCGCTGGTACGCTTGGTTTTGTCTTCCCCCATCCTGGGAGCTTGTTCCCGCAACCCGAGCGATTTGTCGCGGTGGGTTGGCCGCTCATCGAACTGCCGAATTGAGGTGGAACTGGCTAGTGATCGAATTGCAGCCGGACGCCACCTTTGATGGCCATGCGCCGATCCGTGTACTGTCGCACCAGGAAGCCCGCCAGGCGCGGGTAGCCGTCATCCGAGTCGAGCAATTCCTCCTTGCCGGGAGGCTGGTCTGGAAACTCCATCGCCGCACCGGCGTACATGATATCCGCGCCAACCACGAACTCGTCGAAGCTTAAATTGATCGTGATCGGCCCCTTGGCGGCGCAATAGGCGATGACGGCTTCCAGTGTCTGCTGGACTGCAAACTCCAGCTTGTTGGAGACGTCGCGCCGTGCGCCCCAGGACCCGGCGCTTTGCTCTATGAAGGTGGTGACATCGCGCAGGGCGGGGGCGGAGGCATCGATCGTCATCGATACACGCCGCTTTATGCCGATGCGGAATACAAGGTTGAGGCCCAACGTCACCAGCGTCGCAAGGACCAGCGGCGTGGCGACGATCGGCTGCGCCCACTGCGGGGCGCCCACGAAGGCCGATTGGTAGACGGTGGCAGCAAAGAACGTCGTCAGGCCCATGCCGATCACCAAGGTGCGGCGGCCATCGAGTACGCGCATGGTGATGATCTGGATGCCGCTGATCATGATAAAGGCGGAGATGAACAGCATGGCTGCAGCCATCACCGGTTTCGGCATGAGGGTAAGAATGCCGAGCAGCCTGGGCTGCAGCGCCACCAACGCCAGTATGATCGCAAGGGCGAATGCAATTCTCCGGCTGGCCACCCCGGTAGCTGCCACAAGGCCTGCATTGGCGTTGGAAACCGTCACACCGAAGGTGCCGAGCAGCCCCGAGAATGTGGTGGAGATGCCGTCGCCGAGGACGCCGCGGCCGATGGACGACATGTCCGGACGGACCCAGTCCGCGTCGACTGCCTTCTGGTAGGTGGTCAGCACCGCCGTCGTGCTCATGGCCGCAGCCAGCCCCGTGATGGCAAAGGGAACCAGCAACGACCAGTCGAACGCCAACGATACGTGGGCGACGCTCGGCATCGCAAGCAGGGGCAGCGCCAGAATGGGGCGCAGATCGGCATAGGTCACGAGGCCCGCGGCAATCGACGTCAGGAACCCAAACAACATGCCGATGACGACGCAGTAGATTTTCAACTGGCTTTTGCTCCAGACGTGGATCGCAATCATCAGTGCGATCGCGCTGCCGGCGATGAGCCATTCCTGCGTAGCCGTTCTTCCCGCCGGTCCCTCCGACAGCAGCATGTGACACGCAGCAAGGGCGATGATGCTGCCAATGAAGAACACGATAAGGCCCGCTGACTCGGGCGGAACGAACGCTCTCAACCGCCGCCAGACAGTGGACAGGAGCATCTCGAAAACACCGGCGGCAATTGTCATCCCCCATACCAGGGGCATGCCCCCGGTCTTCACCGCTGCGAGGGAGGAGGCAAGATACAGCCCGGTGAAGCTGGAGGGTGCGAGCAGCCGGCTGCCCACCGGGCCTTTCGGAAGGGCCTGCAGCAGCGACGCCATGCCGAGAACAAGGCAGCCAACCTGGAGAATGCTGATGGTCGTTGCGACGTCGAGTTGGGCCTGGCGGATCACGATCAGCGGGTAGATCAGGTAGATCGAGGTGATCGCGACCTGCTGGATGGCGCTGAACCACCTGACGGGTGTCGGCGGGATATCCTCGACGCCGTAGACCAGGTTTGCCGGCTTGCTCACCGGAGGGCTATCGGCAAATCCAAGCCGCTCGCGCGCCGCCGGCGGCAGCTTGCTGATGCGGTTCTGCGCGGACTTCAGC
>CADEEC010000323.1 GCA_902826255.1 uncultured Hyphomicrobiales bacterium | reverse complement strand
GCTACGGCGATTCGGACGCGTCGCCGTAGCAGGGCTGCAATAGCCTGGGGATGCCGCAGTCAGTTGAGCCGGTAATCGCCGCCGATCAGCTTCACTTCCGCCGGCGTGATCAGCTTCCGGTGCGCAACCGTGATGCGGTATAGCTTGCCTTCGAGGTTCCGCGTCCAGAAATCGAGGAAGCCCTTCAAGCGCGGGAAGCGAGGGTGGACGTCGTATTCCTGCCAGACGAATGTTTGCAGAAGCGAGGGGTGATCGGGCAGGCGATAGAGGATTTCAGCCGTCGTCAGACTGTATCCGGCCACCTGGGCTTGGAAGTCTCTGTCGATCATGCGGTGGTCACCTCGCCCCGCGTACGCGCCGCACCGTGGTGTGAATCTAGCCGTGATTCGAGCGCTTTTGGTTGCATCGTTCCCACAGCCGAAGTGCGTTGCTCGCGACCGCCGAAGCAGGCGACCGCAAGCAAGAACGATGCACGAGCCGGGCCAGTTCCGCCGCAGGCCAGTTACGGCGTGACGAGCTTCAGGCCGGCAATGCCCGCAACGATCATGGCGATGAACAGCAGCCGCAGCGCATCGCCGGGCTCGTTGAACAGGTAGATGCCGAGCAGCACTGTCCCGACAGTGCCAATGCCGGTCCATACGGCATAAGCCGTTCCGACAGGCAGCGTGCGCACGGCAAGGCCGAGCAGGGCGAGGCTCACCACCATTGCCGATACGGTGCCGACGGTGGGCCAAAGGCGCGTAAAGCCGTCGGTGTACTTCAGGCCGATAGCCCAACCGATCTCGATCAGGCCCGCGGCAACCAGGATGAACCACGCCATAATCTCATCTCCCTTGCGAGGTGATGAGGTCGTCCTCATCGAGGTATGTTGGAAGCGGAGGTCGTCCTCTAGCAACTTATCTGGGCCCCCCGGGTCTCCCAATCAAGGCGACAAAGGCGCCCTGCCTCGATCTAGCACTCGATGCTTGACACTGCTAACAGCCCTTCCTAATACCTGCGGCAAGTGCGCGCCCGGCCCAGCCGGGGCCGCTGATCTCAGTTGGTGGGGCAACTACAAGGCCCCTCGTCAAGCGTTTGAAAGCAAGAGGTAGAGGCCCATGAAATTTCGCCCTCTGCACGACCGCGTTGTTGTGCGCCGCATCGATGAGGACACCAAGACCGCCGGTGGCATCATCATTCCCGACACCGCCAAGGAAAAGCCTGTCCAGGGCGAGGTGATCGCCGTCGGCCCGGGCGCCAGGGACGAGAGCGGCAAGCTGGTCGCGCTCGAGGTGAAGAAGGGCGACCGGGTTCTGTTCGGCAAGTGGTCCGGCACCGAGGTGAAGATCAACGGCGAGGACGTCCTCATCATGAAGGAGAGCGACATCCTCGGCATCATCGAGGGCAAGGTGTCCGTCAAGGCCGCCGCCTGAACCGTCAAGCAACCGCAACGTGAGCCGAAGGGCCGTTCCCTTCGCACAGAGGTACGACTATGGCAGCAAAAGAAGTCAGGTTTTCGCAGGACGCCCGTGAGCGCATGCTGCGCGGCGTCGACGTTCTCGCCAACGCAGTGAAGGTGACCTTGGGCCCCAAGGGCCGCAACGTCGTGCTCGACAAATCCTTCGGCGGTCCGCGCGTGACCAAGGACGGCGTGACCGTCGCCAAGGAGATCGAGCTCGAAGACAAGTTCGAGAACATGGGCGCGCAGATGGTGCGCGAGGTTGCCTCCAAGACCTCGGATGCAGCCGGTGACGGCACGACCACGGCGACGGTGCTCGCCCAGGCCATCGTGCGCGAAGGCGCCAAGGCGGTTGCCGCGGGCGCAAACCCGATGGACCTCAAGCGCGGCATCGACAAGGCCGTCGGCATCGTCATCGACGAGTTGAAGAAGCAGTCCAAGAAGGTGACGTCCAACGCCGAGATCGTCCAAGTCGGCACCATCTCCGCCAACGGCGACGAGGAAGTCGGCAAGATCATCGCCGATGCGATGAAGAAGGTCGGCAACGAGGGCGTGATCACGGTCGAGGAGGCCAAGAGCCTCGAGACCGAGCTCGACGTCGTCGAAGGCATGCAGTTCGACCGCGGCTAC
>CADEEC010000322.1 GCA_902826255.1 uncultured Hyphomicrobiales bacterium | reverse complement strand
CAACTCAGCACGCACGCGCATCACAAACCGCCGCGCACGACCGCTCCGTGAACCCCGTGCGCGTGTGGCTGTTCGTTGTTGCTGCGCTCGTTTGCGTGATGGTGAGCATCGGCGGCGCGACCCGTCTCACCGGCTCCGGGCTGTCCATAACGGAGTGGCAGCCGATCATCGGCACGGTACCGCCCCTCACCGATGCCGCCTGGCAGGAGGCCTTCGATAAATATCGTCAGATCCCGCAGTATCAGAACGTCAACAAGGGAATGAGCCTGTCGGAGTTCAAGTTCATCTTTTGGTGGGAGTGGTCGCACCGCTTCCTGGCACGACTTGTCGGTGTCGTCTTCTTCGTGCCCTTCGTTTTCTTCCTCGCTACCGGACGCATCTCCCGCGCACTGGCCCCGAGGCTCGGCGCCGTCTTCCTCCTCGGCGGTCTGCAGGGCTTCATCGGCTGGTACATGGTGCGCTCGGGGCTTTCCGGACGCGTGGACGTCAGCCAGTACCGCCTGGCCTTGCACCTCTCGCTCGCCGTCCTGATCCTCGGCGCGATTCTGTGGATCGCGATGGGCCTTCGCCGGCCTACCGCGCGCCGCGCGACGGAGAGGTTGCCGGGCTACCGAGTGGCCGCAGCTATTGTCGGCCTTGTGTTTCTCCAGATCATCGCCGGAGCCTTTGTTGCCGGCATGAAGGCCGGTGCCGGCTACAACACCTGGCCGCTGATGGATGGGCGCCTGATCCCGGAGGGCCTGTTCGCCCTTTACCCGCGCTGGACCAATCTTTTCGAGAACGCGCTGACCGTTCAGTTCAATCACCGGCTGCTCGCTTACATACTGTTTGTTGCCGTGGCATGGCAGGTCTGGCGCGTCGTGCAACGAACCGAGCATGGCCCGGCGCAAATGTCGGCGATGGCGTTGCTGCTTGCCGTCATCGCCCAAATCGCACTCGGCATCTGGACGCTGCTGGCGCGCGTTCCCATCGAGTTGGGACTGGCCCATCAAGCCGGCGCGGTCGCCGTATTCTGGATTGCGATGTGGCACCTGCACGCCCTGAGCCCGCAACGGGCCGCAGGCCGCTAAAACCTCGACGCGGAATGCTTTGGCAGAGGCGGCGCCGCACGCTAGCGTGCGGGCCATCGATGGCAGTTCAGGTCCTTCATGCAGCCCCGCAACGCCGGCACGGAACGCGTGCCAGATGCCGCCCCCGGCAACTGGGTCGACCGTCTGTCTCCGGACGCGTGGAGACCCTATATGCGGCTGGCGCGCTTCGACCGCCCCATCGGCGCCTGGCTGCTGCTGTTTCCTGCATGGTGGAGCCAGGCGTTGGCCGAAGTGTCGCTCGGCCATTCCGTTCCGAATGTCTGGTACCTGGTGCTGTTCTGGATCGGCGCCTTCGTCATGCGCGGTGCGGGCTGCACCTATAACGACATCGTCGACCGGGACTACGACGCACGCGTTGTCAGAACCGCCGCCCGCCCGATCCCGTCAGGGCAGGTCTCCGTCTTTCAAGCCTACCTCTTTCTCGGCGGCCTGTGCCTGATCGGTTTGCTTGTTCTACTCCAGTTCAATCTGTTCACGATCATTCTCGGCGCGAGTTCGCTGATCCTGATCGCGCTTTATCCGTTCGCAAAGCGCGTGACGTTCTGGCCCCAAGCCATGCTCGGCCTGACCTTCAAATGGGGCGCGCTGGTTGGCTGGGCGGCGGTTGCAGGTAGCCTCTCGCTCGCACCAATCGTGTTCTACGCCGGCTGCATCTGCTGGACGATCGGCTACGACACCATCTACGCGCACCAGGACAAGGAGGACGATGTGCTGGTCGGCGTGAAGTCGACCGCGCTTCGCTTCGGCAAGGCAACGCCGCAATGGCTGTCTGCCTTCTTCTTGGGCGCGCTGTTGCTCTGGGCGGCGTCAGCTTGGCTGGCGGGCGCTCACCTTCCGACATTTCTGGCTCTTGCGCTGGCCGGTGCGCACTTTGCCTGGCAGGTTGCGACCCTCGATATCGACGATCCCGCCAACTGCCTCGCCCGCTTCAAGTCGAATCAGACCGTCGGCTGGATTCTGTTCGCAGGCCTCGTTGCCGATATGATACTTGCCGGCGGCAGTGCCGGCTGACACGATTCGCT
>CADEEC010000321.1 GCA_902826255.1 uncultured Hyphomicrobiales bacterium | reverse complement strand
AACGTCTCCTCGCCCCGAGTTTTGGCGCAACCTACCGGGTTTGCCACATCAAGGGAAACCAGCGCCGCGCATGGCAGGGTGCGGCCGTTCGCAATTGTGCGCTGCGGCGTGATAGAAAGCACAAGCTCAGAACAAGGAGCAGGGGAGCATGACGGCAGCGGCTATAGAAGGCCTCCGGGAGCTTGCCAACGCCGATGCTTGGCTTGTCCACCGCGGACGATATCTCGACACGACCTTCCTGCTCGAGGTCGGTACAGACCAGTATCTCATCCGCATTCATCGCGGCCGCATCGAAGCGATCCAGAAGGGCCCGCTCGTCATGCCGCGCTGGGCCTTCGCGTTGCGCGCGCCGGCCGACGCCTGGGCGGCGTTCTGGAAGTCCGTTCCGCCACCCGGCTACAACGACCTGATCGGCATGGTGAAGGTGCGCGCGCTGCGCATCGAGGGCGATCAGCACCCCTTCATGGCCAATCTGCGCTACTTCAAGGACCTGCTGGCGCTGCTGCGCGCGCATCGGGAGGGCTCCCGATGAGCCGCCCCAGCCAACCCGACTTCGAGCCAATCGTCGGCCGCTACCTGCGCCTCGCCATCGGCGGCACACCGCATCGCCTCTACGTGGAGGAAGCCGGGCAAGGCATTCCGCTCCTGCTGTTGCACACCGCCGGTTCCGACAGCCGGCAATACCGTGGCCTTTTCAACGATCCGGAGATCCTGCGGCGCTTCCGGCTGATTGCCTTCGACCTGCCCTGGCACGGCAAGTCCTCGCCGCCGGCAGGCTGGCAGAACGCCGAATACAAGCTGACGTCGCGCGCCTACGTCGACACCATCCTGGCCGTCGTGGATGCGCTGGGCCTCGATCGGCCCGTGGTGATGGGCTGCTCCATCGGCGGCCGGGTCGTCCTGCACCTCGCGCTCGAGCATGCCGTGTGTTTCCGCGCGCTCATCGGCCTGGAATCGGGCGCGCACGTCGAGCCCTACTACAGCTTGGACTGGCTGCACCGGCCCGATGTGCACGGCGGCGAGATGTGCGGCGCAATGGTATCAGGCCTGGCCGGACCGACCGCGCCGGAGGCCGACAAATGGGAAACCATCTGGCACTACATGCAGGGCGGCCCCGGCATCTTCAAAGGCGACTTGCACTACTACACGTCGGAAGGCGACGTACGCGACCGCATCGCTGCCATCGACACCGCGGCCTGCCCGCTCTACCTGCTGACCGGTGAGTACGACTATTCCTGCACGCCCGACGACACACGCGATCTCGCCCGCCGCATTCGCGGTGCGGAGATGACCATCATGGACGGCCTCGGGCACTTCCCTGTCAGCGAAGACCCGCCGCGCTTCCTCAGCTACTTGCGGCCCGTCCTCACCCGCATCCTGGAAAAGGAAGGCGGGCGAGCACTCTAGGCTCAGGCGGCCTTGCGACCGCGCGCGGGCTGCTCAGCGGCAGGCTTCGGCTCGGGGAACGTGATGTAGTCACGTTCGAAACCGGCCGAGCCGTCAGCCGCCGCACCATTGAAGCCGCGCACGGCCAGCGAACCGAATGTCGCCGATAGCTTCTGCACGCTCTCCGTATAGTCGTGCGCCGCGGTCTGCCAGAACTGCAGCTGCTCACGCACGAGATCCTGCGGCGTCTTGCACTGGGTCAAGCGCACCGGAACCTCCGACCAGGCACGCGCCCGGCGTGTCATGAGGCCGAGAACCTCGAGATTCCAACGCGCAATGCCGCGCGTCATAGGCTCGAAGCCCTTAGCGACGGTATCGAGATTGGCACTGTAGGTTTGAGTCAAATTGCTGAAGGGACCCGCCTTGGGGTCCATACGCTCACCCGAGCTCATTCGCCCTCTCCGATGTTCCTACCCTGAACCGGTGTGCGAAGGGAGACGAGCCGCATCTTCCGCGCACACGGGTTGACACTAGCCGCCCTGGCGCAGGGCAGCAACACGTCAACACGAATTTGTGCGTGAGAACTTATCCAAAGGCAGCCCAGCTTGGGCTTTGCACGCGGCAAGCGCCGTTATATGGTTTGTACTGAGGGTCTTTCAGCGGGCCATCACATTTTGATTGCGTTAGCGCCAGGGGCCATTCGTGCTGCGTGCTGGCAAGCGTTCCC
>CADEEC010000320.1 GCA_902826255.1 uncultured Hyphomicrobiales bacterium | reverse complement strand
CGGTCCCCGGGCGCGAGCCGCGGACGCCCTGCTCCTCCTTATCCGCACAGCCTCGGGCGCAAGGCGCCGCGAGGATGAGGGTGCTTGCAGATGCCCTCAACCTCGGCACCCGCCCGAGGCAGGACCGATCCTCTCCCCGCAAGCGGGGAGAGGTGAAGAAAAGGGCGAAGCAGATGTCTGCTCAGGACAAGCAGCTACTTCGCGACGAAGGCAGAGATGGTCTGCTCGGCCTGCTTGATGGAGAGCACGCCGTCGAGATGACCGCGGTTGCCCTTGAGCTCGACCTGCTCGACGGGGACGCCGTTGGCCTTCAGTGCATCGGCCGTACGCCGCACGCTTTCGACCGGGAACACCAGATCGCCCGGGCTGTAGATCATCAGCGCCGGAGCCTTGATCGCCTTCATGCGCTCGGCCGCGCCTTCGCCAAACAGCTGGTTGGCGCGTACCAGATAGAGGAAGTGGTTGGCATCCGAGGTCTTGGCGCGCGCCATGCCGGCGTTGTCGAGCGCGGTCTCGACCAGATAGCGGTTGGAGAACGACTTGTAGGGGCTCTCGCCCTCCTTCGCCCATTTGGCACCGAAGGCACCGGTAGCCCAGGCATTGGTCTGGGCGTGCAGCGTGACGATCTTCAGCGCCTGCGCGAAGCCCGCGAGCGGCGGATCGTTGCCGTAGTCGCCGCCCTTCCACTTCGGGTCGAGACGGATCGGCGTGGCCCAGATGTCGAGCCAATCGATCAGGCCGGCGTCGGCCTCGGCGGAGGCAATGACCGGCATGATGCGCGCGACCATGTCGGGATAGGCGCCGGCCCACTCGAAGGTTTGGATGCCGCCCATGGAGGCGCCGCCGACCATGTGCATCTTCTTGATGCCGAGGCTGTCGACGAGCTTCTTCTGCACCTCGATGAAGTCGCGGATGGAGACGATCGGGAAGCCGTTCGGATTGGCCTCGCTCAGATAGCCGTACGGCTTGCCGGTGTCGGGATCGATCGAAGCCGGCCCGGTGGTGGTGACGTTGGGATCGGCGGGGCTCAGGTTCACCAGCGTGTCGCTGGAGAACACGAAGTACTTGTTGGTGTCGATCGCCTTGCCGGGACCGATGATGGCATCCCAATAGCCCGCGGCCTTGTCGCTCTCGGCATACTTGCCCGCCGCGTGGCCGGTGGCGGAGAAGAAGTGGCAGATGAGGATGGCGTTCGATTTGTCGGCGTTGAGCGTGCCGTAGCTCTCCCACCCGACCTTCACGCTCTTGAGCGTGCGGCCCGACTGCGTCGTGAACGATGGCAGCTCGAACACCTGCTTCTTGGTGATGAGATCCTGGGCTTGGGCCGGCAACAGACACAGCGCCATCAAACCGGCGGCAGCAAAAGCGCGACGCAGCATGGGTGGGTTCCTCGGGGTGCTTGACGTGCCGCGAGGCCTGTACACCGCGGCGCAGCAAGCTTGAAATCGGAAGACGGCTGAACAACGGCATACATCGCACGTGCTGTTGCGGGCGGGCAACGATCCACAGGCGTCCGTATCGCCCCGCGGAATCCGGGCCCGATTCCGTTGACACCCATATGAGCCCATGCGATCCCATTTATGCCCAGTCCGATGTCATCAGCGCGCCTCCTGAGGCAATCGCAGCGCGAAAGGCGGAGGACTGGGCCAGTTTGTTTGGAAGATCAATTGGTTGGGTGAAGGGCGTCGGCTGGGGCTCGTGCAACGGGGATGGACCGCTTTGTCTCAACGTACGTCAACAAGATCGACGCCAAGGGACGGGTCTCGGTGCCTGCCCCCTTCCGCACCATTCTCGACCGCAACGGCTATGCCGGCGGCATCTACTGCTACCCCTCGCTCGATGCTCCGGCGCTCGATGCTGGCGGCAAAGCGCTGGCAGACAACATCGATCGCATCCTCGATAGCCTGCCGGATTACTCGGATGAGCGAGACGAGCTGTCCGTCGCGCTCTACGGTGACGTCGTCACGCTCACCATCGACCAGGACGGACGCATCGTGCTTCCTGAAGCGCTTCGCGCGCACGCCGGCATTTCAAGCCACGTTGCTTTCGTTGGCTTGGGGCAGAAATTCCAGATGTGGGAACCCAAGCGCTTCGAAGAGCGTCGCGCGCGGGCACGCAAGAAAGTGCAAGACCACCGCAAACTGTTTGACGCGGGGCGCCGCCACTCG
>CADEEC010000319.1 GCA_902826255.1 uncultured Hyphomicrobiales bacterium | reverse complement strand
GCCGCTTTGGTCGTGGTCGGCGCCGGCCTGTCGCTTCCCTTCATCGGCAAGGAGCTGTCCGAAGCCATGGGCTGGTCGACCAGTTTCGTCGGCACCCTGCTGGTTGCCGGCGTCACCTCGACGCCGGAGCTCGTCGTCACGGTCGCGGCCATGCGCATCGGCGCCATCGACATGGCGGTCGGCAACCTCTTGGGCAGCAACCTCTTCAACATGCTGGTGCTGGCGATCGACGACCTGGCGTTTGCGGATGGGCCGCTGCTGGGGCACATCAGCCCGGCGCACGCCAGTTCCGCCTTGTCGGCGATCGTGATGTCGGCGGTGGCGATCGCCGCCCTGCAGTCGCGCGCGCGGCGCAAGATCGACCACCTGCCGAGCCTGCCGAGCGTCATTCTGATCGCGATCTACGCGTTCAACGCCTGGGTGCTGTTCGCGGAAGGGTGAGAGTGCCTAGAGCGTGATTCCTTCATTCTGAAGCATATCCTGAGTTTCTGAAGTAGTTGGCGCATTCGGTTGGTGTGAAGGCATCGAGGAGCTGCCCGATGCCGCGCCATGTGGTCTCGATGGTGCGCGCGTCGAGCTTGCGCAGGAGGGTCTTGAGCTTGGCGAAGACCTGTTCGATCGGGTTGAGGTCGGGCGAGTAGGCCGGGAGGAACAGGAGCTTGGCGCCGACGGCGCGGATGGCCCGCCGGATCGCCTGGCGCTTGTGGCTGCCGAGGTTGTCCATGATGACCACATCGCCGGGCTGCAGGGTCGGAACGAGCATCTGCTCGACATAAGCCAGGAAGCTGCGGCCGTTGATCGGCCCATCGATCACGCAGGGCGCCTCGATCCGGTCCCAACGCAGGGCAGCCAGGAAGGTGAGCGTGTGCCAGCGTCCGTGCGGGACCCTGGCGACCAGCCGATCGCCGCAGCGGCAGCGGCCGTGCAGGCGCGTCATGTTGGTTTTGGCCCAGGTCTCGTCGATGAAGACCAGGCGCCGGGGGTCAATCCGCCCCTGATACTTCTTCCACTGCGCTCGCCGGCGCGCCACGTCGGGCCGGCCCTGCTCGGCGGCGTGCAGGCTTTTTTTTGAACGTCAGCTGTTCCACCCGAAGGAAGTGCCAGATCGCCTTCAGGCTCACCCGCATGCCCCGGTCCAGGAGTTCTCCTTGGATCGCCCGCAACGTCAGGTCGGGCTGCACCGCAAGGCGCTCCAGCAGCCAGGCTCGCTCACCCGCCAGCCGCAACGGCCGGTTCCGCCAGCCCATCGGCGAGGCCGCCGCGCTCCCCGTCCGCCGCTTGCGCTGCGACCACTTCACGACGCTCGCGACGCTCACATCAAACAGGCGCGCCGTCTCCCGGCAACTCCGACCGCCTTCAACCGAGGCAACCACCCGATCGCGAAGATCCAGAGAATAGGCTCGTGACATCGATGCTGGCCTCCACCCCAGTCAGCATCTTGAATCACAAATCATTCAGACTGGGAATCCCCAGCCGATTCACGCTTCAGGAAAAACGCTCTAGCATGGGCGCTCCATTGATTCCCGGAGCGCTCCCTTGCCCACCACCCTCCTCCAAGCCGACCTGCCCGGCCTCGACCTCATCCATCGCGGCAAGGTGCGCGACGTCTTCGCCCTCTCCGGCAACCGGCTGCTGATCGTCGCGACCGACCGGCTGTCGGCGTTCGACGTGGTGCTGCCGGACCCGATCCCCGGCAAGGGCGAGATGCTGACGCAGATATCGAACTTCTGGTTCGGCAAGACGGCGCACATCATCGCCAACCACCTGCTGCCGGCCAAGCCGGCGGAGGTGCTGCCGCCGGGTGCAGATGCCGCGCTCTACGCCAGGCGCGCGGTGGTGACCAAGCGCCTCAAGCCGCTGCCGGTCGAGGCGATCGCGCGCGGCTACTTGATCGGCTCGGGCTGGAAGGACTACCAGGCGACCGGCGCCTTGTGCGGCATCAAGCTGCCAGCCGGCCTCAAGCAGGCGCAGCAGCTGCCCGCGCCGATCTTCACGCCATCAACCAAGGCGGCGGTCGGCGATCACGACGAGAATGTCAGCTTCGACGCGGTGGTCGCCAAGATCGGCGGCGCGCTGGCGGAGCGGGTGCGCGATGCTACCCTCGCGATCTACAAGTGGGCCGCCGCCTATGCCGCCGAGCGCGGCATCATCATCGCCGACACCAAGTTCGAATTCGGCACCGACGCCGCCGGC
>CADEEC010000318.1 GCA_902826255.1 uncultured Hyphomicrobiales bacterium | reverse complement strand
CGCGGACGGAATGACTTGTGAATTGGCCCGAGGCGTTGTAGCTCCGCTCCTCCCACGAGCCCGAAACCTTGTTGCCCCTGGCGACAAGGCTCGCCCGCAGCTCTACCTTGTTGGAGGCGCTGGCGCACCGCAGCGCCAGGCCGAGGCCGGTGCCGCGCGGAACGTAGTTGGCGTTGCAGCGGATGGACTCAGACCTGCCGTCCTCTAGCCTGAACTGACCGGAACCCGACCAGTTGCCGCTGAGGCCGCGGAAGGGATTGGCGGCGTGGGCCTGTGCCGCGCCGAAACAAAGGGCAGCAACGGCCACCGCCTTGGCGAGACTGCTGCGACTCCTCATGAGAACTCCTCCTCGCGCTCTTTTTAGACTCGTTTGCGCTGGATCAAAGCCTACCCTTGAACAGCCAAAGTCATAGTCGTGCGACGGCCACGCTCCACAGCAAAAGAGTTATCTGCGATGGGCACTTAGCTGTTGTAGACGCTCCGTTCGGCCTGTCTAGATGTGTGGATCGGCGCTGGAAATTCAATCGGGTCAGGCTTGGTTTCCCAAAGACCTCCCCTGTAGCCCCAACTTGGCTATTTCCGCTTCCCGACAAGTCGCGTGCAGGCATGCAATCCAGGGGGAGGCGGCCTAGACGCGTCCGTGGAATCCTCAGGCGGACATGTACGGCAAGCGCGGAGATGCCCAGATGTCCGACACCAAAGAAAAAGTCTACACGGGGGGATGCCATTGCGGCCGAATCCGCTACGAGGCGACGACCGACCCCGCCCAAGCCATTGCCTGCAATTGCTCGATCTGTGCACGGCACGGGCTATGGCTGACCTTCGTGAAGCCCGACAAGTTCAAGATGGTGTGCGGCCTGGATGCAGCGAGCACCTACCAGTTCAACAAGCACGTCATCCACCACGTGTTCTGCCGGACATGCGGCGTGGAGCCGTTCGCCCGCGGCAAAGATCCCAAGGGCAAGGACATTTTTGCCGTCAATGTGCGATGTCTTGATGACATCGACATAGCCAAGCTTGCCCCAAAACCATACGACGGCAGGCGCCTGTAGGTTTCAGGTCTCGGCGATACTGCGACGCGCCAGCTCGACGAAGGCGGCCATGCGCGCGGTGTCGTGAACCACCTGATACCGGACGATCCGCCCGCCCATCATGCAGCAGTTGTTGCGCATGGTCCCATCGATATCGAGGCCGCTCCTGCGGTGCACGTAGTGATAGTGCACGCGCATATGGAGCCAGGCATCGTCCTCGCGCACGATCTGCATCGGTTGGAAGCGGACGATCTCGATCTCGGACAACAGCAGCCCGAGCCGGCCGCGCAGAATGGCCTTTCCCTGCCCGCTTCTCAGGAACGAGACGGCGCCGCCCAGGCCGCCTACCGAGAACTGCACCTCATTGATGAACCCCTGCATAAGGCCATCGAGGTCGCCCACTACCCAAGATGCGCACATAGCCTCGATCACGAGGCGATCGTCGATCTGCATTGTTCCACCCGCACTTCGGTCAAGCTATAGACGCCGGCAACGGGTCATCCATTCACGAACCGTCCCTAGCAGCCTGGACCTGGGCACGGAATCATCAGAGTCTGTTGCATGGAAACAACTAAGCACGAGAACTGTCTTACTTGCGCCGCGAGGGGTGTCTTTGTCTCGATCGAATATCCCTGAAATCAGGAGTTCCAATGAGATCGCTTTTTCGGACCGCCTGCGCCACGGCCGTCACCGTAGTTCCCCTCGCCGCTGCCGCGCAGTGGATGGACTTGCCGCCACGCAAGCCCGGCCTGTGGGAGACCCGCATGGTGACCGAGCAGCCGGCAGGGATGCCGGCGATCACGGCTCAGATGTGCATTGACCCGGCGACCGACCGCGAAATGATGGAGTTTGGACTGAAAATGTCCAAGGACGCCTGCAAGCGGTTCGACATGAAGAAGGCGGGTGGCACCTGGGTCATCGACGCGGAATGCGCGTTCGGACCGATGAAGACCACGACAAAGACCACGATTTCTGGTGACTTCCAGTCGTCGATGAACGTGCGCATCGAGGGCACGATGGCCGGGCTCGGGGCCGCCTCGGAGAAGACGCTCATGACCCAGACGGCCACATGGAAGGGCCCCTGCACCGACGGCATGAAGCCCGGCGACATCTCCATGGGCCAGGGCATCAAGATGAACGTGCGGCAGCTAAAGAAGCTGCAGGAGAC
>CADEEC010000317.1 GCA_902826255.1 uncultured Hyphomicrobiales bacterium | reverse complement strand
GAGTCGCGCATCGACTTGCCGACCGAACTGCCGCCGATCGCCGCCGGCGTGATCGGATACATGGGCTACGACACCGTGCGGCTGATGGAGCACCTGCCCGACCAGCCGCCGGACAAGCTCGACGTTCCCGACGGCATATTCGTGCTGCCGACGGTGATGGTCGTGTTCGACGCGGTGAAGGACGAGATCATGGCGGTGACGCCGGTTCGCCCCGAAGCCGGCGTCGAGGCGCAGGAAGCCTACAACCGGGCGGTGGAGCGGTTGCGCGACGTGGTGCGCGCACTCGACGCGCCGCTGCCGCATGCCACCGCGATGGCGAGCACGGTTCTGGCCCTCCCGGACTCCAGCTCGAATACGACACCGGCCGAATTCAAGCGCATGGTGGAGCGCTCCAAGGAATACATTGCCGCCGGCGACATCTTTCAGGTGGTGCTGTCGCAGCGCTTCTCGGTGCCGTTCACGCTGCCGCCGTTTGCGCTTTACCGGGCCCTGCGGCGCACGAACCCTTCGCCGTTCCTGTTTCACCTCGACTTCGGGGCATTTGCGCTGGTTGGCTCGTCGCCGGAGATCCTGGTGCGCGTACGCAACGGCGAGGTCACCATCCGCCCGCTCGCCGGCACGCGGCCGCGTGGGGCGACGCCGGAAGCCGACAAGGCGCTGGAAGCGGAACTGCTCGCCGACCCGAAGGAGCGGGCGGAGCACCTTATGCTGCTCGATCTCGGCCGCAACGACGTCGGGCGTGTCGCCAAGATCGGCAGCGTGCGCGTGACGGAGAGCTTCTCGGTCGAGCGCTACAGCCACGTCATGCACATCTACAGCAACGTGGTCGGCGCTTTGGACGAGAAGCACGACGCCGTCGATGCGCTGATGGCGGGCTTCCCCGCCGGCACGCTGTCCGGCGCGCCGAAGGTGCGCGCCATGGAGATCATCGACGAGCTGGAGAAGGACAAGCGCGGGCCCTACGGCGGCTGCGTCGGATACTTCTCCGCCGACGGCGAGATGGATAGCTGCATCGTGCTGCGAACCGCCCTCGTCAAGGATGGCATCATGCACGTGCAGGCCGGCGCCGGCGTCGTCATGGACAGCAATCCGGCCGCCGAGCAGGCCGAGTGCGGACACAAAGCACGCGCGCTGTTCAAGGCGGCCGAGGAGGCCGTTCGCTTCGCGCAGCATGCCCGCCGCGGCAACAGGTGAGGCCCGATCGCCCCCTCCATGCTGACCCTCTCCCTTCTCCGTCACGCGAAGTCGAGCTGGGCCGATCCCGCGCAGGATGATTTCGACCGCCCGCTCAATGAGCGCGGCCGGGAGGCCGCGCCGCGCATGGGCGCCTACATGGCGGAGCAGAAGCTGGCACCGAAGCTCATCCTGTGCTCACCGGCCCTGCGCACGCGCCAGACGCTGGCGCTCGTGCTGCCGCATCTGCAACGAACCGCCGAGATCGCCTACGAGGACGACCTCTATCTCGCCTCCACCGGGCAGCTCTTGAAGAAAATCCGCAAGACGACCGCTGCCACCTCGCACCTGATGATCGTCGGCCACGACCCGGGCATGCACGGCATCGCCACCAAGCTCGCAGGCTCCGGCGACCCCGCCGCCCTTGATTTTTTGACCGCAAAGTTTCCGACCGCCGGGCTGGCCGTCATCCTGTTCGATGCAAAGTCCTGGTCGGGCGTCGGGGACGGCGACGGCCGCCTCCGGCTTTTCATGACGCCGAAGCGGCTGCCTTGACCTCCGCCATGGCCCTCCCCTAAACCCCTCTCATGCTCGTCCTGATCGATAACTACGACAGCTTCACGTACAATCTCGTCCACTACCTGGGCGAGCTTGGCGCGGCCTGTCGCGTGTTCCGCAACGACAAGATCAGCGTCGACGACGTCATCAAATTGAAGCCGAAAGGCATCGTGCTGTCGCCGGGCCCGTGCACGCCCAACGAGGCCGGCATCTGCCTTGAGCTCATCGCCAAGGCGGGCCCTAGATTTCCGCTGCTCGGCGTCTGCCTCGGCCACCAGGCCATCGGGCAAGCCTACGGCGGCGAGGTAGTGCGCGCGCCGGCGCCCATGCATGGCAAGCTGTCGAAGATCACGCATACGTCGAAGGGTCTCTTCAGGAGCCTGCCGAAGAGCTTCGAGGTGACGCGCTATCACTCGCTCATCGTCGAGCGCAAAAGGTTGCCCGCAGACCTGACCGTCACCGCCAAGACTGCCGACGGCCTGATCATGGG
>CADEEC010000316.1 GCA_902826255.1 uncultured Hyphomicrobiales bacterium | reverse complement strand
TGGTCGGCCTCGGCAACGCCAAGGATGCCGCCTGGCGCTCCGGCAAGAGCATGAGCGGCGTCTGGTTCTCAACGATCGAAGATGCCACCGCGCATCAGGCCGCCATGCACTGCGTCGCCGACGGCCAGTACGACGCGCTCGCCGTGGCGCCACTCGCTTCCGGCCGCCTCGACCCGCCCGACATCGCGCTGTTCTACGCCACGCCCGGCGCCATGATGTACTTCATCAACGGCCTGCAGTGGTCCGGCTACAAGAACTTCCAGTGGGGCGTCGTCGGCGAGAGCGCCTGCGCCGACAGCTGGGGCCGCGCGCTCAAGATGCGCGAGCCCTCCCTCTCCATCCCCTGCTTCGCCGAACGCCGCTACGGCGGCGTCAACGATGACGAGATGCTGATGGCCACCCCGCCCGAATACCTGGAGAAGGCGCTCGCCGGCATGGCCGCGCTCGCCAAGAACGGCCTGCGCTACCCCTTCCCCCAATACGGCATCCAGAACGACGTCCGCGACGGCATGGCCCACAGCTATCCGGAGAGGGCGGCGAAGACGACGTGAGGAGGCTGCCGGGCAACCATCCCGAAAGTTCCGGCCGCCCGCTAGAGCAGTGCCGCCACCCGGTTGGCCGTCACCTTGGCTGACCAGGGATTCTGCCCGGTCACCAACCGGCCGTCGGTCACGGCATACGAGACGAACGGCAGGAACGCCTTCTCGTAACGCGCGCCCCGCTTCTTCATCTCCGCCTCGGCGTTGTACGGCATCTTCTTCGCCACACCGGCCAGCACTTCCTCGCGCCAGGAAAAGCCGGTGATGCGTTTGCCGGCAACCAGCAGCGCGCCGTCCGACAGCCGGGTGTTCAGCAACCCGCAATAGCCATGGCAAACGGAGGAGACGATCCCGCCGCGCTCGTAGACGGCACGCGTGATCATCTGCAGCCCTTCGCTGCCGGGGAAGTCCCACATCACGGCGTGGCCGCCCGTGAAGTAGATGGCCTGGTAGGCCGCCGGATCGATCTCCTCCGGCCGCGCCGTCGACGACAGCAACGCCATGCGGACCTTGTCGGCAAGCCATGCCTTGGCGGATGCGTCCAGCAGCGGCCACTTGAGGGCGCGAGGCTCGAGCGGCGAAGCGCCGCCCTTTGGGCTCACGAAACTCTGCTCGCACCCCTTTGCCGCAAACACATCATAGGCGTGCGTCAACTCCGACAGCCAAAGCCCCGTCGGCTCGGACGGATCGGCATAGTGAGCGACATTGCTGACGACATGGAGAATGCGTTTTTTCATCTGTCAATCCACTCTGCAGGCTTATTGCGCCAACGACTGGAACAGCTCGTGGAGACAGCCTAAGGTCTCTCACCAAATCGGGGCGCACAAGGGAGAAATACAGAGATGCTCATCACCCACAACGGCCGCCGCCTCTACTACACGCTCGAAGGCCCGGAGAAGGCGCAGGTGGTGTGCTTCACGCACTCGCTCGCCTCCGACGGCGGCATGTGGGCCGAGCAGGTGCCGCTGCTGCTCGCTGCCGGCTACCGCGTGCTGCGCCTCGACATGCGCGGCCACGGCGGCAGCGATCCCGTTGCCGGCCCCTACACCATGGCGCAACTGGCGGACGACGTCGCCGTCGCGCTCGACTATCACGGCATCGACAAGGTGCAGTACATCGGTCTTTCCATCGGCGGCATGATCGGCCAGGCCTTCGCCCTCGCGCACGGGCAGCGGCTCATCTCCGCGCTGTGGTCCGACACCATGCCGCAAACGCCGGCCAACGCCGAAGCTGCCTGGGGGCCGCGCATCGAGGCCGTGAAGAAAGCCAACTCTTGCACGCCGCTGGCCGACCCGACCATGGAGCGCTGGTTCACGGATGCCTACAAGCCGCGCAATCCCGGCCGCTGGAAACAGATTCGCGATACCATCGCCGCCACCACGCCGGCCGGCTACCTGGGCTGCTCCGCCGCCATCCTCAACTTCGACTTCACGCCGAAGCTGCCGTCATTGAAGGTCCCGGCACTCGTCATCTGCGGCGACATGGACGAGGGCACCCCACCCGCCGGCAACAAAAAGATCGCCGAGCTGGCGCCCGGCGCCCGCTACGAGGAAATCGCCAACGCCCGCCACTTCCCCAACGTCGAGCAGGCCGACACCTTCAACAAGCTGATGATGGATTGGCTCGGCAAGCACCGCTAACGCCAGCCTGATCTGACCGACCTTCACAGCAAAAGTCATCCTCGGGC
>CADEEC010000315.1 GCA_902826255.1 uncultured Hyphomicrobiales bacterium | reverse complement strand
CTACTTGCACACGCTCGCCGTCGACGGCCAGATGTGGCTCGCCGACCATCTCGGTGCCTTCGACAAGAACGGGCTGGAGCCCGAGTTCAAACAGTTCCAGACCGGGCTCGAGCTCTTCCAGGCCATGATCGGGGGCAGCCTGGACGTGCTGTCGACCGGCGCGGTGATCTCCAATTTTCCCGCGCGCGGGCAGGGCAAGATGTTCCTCGCCAATGCGATCGAGTTCGCCACGGCACAGCTGTGGGTGCGCGACGACATCAAGACTATTGCCGACCTCAAGGGCAAGCGCATCGCCACGACCGCTGGCACCACCGCCCACGTGTTTCTCAATACAGCCATGAGGGCCAACAATCTGGCTCCGGCCGACGTGGAGATCCTCAATCAGCGCATGCCCGACGCGGTGACCTCGTTCATCTCGGGCGCCGTGCCGGCCGTCGCGCTTTGGGTCCCCTTCAACATCACGGTACGCGACAAGGTGCCCGGCGCGCGGAAGCTGGTGGATGCCTCTGCCTACTATCCGCAAGCCGCCATCATGTCCGGGTGGGCCACCACGGCCGACTTCCACGCTAAGAACCGCGAGGTACTGGTGCGCGTCGTGAAGGCGTGGGCGGCGGGCAACGAGTACCTGACCGGCAAGTCCGACGAGGCACTCGAGGTGCTGCAGAAGAAGCAGTATCCGCAGGTGCCGCTGGCCGACTTCAAGGAGCAGTTCGCCGCGCAGAAGGTATTTCCTGCAGCCGAATGGCGCAAACTGTTCAGCGACGGACAAGTCACGAAGTGGCTGCAGCAGGTGACCGACTTCTTCGTGTCCACGGGCAACATCCCCAACCCGGTGCCCGCATCGCAGTACTTCGATCCGTCGATCTACATGGACGCCACCAAGAGCTGAGCCTTGTCGCTAGGCTACGATTACATCATCGTCGGCGCCGGTTCGGCGGGCTGCGTGCTCGCCAACCGGCTGTCGGCGGACCCGTCTTGCCGCGTGCTTCTGCTGGAAGCGGGCGGCCGCGATCGCAACTTCTGGCTCAAGCTGCCGGTCGGCTACTTCCGCACCATCTACGATGAGCGCTTCTCTCGCCTGTTCTCAACCGAGCCCTCGGAGGGGACCGCAGGACGCGCCATCGTGTGGCCGCGCGGGCGCGTGCTCGGCGGGTCAAGCTCGATCAATGGCCTCATCTTCATCCGTGGCCAGCGCGAGGATTTCGATGACTGGGAGCGGGCCGGCGCGCACGGCTGGAGCTTCCGCGACGTCCTTCCTCACTTTCGCAAGCTTGAATCTTTCAATGGCCCGCCTAGCCAGTATCGCGGCGCGCACGGTCCGCTGCGCGTGTCGGAGCTGCGGAACGATCATCCCGCGTGCCGGGCCTGGATGAATGCCGCGCGCGAGTTCGGCTTGCCCGCCAATGCAGACTTCAACGGCGAAACGACCTACGGCGTCGGCTCCTACCAGCTCAGCATCGGCAAGCGTTGGAGAGAAAGCGCCGCCGTTGCCTTCCTGCACCCCGCCATGTCGCGCCCCAACCTCACGGTGGTGACGCGGGCCCAGGTGACGCGCATCATGCTGGAAGGTTCGCGGGCGGTTGGGGTGGAGTGGGTAAGCAACAGTACTGCGACCTCTGCACGCGCGGAGTGCGAGGTGCTTCTCACTGCCGGCGCCATTCAGTCTCCGCAACTCCTGCAGCTTTCCGGCATCGGTCCGGCCGATCTTCTTCGAAGGAACGGTGTCGCCGTGGCAGTGGATATGCCTGGTGTCGGCGAGAACCTGCAGGACCACTATCAAGCTCGCACCATCGTTCGTCTGAAAGTGCGCAACTCCCTCAATGATGACGTGCGCAATCCACTACGCCTCGTGCAGATGGGATGGGATTGGCTGGTCCACGCCAGCGGACCATTGACCATCGGCGCAGGCCAGGTGGGCGGGGCAGCGTGCACGCACCATGCAAAGGGTGGGCGCCCCGACATCCAATTCAACGTCATGCCGCTCTCGGTCGACAAGCCGGGCGATCCGCTGCATCGCTACTCAGGTTTCACCGCTTCCCTGTGGCAGTGCCACCCAGAATCGCGCGGCAGAATCTCCATCCACAGCGCCGATCCACTGAAAGCGCCGCGGATCGAACCTCGATATCTCTCTGAGAGCATCGACGCCAAGACGATCGTTGCCGGGATAAAAATGCTACGGGACATCTATCAGCAACCCGCGTTCAGAGCCCTGTGGGACGAGGAAGTGTTGCCCGGCCCCGGAGCGAAGACGGACGAGGACTTGCTGGACTTTGCGCGCAAGCACGGCGGCACGGTTTTCCACCCGACGGGAACCTGCCGCATGGGCGTCGATGAAATCGCGGTGGTAGA
>CADEEC010000314.1 GCA_902826255.1 uncultured Hyphomicrobiales bacterium | reverse complement strand
TATTGCTCGGCAACGGCGAGCCGCTGACCGAGAATACGGCAATTCTTCCCTACATCGGCAAGCGCTACGGTATGTGGCCGTACGATCCAATCGCCGTTGCACGCGCGCATTCGGTGGTCGGCTTCTTTGCCTCCACCGTGCATCCGGCCCACGCACACATCTCGCGCCCCGAACGTTACGCGACCGATCAGGCGATGTTTCCGAACCTGCAGGCGCAGGGCCGCAAGATGTTCTTCGAGTACCTCGGTCAGATCGACGGCATGCTGGCCGGACGCGAGTGGCTGTCGGACATGTACACGGTGCTCGATCCCTACGCGTTCACCTTCTATACATGGGGCGTGCGCCGCGAGATGCCGATGTCCGACCTCAAGCACTTCACCGCACACAAGGACCGGATGATGGCCCGGCCTGCCGTTCGGCGCGCGGTCGAGGACGAGAAGGTCAAAGTTTGACCGCCTGCACGCTGCATCCTGCGCCATATCCCGAGTTCAAGCGTATCTGGAGCAGATGCATCTGATGTCACGCATCCACCGTCGCCACTTTCTCGCAGCCGGCGCCGCCACCGTTGCAACGTCGGCGTTGGGCGCGCGCGCCTTTGCCCAAGCCCCCGGGCATGAGCATCATGGCGGGCTCTATGAAAGCCTGCAGAAGCCAGGCCGCATCGGCCTGCCCGAGATCGCGGCGACACAGCACGTCACGGAGAGCCCCGCACCGAAGGCCGCAAACCAGGGGCGCTGGATCACGAAGGCGCCTCTGCCCCTGCCGCGCAGCGAGATGGCCTGGGCAACGGCGCACGCCGACAAGATGCATCTCCTCGGCGGCTACGGCGAACAGCGCGTCGATCGCCCCTATCATCAAGTCTACGATCCCGTCGCCAACCGCTGGGGCGATGCCACGCCGTTGCCCAAGGGCGCCAACCACGTCGGCGTCGCCGTGCTCGACGGCAACCTGTACGCCATCGGCGGGTTCATCGAGCAGAACCGGCGTCCGCATGGCGAATGCTTCGTCATTGAGGCCGCCGGCGGGCGCGCCTGGCGCATGATCGCGCCTTTGCCGCGACCGTGCGGGGCCATCGCCTGCGTCGCTCTCAATGGCGCCCTGCATGCCATCGGCGGCGCCATCGGCGACACCTTCCCCACCAAGAAATCGGTCGACTGGCACCTCGTGTACGATCCCAAGGCCGACAAGTGGAACGTGCGCGCGCCGATGCCGCTCGGCATGGACCACACCGGCACGCTCGCCGTCGGAAACGTGATCCATGTCGTGGGCGGCCGCGTGGACAGCTTCCTCACGAATTCCAATCTCCACCACACCTACGATCCTGCAAAGGACACCTGGCAGCCGCGCCGCCCGCTGCCGACCGCCCGCTCGGGCCACGGCGCGGTTCTCTACCGCGACAAGATTTTCGTGATGGGCGGCGAGGGCTACGAGCGCGTCTATGGCCAGAACGAAGCCTACGATCCGGCAACCGATCGCTGGGAAGCGTACGCGCCGATGCCGACGCCGCGCCACGGCCTTGGTGCGGCCCCGGTCGGAGATGCTGTGCACGTCGCCGGCGGCGGACCGATCATGGGCGGCAGTGTGCAAAGCGCCGTGCACGAGGCATTCACGCTGGACTGACGCGTCCTATTGCACGGACTCCAGGTAGCGCCGCTGGACCTCAGCCAGGGGTCCGGCCATCACGATTTCCCCGCGCTCCATCAGGATGCAGCGATTGCAGAACTGCTCCAGCAGCGCCGGCGCATGCGAAGCAAAGACGAGGATGGCCGAGCTTTCGATCAAGGCGGCCATGCGCGCCTCCGCCTTCCTGAGGAAGGCGGCATCGCCGGCACCGAACACCTCGTCGATAACCAGGATATCCGGCTCCACCGCGGTGGAGATCGCGTACGCGAGCCGGACGCGCATCCCCGCCGAATAGGCTCCGACATGCAGGTTCAGGTATTCGCCGAGCTCGGTGAATGCGGCGATGGCCTCGCGTTTTGCCGGGATCTGCCCGGGCGGCACGCCCTGCAGCAGAAGTCCGAACTCGATATTCTCGTAGCCCGAGGCGTCGTCCCGCATCCCGAGCCCCGTCGTCAGCAGCGCACCGACGCGTCCCTGGATGGTGACGGAACCGCCAACCGGCGGATAGATGCCCGCAACCACGCGCAGCAGCGTCGACTTGCCGGCGCCGTTACCGCCGATCACCGCGACACGATCGCCGTGGTCCAGACGCAGGTTGATGTTCTGCAACGCATGCAGCACCGGGCGCTGCCGGTCGTCCCTGCCGAAACGCGATTGCTTCAGCGGCGCCGACAGCAACAGCTTGAACGACCGGTGCTCCGCCTGGAACAGCGGGAAATCGACGGAGACATTGTTCAACTCGACGTGCGTCATGCGCGTGCTCA
>CADEEC010000313.1 GCA_902826255.1 uncultured Hyphomicrobiales bacterium | reverse complement strand
CATGCGGCAGCAGGCAGACGAGGCCCGACATCCTGAGCCACTTGCGCTCGCCCGAGGAGATGAACTGGTCGAAGACCACCTGCGCGCCGTTGGCGAAGTCGCCGAACTGGGCTTCCCACATGACGAGCGCATTGGGCTCGGCCAGCGTGTAGCCGTATTCGAAGGCGAGCACGGCCTCCTCGGACAGCATCGAGTTGATGACCTCGAAGCGGCCTTGATCTGGCGAGACGTACTTGAGCGGCGTGTAGCGGCGCTCCGTCTCCTGGTCGATGAGCACCGAGTGGCGCTGCGAGAAGGTGCCGCGCTCGGAATCCTGGCCTGACAGGCGGACGGGATAGCCCTCCCTGAGCAGCGTGCCCAGGGCGAGGTTCTCGGCCATCGACCAGTCGATGCCGGTGCCCTGCTCCACCATTTCGCGACGGCGAGCCAGCAGCCGCTGGATGGTCTTGTGGGCGTTGAAGTCCTGCGGGATCGAGGTGGTGCGGCGGCCGACCTCCGTCAGGGTCTCGATGGCCACGCCGGTCTCGCCGCGACGCGCGTCGTCCTCGGCAAAGCCCATCTTGGCCCAGCGGCCGTCGAGCCAATCGGCCTTGTTGGGCTTGTAGCCGTCGGCGGCGGCGAGCTCGCCATCCAGATGCGCGCGCACGTTGGCCTTCAGGGTATCGACGTCCTCGGCGGAGAGCACGCCCTCTTCCACCAGCCGCTTGCTGTAGATCTCGACCGCGCTCGGATGGCTGCGGATGGCGCGATACATCAGCGGCTGCGTGAAGGCCGGCTCGTCGGACTCGTTGTGGCCGTGCTTGCGATAGCAGAACATGTCGATGACGACCGGCTTCTGGAAACGCTGCCGGAACTCGGTCGCGATCTTGGCGACGTGCACGACGGCTTCGGGATTGTCGCCGTTCACGTGGAAGATCGGCGCCTCCACCATCTTGGCGACATCGGAGCAGTAGGGCGAGGAGCGCGAGTGGCGCGGCGCCGTGGTGAAGCCGATCTGGTTGTTGATGATGAAGTGGATGGAGCCGCCGGTGCGGTGGCCCTTGAGGCCGGAGAGGCCGAAGCATTCGGCCACCACGCCCTGGCCGGCGAAGGCGGCATCGCCGTGGATCAGCAGCGGCATGACGGGCGTGCGCTCGCCCGGCTTGCAGCCGTGCTGGTCCTGCTTGGCGCGCACCTTGCCAAGCACCACCGGATCGACGATCTCCAGATGCGAGGGGTTGGCGGTGAGCGAAAGGTGGACGTTGTTGCCGTCGAAGGCGCGGTCGGAGGAGGCGCCGAGGTGATACTTCACGTCGCCGGAGCCTTCGACGTCGTCGGGCTTGAAGGAGCCGCCCTTGAACTCGTTGAAGATGGCGCGCAAGGGCTTGGCCATGACGCTGGCGAGCACGTTGAGGCGCCCGCGGTGCGCCATGCCGATGACGATCTCCTTCACGCCGAGCTGGCCGCCGCGCTTGATGATCTGCTCCAGCGCGGGAACCATGGCCTCGCCGCCGTCGAGGCCGAAGCGCTTGGTGCCGGTGTATTTGACGTCGGCGAACTTCTCGAAGGTTTCCGCCTCGACCAGCTTGTTGAGGATGGCGCGCTTGCCTTCCGGCGTGAAGGCGATGTCCTTGTCCTTGCCCTCGATGCGTTCCTGGATCCAGGCCTTCTGCCCCGGTGAGGTGATGTGCATGAACTCGACGCCGATGTGGCGACAGTAGGTGCGGCGCAGGATCTTCACGATCTCGCGGATGGTGGCCATCTCCAGGCCGAGCACCTTGTCGATGAAGATCGGGCGGTCGAGGTCCGCTTCGGTGAAGCCGTAGGTCTCGGCGCGCAGCTCCTTGTGGATCTTGCGCTCGGAGAGGCCCAGCGGATCGAGATCGGCCGCGAGGTGGCCCATGACGCGGTAGGCGCGGATCAGCATGAGGGCGCGGATGCTGTCTTGCGTGGCGCGTAGCGAGGCGGCCGGGCTCAACTCGAAGCCGCCGGCCTGGGCGTGCTGCTGCAGGCGGCCGCGGATGCGATGCTCCTCCGCAGCGTAGTCGCCGGTCAGCGCGCCGAGCAGCTCGCGGTCGCCCTCTGCGACATCCTGGGCCGGCCGCGCCCAGGACGGCCCGGCCTGGCCGTTTTCCTGCTGCTCCTCGTGCAGGCTGGCGAAGAAGTGACGCCACTCGTCGCTGACGGAGCCGGGATTGCGCTCGTACTGGGCCTGCATCTCCTCGATGTAGGCGGCGTTGGCACCATGTAAAAATGATGTCCGCGCAAAGGCTTCGTTCTTGGGCTGGCGTGTCATGGGGCTGAGGTTTTGACGCTTTCGGGTTGCTGACCGAGGGGGAGAATCGCACGCAAACGGAAACTGGCGTCCTGCAAGGCGCCTAGCTACCACATCGCGCTTTCATGTACAGGCCAACAAGCACACATATGGGCATCAATTGCGATTGCCCAATGTCAGCTGGAACTGCTCAAAATC
>CADEEC010000312.1 GCA_902826255.1 uncultured Hyphomicrobiales bacterium | reverse complement strand
TCGGGGCTTTCGCCGTAGCGCAACGTGGAGCGCTTGAACCGCATGGGGCGCTATCCTTTGCCGCCGTCGTCTTTGAGGTCGGGCGATGCCGGCGCCATGGGACGGTCGCCCTCGCGCACCGCCTGACTGGCGACGAAGGCGGCATCGCGCAGGCGCTGACGGCGCGACAGGCGTTGCGCCCACGCCGGGGGATCGGCTGGTCCTGGTCCTCCCGGCCCAGCGCCGGGCTGACCCGGGCCAGTGGCGGTTGCGCGATAGCCGTAGGCGGCACCTTGGGCATAGGCGTCACGCGCCGGCGCCGTTGCCGCGCTGGCCAAGCCTACGGCCGGTCGGACGATCGTCGCCTGGGCGACACCGCGCATGCCGCCCTGCTCGTGCGCGGCGGCAACGGTCCCGCTCAAGGATGCGGCGGCGCGCACGCCTCCACCGAGGATGCGACTGCCGAGCCGCAGGCCGCCCGCAGCGACCGCACCGCCTGCAACGCCGGCACCGACTACCCCGGCAGTGGTCGCCACCGCGGCACCGGCGCCGAGCTGCGGCGCGCCCGTGACCAATCCCGCGGCGATGCCTGGCACGAAGATGGCGAGGCCGAACACCGCCAGCGCGGCCAGGATGGTGGAGACGGCGTGATTGAGCGTGATGGCGCCGGTCGCCGGTGTGACGATGCTGCCGAAGATGTTGGAGCCGATGCCGACGACGATCGCCAGCACCATCAGCTTGATGCCGGAGGTGATGACGTTGCCGAGCACGCGCTCGGCCAGAAACGCGGTCTTGCCGAACAGGGCGAACGGCACCAGCACGAAGCCGGCGAGGGTGGTGAGCTTGAACTCGATGATGGTGATGAACAGCTGCACGGCGAGAATGAAGAAGGCCAGCAGCACGATCAGCCAGGCCAGCATCAGCACGGCGATGGTGACGAAGTTGTTGAAGAAGGTGGTGAAGCCGATCAGCTCGCCGGCCTTGTCGAGTAGCGGCCGCGATGCGGCGAAGCCGGTGTCGGCGACGAACCCCGGCCGCATCAGGTCCTGTGCCGTCAATGACGCGGCGCTGGCCTTCAGGCCGAGGCTGGCGAAGGAGCGGAAGATGATGTCGGCGAGTGAGGAGAAGTTGTTGAGCAGGAAGGCGAAGAAGCCGACGTAGAGCACCTTGCGGATCAGTTGCGCCGGGACGTTGTCCTCGCCCACCAGCGCCCAGAACAGGCCGGCCAGCGCGATGTCGAGGGCGACCAGGATGCCCGTCAGGAAGGCGACATCGGCGGCGAGCAGGCCAAAGCCTGAATCGATGTAGCGACTGAACACATCGGTGAAGCGATCGATGACATTGAGGTCGTTCATGGCGCAATGGGGTTCCGTGCGCCGTCCATGGGGACGACGTTGTTTTCACGACGTGTGATCGGTTCAGGCGGCTAGGGAGCTATGGCTTCAATGGCCTCGCGAGTAGGCGCGGCCGCTGCCGACGAAGGACTTGAACCGCGCCCGTGCTTCCTCCTCGGCGATGACGCTGCGCAAGCGGTCTGCAGTATCGGCGCGATGCTGGACGGTTAGGAGCGCCTGCAGCTGTAGGGCCTGTTTGACGTTCAGGGCGGCAAGCTCGTTGCCGGCCTGGGCCGCCTGCAGGGCTCCGACCGCCGACTGCGAGCGCAGCAGCACGCTGCCGAGCAGGCGCCCGTCGCCATCGATCGCTTCGCTCACCTGTCCCTGCAGCAAGGCGGCCCGCCGAAAGCCCGCGAGTGCTTCCTCCCAACGGCTCCTTGCGGCACGCACCAGCTCGTCGCCGGTCACCGCATCGCCGAACGACTTGGGATAGAGCCGCTCGAACGCGGCGTCGGTGTCGCGCACCTTCAACGCCAGCGCGTCACCTTCGCCGATGCGTGCGCGCAGCTGGCCAAGCGTGTTTTGCAGGTCGCCACCGATGCCGCCGCCGAGCGGCTGCAGGTTGAGGTCCATGCGCAGCAGCTGCTGCGCTTGACCTTGCAGCTGGCGCACCTGGTTCTGGAGACTTTCCAGGGAGCGCACGGCGGTCAGCAGGTTCTGCTCGTAGTTGATCGGATCGAACACCGTCAGTCCGCCGGCGTCACCGGCGGCGATGCAAGCAGCGATGGCAATGCTGCCGGCGAATGCCAATCTGCGACGAGACCGTCTCATGACTTCGTCCTTTTCGGTTTGGCGGGTGGAATGCGGAACGGGGACAGCCGCTCGGACACAGCGCCGACAGGGGCTTGCGAGGCCAGCACGGCGTGGACGGCCGTGCTGTTGAGCAGCGCGGCAGCAGGCTTGATGATCCTGCGCGAGGCGGGCGTGTCCTCCGGCAGCGGTGGTGGCTGCTCCGGCGGCTCGGATGCACTTGGCCGCATGCTTTCCAGCAGCTCGGCCGCCCAGGCCAATCCCTTGGCGCGCAGGAAGGCGATGGCAAAGCCTGCCGATCCCGCCGCGCCGCCGCATCTGTCGATGAGGCGCTGA
>CADEEC010000311.1 GCA_902826255.1 uncultured Hyphomicrobiales bacterium | reverse complement strand
AGCTGGATGAGGCGGAAGGTGAGCGGGTCGTAGCTGTAGAGGGTGCTGGCGCCGTTCTTGTAGTCGATGCGCCGCCGCTGGCCCTTGGCGTCGTAGTCGATGTTGGCGACGCCCACCGGCGCTGGCGCTTCGGCGCCGGGGTCCAGCAGGACGCCGGGTTCCGCACCGCGTTCCAGCCACACATCCACCCGCTCCAGCAGGTTGGCTTCGTTGAACACCGGCTGGATGACGTTGCGTTTGGCGCGGGCCAGGCTGCTGTGCGGCGCGATGGATTGGATGGGGCGGTTGAGGGCGTCGTAGCGGGTACTGCCCTCGAAGGTCTCGGCGTCGAGTTGTGGATTGAGCAGCCAATCGGGGATGGCCTTGTAGTCAGCGATCAATCGACGGGTGCTGCGCAGCAGGTTGCCCTTGAAGTCGTAGGCTTCGATCGGATTGCCGCCCGCGTCGAGCCGAGCGTTGGTGGCGACGCCGGCGGAGTCGGAATGCCGGTAGATGCGCGTACGCAGGTTTAGTCGTAATGCACGATCCAGCTCCGGCTGGCTCGCATTGGCCGGGGGTTCGCCGTACTCGATCTTGTCGACCAGTATGTCGCGGTTCAGGGTGCGCGGGTCGGACTCCGCCGTCGTGCCGCGCACGGTCTGCCCCACCGGACGGCGGAGCGCGTCGTAGGTGGTCGTGAAGTTGTGCCCCCGGCTGTCCCAGGCACGGATGGGCTTGCCGGCAACGTCGTTGAGCATCCAGCGGGCGCCCGCTTCCATGCTGAGCTGATGGATGCGGTTGCCGAGCATGTCGTAGGCGTAGCGCATGACGATGCGCTGCTCGAGTGCGCCGGTCGGCAGGTGGTTGACGGGCAGTTTGCGCTCATCGCGCACCGCGCGCTGGTTGCCTTCGATGTCGAGCTCGACGCGGGTGGCGAAGCTCTCCTCGGCGCCGTCGAGGTCGTGGCCGGCGCAGACAACGCGGTTACGGGCGACGGTCAGGAAGGGGCGGCCCAGCGCGTCGAAATGCGCGGTGGTCGGCGTGTCCGCATGGGCCGCGGCGCGGGTGGCGGCCGCCTGCTCATGCGGGCCGAGCGCGCCGCCGCTGCGCTGCGCGTGCCAGGTCAGCCAGGGCTTGGCCGGATCCACGGGCAACGCCTTGAAGTACTCCTCCACGTAGCCGCTGATGTCGGGGTCGGTGCGCGGATCTCCGGTCTGATCGTTGCGGGCGGCGCAAGTGTCGTTGACGTCGTAGGTGGTCTGCTGCCAGGGGTCGAACACCACCTTCTCGTAGGTGTGGTTCGGGTGCAGCGTGGCGATGACGCGCTCGGCCGGGTCGTAGAACAGCACCGGACCGACGCCGTGGATGGCATTGAACTCGTAGCCATGCGTCGCGCTGAAGAACGGCTCGTACTGGCGAACCGGCTTGCCTTTGTTGTTGAAGATGGTCCAGCCGCTGCCGACCCAGCGCGGCGGGCCGATGGCACCGTTTACCTTCTCCGGCTCGGCCTGGATCTTCTTCTGAATTTCACGGCCGAAGCCGTCGGAATAGGAGAAGCTGAGCTGGATCTTGAGGCCATGCGGCGGCAATGGGGCACTGGCGTGGGTTTCTCGCGCCAGCGTCGCCGCAGAGGCGGGCTGCCACTGGGTCGGATCGTTTGGATTCGCTTGCTGAATGCGCCGGAAGCGATCGAGGTCATAGACGATGCGCGTGGTTGCGCTTTGTAGCAACGCTGGCGCGGTTGCGTGCGGGTCCGCCGTGTCGAGGAAGGCGTCGAGCTGCGCTTGCGGAAGGTCGGCGACAAAGCCGGTGAGTGTGTCACCCTCCACGGGAGCTGGGAGTGGCTTCCCCATCACAGCGGTACCCACGACCATACCGAGCGTGTCGAATGCCACTTCGGTCTGGTTGCGGTTCGGATCGCTCACGAGGCGCGGCTGAAGGACGCGGTAGTCGTTGGCGTTCACCGTCACGCGGTTGTCGAGCGCGTCGCGGGTCTCCACCATCAGCAGATCGTTGTCGTCGAAATCGACGAAGGCGTCCTGGCCGAAGGGGTCACGGTAGCGGCGCGGCAGGAAGAAATGCTGCTGAGCCTGCGCCAGCTCGGTTGTGGCATCGTCGGCGGGATCCGTGCTGAAGAAGGACTGTCCCGAGGGGATCCACCAGTGGTCGTCGGCATCGCTCGCGGGGAAGCGGCCGTCGGCCTTGAGTGTCTGGCTTCGCAGGTAGCCACCCTGGTTCCCGGCCTGTCCGCCGAGCACGCTGTCGGGATCCGGGAGCAAGGGTTCCGCCGGTTGACCCGTGCGAGGACGCTGAAAGACCTGCGCCAGCAGCCCGGGCGTCAAGGCGAGCTTGTAGCTCTCGCCGGGCAGGCTCAGCGGCTGCACCTCGCCCAGTGGCAACAGAGCGCTCAGATCGTCCCGGCGGTAGAGCGTGCGCAGCCACTCGATCGGGCGGCGGCACGGGTTGGCGGTGACCGTGGACTCGTAGGCGACCTGATCGGTGAACTTGTGACGCGGCCGGCCGGGT
>CADEEC010000310.1 GCA_902826255.1 uncultured Hyphomicrobiales bacterium | reverse complement strand
GTTCGGCATCGCCAATCACGACGAGCGTACCGAGCGCGTGGCGGGGCTGATGCGCAAAGTGAGCCTCGATCCGGAGGCGATGTGGCGCTACCCGCACGAGTTCTCAGGTGGGCAACGGCAGCGCATTTGCATTGCCCGCGCGCTGGCGGTCGATCCGGCGCTGCTGATCTGCGACGAGGCAACGTCGGCGCTGGACGTGTCGATCCAGGCGCAGATCCTGAACCTGCTGAGCGATCTGAAGAGGGACCGCAAGCTGACATACCTGTTCATTACGCACGACCTGGGCGTGGTGCGCTATTTCGCCGACCGGGTGGCGGTGATGTATCTCGGGCGCATCGTGGAGACCGGGCCGGCGGAGCGGATTTTTTCCGAACCGCGGCATCCCTACACGAAGGCGCTGCTGGCCTCCGTGCCCTCCCTCGACCCGGCGCAGCGGCGCATGCGGCCGGGGGCGCTGGGCGACGTGCCGTCGCCGGAAAACCCACCGCCGGGGTGTCACTACCACCCCCGCTGCACGGTGCGGCTGCCGGAGTGCAGCCAGGAGGACCCGCCGGTCATCCACTTTGCGGACGGCATGTGCCGCTGCGTGCTGGCGCGGCAACCGCAGGCGGTGGGTGCTTAGCTGCAGGCGATTGACACGCAGGCGTCACAGGGCTGTGGTGAAGCTGCCGCCAAACAGCTGGACCTGTCACATGACGCACCCGGACGATGGCTTCTCCTGCACGGCTGAGGCGGCAGAGGCGTTCGACGACATTCCGAGATCGGCGCCGGCAAATGACACCATCGGCGCAGTCATCGCGCGGCGGTTCAGCCGACGGGAGATGCTGAAGGGTTCACTTGGCGTCACGGCGACAACGCTTCTGTTTGGCGGCGCGGCGCTGACGGCGCGACCTGCCGGCGCTGCGGAAGTGCGGCCGTTCGGCTTTGCGGAGTTGAAGGCCGGTGTCGACGAGACACATCACGTGGCAGAGGGATATTCCGCTGACGTGATGATCCGCTGGGGTGATCCTCTCTTCCCCGGGATGGCACCGTTCGACCCGAACAGGCAGACCGCCGAGGAGCAGGTGCGCCGCTTCGGCTACAACAACGACTACATGGCCTATTTCCCGCTCGACGGCAGCGCGCGCGGGGTGTTGTGCATCAATCATGAGTATGTGAACCCGGAGGTGATGTTTGCCGGCATCGGCGGGCGGCCGGACCGCAATCACTTCGTCAAGATCACGCGCGAGCATGTCGAGGTGGAGATTGCGGCACACGGCGTCAGCGTGTTCGAGGTAGCGCTGAAGGACGGGACATGGAAGCCGGTGCTCCACAGCAGCTTCAACAGGCGCATCACGGCGGCGACCGAAATGACGGTGGACGGACCGGCCGCGGCGCACGCGCGGCTGAAGACGGCAGCCGATCCGACTGGGCTGAAGCTGTGGGGCACGCTCAACAACTGCGCCGGCGGGCAGACGCCGTGGGGCACGTACCTTACGGGCGAGGAAAACTTCCACGGCTACTTCTGGACCGACAAGGTCGGCGAGAACGGGCGGCGCCTCAACAGGGGCTTCGGCGGCGCGCAGCTAAAGAGCTATGAGCGCTACGGCGTGCCGTCGAACTGGGTGAGCTGGGGCCGGCACCACGAGCGCTTCAACGTCGAGAAGGAAGAAAACGAGTGCAATCGCTTCGGGTGGATCGTGGAGATCGATCCGCTCGATCCGCAGTCGCGCCCCGTGAAGCACACCGCACTCGGACGCTGCAGCCACGAGGGTGCAGAGATGGTCGTGAACGGCGATGGCCGCGTGGTGATCTACACCGGCGACGATGCGCGCTTCGAATACGTCTATCGTTTCGTGTCGAGCGGTACGTATCGGCCGGGAGATAAGGCGCACAACATGCGGCTGCTGTCAGAGGGCATGCTGTCGGTCGCGCGCTTCGACGAGGATGGCACAGCGGCGTGGCTGCCGCTGGTGTTCGGCACCGGGCCACTCACACCTGAGAACGGATTTCACTCGCAGGCGGACGTGATGATCGATACACGGCTCGCCGCCGACCTGCTGAAGGCGACGCGCATGGATCGACCGGAAGATGTGCAACCGCACCCAAGCAACGGCACCGTCTACATCATGCTGACCAACAACGATCGGCGGAAGCCCGAGGAGGTCGACAAGGCTAACCCGCGCGCGCAGAACGCCTTCGGCCACATCGTCGAGATGCGCGCGCCTGGCAGCGACCACGCGGCGGACAAGTTCACCTGGGACGTGCTGGTAAAGTGCGGAGATCCTGCCATCGCAAGCGTGGGGGCGCTGTGGAACCCGGCGACCAGCGCGGATGGGTGGTTTGCCGCCCCCGACAACTGCACCTTCGACGCCGACGGACGGCTTTGGATTTCGACCGACCAGGGCTCCGCATGGTCGAAAGGTACGAACAAGGCCGATGGGTTCTATGCGCTGGGGACCGAAGGGGCGACGCGCGGACTACCCAGGCTGTTCTTCCGTGCCCCGGTGGGCGCGGAGGTGTGCGGAACGTGC
>CADEEC010000309.1 GCA_902826255.1 uncultured Hyphomicrobiales bacterium | reverse complement strand
TCGGCGCCTTTGGTGAAGATGCCGCCGCCGAGACGGGCGAAGATGGAGATCAGCGAGGCACCGAAGCCGAGCGCGACGAGGGCGTCGACCACCGTGCGGCTGGTCGGCGCGTAGCCAAGCGACGTGGTAAGGAACGCGAAGTAGACGGCGACGCCGAGCAGCGCGAGGCCGGCAACGAGAAGACCGGTAACGGCGCCGGCGCGGAAGGCCATCGACAGGCCCTCGGCCAGCGAGCGCGTGGCGGCCTGGGCCGTGCGTACGTTGGCGCGCACCGAGACGAGCATTCCGATGAAGCCCGCGACGCCCGACAGCACGGCGCCGATCAGGAAGCCGATGGCGACGAGCCAGCCGAGAAGGAAGCCGATGACGACGAATACCACCGCGCCGACCATGCCGATGGTGGTGTACTGCCTGGTCAGGTAGGCCTGCGCGCCTTCCTGAATGGCAGCTGCGATTTCACGCATGCGCGGCGTGCCGGCATCGGCAGCCATCAACTGGCGCACGGTCACGGCGCCATATACGATCGAGAGCAATCCGCACAGGATGATTGCCCACATCACGGTCGTCATTGTCTTCCCCCTTGGTGGCGGTGCCGCGCGCACGAAAACGAAGGCCGGCAGCCGTGTCTACGCCCCGGTCTCCAGACCGCACGCTGAAAGTGCTCGATTCCCGGGCGGACCATGCCAAAAGTGGGGTGCGGTTGCAACATGAGCGAGCATATCGAAACGCTGCATCGCGCCGCAGGTAACGGCTCGTCCGGAGACGATCCCGTTAGAAATGGTCCCAGCCCGGACGGTCCGGCATGGGGAGAGGCTGACCGGTGCTGTCCTCCAGCACGAGAGCACGTGGCCCGGGCTCTATTGTCCCGATATCGGTGACGGCAACGCCTGCGCTCGCGGCAGCGGCGATGTAGCCGGCAGCTTTGGCGGGCGGAACCGCTGCCAGGATCTCATAGTCGTCGCCGGCCGTAATCAGCCGCATTTCGCCATCCGGCAGATGCGCCGCCACACGCTTTGCTGCAGCCGAAAACGGCACGCGAGCGAGTTGGATGCGGCCTGCCACGCCGGAGGCCCGCAGAAGCCGGTCGCAGTCCTTGATGAGCCCATCCGACAGGTCCATGGCCGCGGACGCGAACTGGCGCAATGCCGGTGCCAGGGGCAGGCGCGGCTCGGGACGACGGTAGCGGCGGATGAGGGCATCGGCTTCCGCTTCCGGCAGTCCCCACACCGCGGCCAGGCCCGGGTCGCGCAGCAATGCAAGGCCGAGGCCCGACTCGCCGAGGGTGCCGGATACGAACAAGCGGTCGTTGGGGAGTGCCGTCGTCCGCAGCACCATGCGGCTCTGCGGTACGGTGCCGGCAAGCGTGATGGAGATCGTCAGCGGACCCGGCCGCCGGTCGGTGTCGCCGCCCATCAGGCGGCAGCCGAAGGCGGTCTGCGCCGCCTTGAGGCCGGATGCAAAGCGTTCCATCCATCCGAAAGTGGGCGCGTCGGGAAAAGACAGCGCCATCAGGTATCCGAGCGGCGCCGCGCCCTTGGCGGCGATGTCGGACGTGTTTACCGCCAGTGCCTTCCAGGCGATGTCCTCGGGCGCGTCTTCTGCAAGAAAGTGGATGCCCTCGGCGATCGGATCGGTCTTCAGCACGATCTCTGTGCCGGGCGGCGGGGCGAGCAGCGCGCAGTCGTCCTTGAGGTCGAAGGCGCCCGGGTAGCCCTCGGTGAGCGGGGCGAGCAGGGCGATGATGGCGTCCTCGCCGCGCAGGGGATCCTCAGGGCGCAGGTTCAGGGCTGCCAGCGCTTCGGCGTGAGCCCTAGGCGCTCCGGCTGGCGGCTGCCTGCGCGGAGGGGGCTTCTTCATGACCGCTCGGGCAGCTCGCCCGGCCGCACCTTGCGCGCGATGTGGTCGAGCACGCCGTTGACCACCCGCGATTCGTCTCCCTCCAGGAACGCATGCGCGACTTCCACGTACTCGTTGATGACGACGCGGACGGGCACGTCGGTGAGCTCGATAAGCTCGAACGCGCCGGCACGCAGGATCGCCCGCAGGATGGCGTCGACGCGCACCAGCCGCCAGCCGATGGCGAGCTGCTGGTCGATCATCGGATCGATGTCACGCTGCAGGCGCACGACGCCGTGCAGCACCCGCGCAAAATGATCCGCATCGCCGCCAGCAGCCGCGCCTTCGCCGCCTGGGTTAAGCTGATGCGTCTTGAACTCCTCGATCACCTCGGCGAGATCAGTCTCGGCGAGGTCCATCTGATAGAGCGCCTGCACGGCGGCAAGCCGGGCCTGACTGCGCGAGAGGCCTTTGTTGGCTGACATCGGCTTAGCGGCTGATGGCATGGGCCGGAGCCGCCGAAGATGCCGCAAAGGCGCGCGCATGGCCGATCAGAGACAGGCAGGCGCGTGCTGCATCTCCGCCCTTGCCCTTGCGGCCGCCCTCGGCGCGCGCAATCGCCTGCGCCTCGGTCTCGACCGTAAGGATGGCGTTGCCGAGCGGGATCGCATGCCGTGTCGCGAGGTCCATCAACCAGTGGTTGGTGTTGTTGCACAC
>CADEEC010000308.1 GCA_902826255.1 uncultured Hyphomicrobiales bacterium | reverse complement strand
TCACGTTCGTCGACATCGCCGGCCTGGTGCGCGGCGCCTCCAAGGGCGAGGGCCTCGGCAACCAGTTCCTCGGCCACATCCGCGAGGTCGATGCGGTGGCCTACGTGCTGCGCTGCTTCGAGGACCCCGACATCACGCACGTGGAAGGCCGCATCGATCCCGTCAGCGACGCCGAGACGGTGGAAACCGAGCTGATGATCGCCGACATGGAAAGCCTGGAGCGGCGCCGCGATCCGCTGGCGAAAAAAGCCAACAGCGGCGACAAGGACGCCAAGGTGCAGGTCGCCCTCATCGACAAGGCGCTGGAGCTGGTGCGCGATGGCAAGCCGGCCCGCATGGCCAAGCTGACACCCGAGGAGGAGCGGCCCTACCAGCAGCTGCAGCTCCTCACCGCCAAGCCCGTCGTCTACGTGTGCAACGTGGACGAGGCCTCCATCGGCGGCAACGCACTGTCCAGGCAGGTGGAGGAGCGCGCGAAGGCGGAAGGCGCCGGCTGCGTCGTTATCTGCGCGAAGATCGAGGCGGAACTTGCCGCGCTCGAGCCCGAGGAGCGGCAGGAATACCTCGAGCAGCTCGGCCTCAAGGAGCCGGGCCTCAACGCGCTCATCCGCGAAGGCTACCGCGTGCTGAAACTGATAACCTTCTTTACTTGCGGGCCCAAGGAAGCCCGCGCGTGGACCGTGAACACGGGCTCGAAGGCACCCAAGGCGGCTGGCGCCATCCACACCGATTTCGAGAAGGGCTTCATCCGCGCCGAAACCATCGCCTATGATGACTATATCGCGCTCGGCGGCGAGCTTCCCGCCAAGCAGGCCGGCAAGATGCGGCTGGAAGGCAAGGACTACATCGTCAAGGACGGCGACGTGATGCTGTTCCGGTTTGCGAACTGATGCTGATGTGGATAGGCCGCAGTGTGCCGGCAGAGACTGGCGCGGCTCTTGTTAAGCTGCCTGTCATGTAGCAGGAATCGCAGGACATACTTCAACCTGCTTCACGCACTGACAGACGGGCCATGGGCATCTATCGACCCGATATCGACGGCTTGCGAGCGATCTGCATCGTTAGCGTGGTCATGTTTCATGCCAATTTCAACGACTGGTCGGGCGGCTTCGTCGGCGTCGACATCTTCTTCGTCATCTCGGGCTTCCTGATCACGTCGCTGATCATCAGGCAGATGCGGGAGGGTCGCTTCAGCCTCACCGGTTTCTATGAGCGCCGCGTGCGTCGTCTGCTGGCAGCCACCATCCCGGTCCTCATCTTTACCACGCTGTTTGCCGTTACCTTCTACACGAGCGGCAACCTCGTCACGTATTGCAAGAGCCTGCTTGCGTTTGCGACTTATACCGCCAACTGGTTTTTCCTGAGCGAGACCGGTTACTTCGGGACGCCTCCCGAGGTGAACCCCCTGCTCCATTCCTGGTCACTGGCGATCGAGGAGCAGTTCTACCTGTTCTTTCCCGCCCTGCTGCTGGTGCTGGTGCGTTTCCCCCGCGCCATGGTCTGGTGTGTGGCTGCCCTCGCGGTGTTGAGTTTCGGCTACTCGCAGCTTGAAATCTCCCGCGGCCTGCTCGACCGCGCCTTCTACAGCTCGTTCTCCCGTTTCTGGGAGCTGCTGGCCGGTGCGCTGCTAGCCTTGACGCCATGGGTCATCGACAAGACGAAGGCTATCGCTCTTCCCTTGCGGCTTGCGGGCCTTGTCCTGGTGATCGCGCCGGTATTTCTCTACGGGCATTCGACGCCGTTTCCGGGCCTTGCCGCCCTCCTTCCGATCACCGGCGCCTTGCTCATCATCGCCGCCAGCCCGGATTCGCGAGACCCCGCGTGGAGGCTGCTAACCGCGGCCCCCGTCGTCTACGTCGGCCGCATCTCCTATTCGCTCTACCTGTGGCACTGGCCGATCTTCGGCGCCGTGCGCACACTAGCATTCAACGCCAACGACTTTCACATGGCATTGGCGATTGCCCTTTCGGTCGCTATGGCGGCGCTCTCCTACCACTGGATCGAGCAGCCGGTGCGCACACGCCGCATACTCCCGCGCGGAGGCCATATGGCGGGCATGCTCGCTGCGTCATCTGCCATTGTCGCCATGATTGCGGCTGCCGGATGGGCTCAGGACGGCTGGCCAGGACGCTTCGGCCCCAACGTGGAAGCCACGGTGGCGCGCGCTACAGTCCGATTCTCCCTACCTCCCGGCTGCTACGATCGTGAAAGCGGGCCGCCCACGGATCGCGCATTCTGTATGTTCGGTGCACCGAACCACGGCAAGACCGACATGGTGCTGTGGGGCGACAGCCACGCGGGTGCCATGGTAACGGCTTTCAGTACCTACGCCGATAACCGTGGGCTTTCGCTGGCGCTGGCGTCACGCGGCGGTTGCCCACCCCTTTTCGACGCATGGCGCTCAAACGATCTGCCTGCACATCCTTGTCGGAAGTTCAACGACAGGGTCAGAGCCTACATAAGAGAGGCCGACGTCCGTGTTGTCATCCTGGTTGCACGCTGGTCCGAGCACGTCGATGGTCATCAGGCAATGTTCGACGCGGACCACAGTCGCGAAGACCGCGCGAACACAAGGAACG
>CADEEC010000307.1 GCA_902826255.1 uncultured Hyphomicrobiales bacterium | reverse complement strand
GCCAGGTCTCAAGCCGCGGACCCAGATCGTTGCGCCCGATAAGCGCCAGCTCGGCAACGATGTCGGAGAGGCGGGGCGGGTTGACGGTTTCGACCTGCACCCTCTCCCGGCTTGCGGGGAGAGGGCTGGGGTGAGGGGCGGCCGCCTGCTCCCACACCAGCGCAATCGTCTCCGCCGTATCACCGACGTAGTCCCGCGCCAGCGTAAACAGCTCTGGGTCCATGCGCTGCGCCATCAAGTCGGACAGCGTTCGCCGCAGGGGAAACGAGAACGGCAGCCCGTCGGTCAGCACGGCAAGCGCCCAGCCGCGGTCCGGATCCGCCGTCGCGCGGAAGTATTCCTGCATCAGCCGGATCTTGGCGTTGCGACTCGGGCTGTACGACAGCCGGTCGAGAAGCTGGGCGAAGGCCTTCACTCGCCCTCCTCGTCTTCGTAGCCCACCAGCGCCAGCGCCCGGCCGCGTTTGCCCATCTGCGTGATCTGATGCACCAGCGCGTCCTCGCGTCCGTGCGTCACCCAGATTTCCTCAGCCTCCGTCTCAGCAATGGTTTCAATCAGCTCAGGCCAATCGCAGTGGTCGGAGATCACCAGCGGTAGCTCCACGCCCGATTGCCGCGCACGCGCTCGCACCCGCATCCAGCCTGATGCGTACGCCGTCATCGGCTCGGTCAGCCGGCGCGACCAGCGGTCCTTGAGCGCTGAGGGCGGGCACAGTACGATCTCGCCCGGCAGCTTGTCCGTCGCTTCACTGACGAGCCTCAGGGCGCCGAGCCCGATCCCCTGCGTCTCGTAGAGGTCGCACATGGCCTCCAGCGCGCCGTGCAGCCAGATGGTGTTGTCGTAGCCTGCAGCGCGCAGCAGCGCGATCAGCCGCTGCGCCTTGCCGAGGCTGTAGGCCCCGATCACATGCGTCCGTTCCGGGAACGCCTGCAGCGAGGCGAGAAGCTTGCCGATCTCGCTCTTGTCCGGCTCATGGCGAAACACCGGCAGGGCGAAGGTCGCCTCCGTCACGAACAGGTTGCAGCGCACCGGCTCGAAGGGCACGGCCGTCGCATCGAAGGTGCGCTTGTAGTCGCCCGAAATCACTGCCCGCTGGCCGCGATGCTCGATCACCACCTGGGCGCTGCCGAGGATGTGCCCCGCGGGAACGAGGCGCACGGTCACGCCGTCCATCGTCAGCGGCTCACCGTAGCGCAAAGGCTGGAAGGTCCCGGCGCATTGCTCGCCGAGACGCGCCTTCATGATGGCAATGGTCTCCGCGGTGGCGAGCACAGCGCCGTGGCCTGGCCGCGCATGGTCGGAATGGCCATGTGTGATGACGGCGCGATCTACCGCGCGCACAGGATCGATGAAGAAACCGCCGGCAACACAGCGCAGCCCCGCCGTCTCCGGCATCAGCCAGGATGCGAAGTCTGAAGGCTTGGCCATGTCAATCGCGTCCTAATGCGATGAACGCCTCAAGGCCGCAAGCAGATCCATTACTGGTGCTGCGCTATCTCTTTTCGCTCGACCGCATCCGGAGGGCGTCGCGCTCGTCGCTCCGCGCCAGGTGGAAACGCTGGAAGTTGCGATCCTGCAGGTAGATCTTGTGCCGCACCCACACGAACAGGTCGTAGAAGGTATCGGGGCCGAAGCTCAGCGGTAGACGCTCGGTCGCTTCCAGCTCGCGCCCCCACTTGCCGTCGAGCCCCGTAAGGTCATCCTTGAAGAACACGACGGTGGGCGTGAAGATGACACCCCAGCGTTCCGCCAGCTTCTTCTCCGTCATGCGCTTGCCGTCGAAGTCCGTCACCTCGCGCGCGCCCCACAGGTTGAGCTGCAGGATGCGGAAGTTCCGGCGCACGTAGTCGTTGATGTACTTGCGCGATATCACCTCGGTGTGCATGCGCTTGCAGTAGATGCAGCCCTGCTGCTCGAAGATTACCGCGAAGCGCATGTCCTCGGCCTTGGCCTCCAGGAAGTCCTCGCGCAGGTCGAGGAAGGAGACGTGATACCAGCGCTGCCGGTAGTGGCCGTCATCGTTGATCGGCGCGACGCGCGGCGCGACCGGTCCTGTGGGTGGGGGCAGGCCTTCCGCGCGCACGCCACTGGCGACCAGGGTTGCACTGATCAGGACGCCGAGCAGGGCATGGGCAAACCGAAGCAAGCTGTTCAACCTTCGCGGCATGATCCCAGGGGTGCGATTGATATGGTGCCTATTGCCGTTTGAAGCGAGCCGTCCGGCTGGTCACTCCGCCGCTGCGGGCAGCCTGGCGGGTATGCCGTCCTCGACGAGGCGCATGGCCTCCGCCAGCACCTCTGCGCTCGCGCCTGCCGCCGGGGCATTCTCTGCGAGATGCCGCCGAAACAGCCGAGCCCGGGGCTGTCCATGATACAGGCCCAGGATGTGGCGCGCGATGTTATTCAGCCGGCCGCCAGCTTTCAGATGCCGCTCAGCATAGGGCACAAGGGCTTCCATCACGTCCCGGCGCGAGGCCGGCACCCCGGTATCGCCGAACAGGCGGCCGTCCACGTCCGCCAGCAGGGAGGGGTTCTGGTAGGCGGCACGGCCGAGCGCGACGCCGTCCACATGGGCAAGGTGCACCTCTGCTTCATCGAGGGAACCGATGCCACCGTTGAGGATGATCGTGAGATGCGGCCGTG
>CADEEC010000306.1 GCA_902826255.1 uncultured Hyphomicrobiales bacterium | reverse complement strand
GGAGCGCATCATGCAGCCGCGCTGCGCCTGAGCCGAGGATCAATCTCGTGTCCGACACACCGATGCCGCTCTGGGAGGTCTTCATCCGCAACCGCTCGGGGATGCCGCACAAACATTGCGGCAGCGTGCATGCGCCCGACGCGGCGATGGCGTTGCAGGCCGCACGCGATGTCTACACGCGGCGCGGGGAAAGCGTGTCGCTATGGGTGGTGCCCTCCAGCGCGATCACGGCCTCCGACCCCACCGACAAGGACGAGATGTTCGAGCCGACGGGCACCAAAATCTATCGCCACCCCACGTTCTACAAGGTGCCTGACGATGTCGGGCATATGTGAGCGCGCATGAGCCTCTTCTCCTTCGTCCTCGGCCTTGCGGATGACGCGCTGATCCTCGGCCACCGGCTGTCGGAGTGGTCGGGCAAGGCGCCGATGCTGGAGGAGGACATTGCGCTCTCCAATCTCGGGCTCGACCTGATCGGGCAGGCGCGGCTTTACTACCAATATGCCGCCGAGATCGAGGGCAAGGGCGGCAGCGAGGACGACCTCGCCTACCTGCGCGACGAGCACGCCTACACCAACCTGCTGCTGGTCGAGCAGCAGAACGGCGACTTCGCCGTCACCATGGTGCGCCAGCTCCTGTACGCCGCGTTCGCGCATCCCTATCTGCAGGCGATGCAAGGCTCGCGCGATCAACGCCTCGCGGAGATCGCGGCGAAGGCGGTGAAGGAGATGGCCTATCACGTACGCCACGCGTCGGAATGGGTGATCCGGCTCGGCGACGGCACGCAGGAGAGCCACGCCCGTGCGCAGATCGCGTTCGACGATTTGTGGATGTACACCGGCGAGATGTTTCATGTGTCCGACGACGAGCGCGCGCTGATCGCGCAGGGCATCGCCCCCGATCGCGCGGCCATCAAGCCGGCGTGGGACTTGACCCTCCACCGCGTGCTGCGGGAGGCGACGCTGCAGCGGCCCAAGGATGGCTGGATGCAAACCGGTGGCCGCACACGCCAGCACACCGAGCACCTCGGCCGCCTTCTAGCGGAGATGCAGGTGATCCACCGTGCGCATCCGGGCGTGACGTGGTGAGCAGGATGAGCCCGACTATCTCGACCCTCGATCGACCTGACGCCGACCTGTCCCGCGCTTTGGCGGCGGCTGCCGCGGTGGTCGACCCGGAAATTCCGGTCCTCACGCTGGAAGACCTCGGCGTGCTGCGCGGTGTGGAGCAGCGCGACGGCCGCATCGTCGTCAAGCTGACGCCGACCTACACCGGTTGCCCGGCGACGCTCGCCATTCAGCTCGCCGTCGAGGCCGCGCTGGTCGAGGCTGGCCTGCCCGATGCACGCGTGGAGACGGTGCTCTCGCCGCCCTGGACCACCGACGACATCACCGAGGACGGGCGCAGCAAGCTGCGTGCCTTCGGCATCGCGCCGCCCAACCGCGCGTCGGGCCCGCGCGCGCTGTTTGGCGAGGAGGTCGTCGCCTGCCCGAAATGCGGATCGACGCATACGGCCCGCATCTCCGAATTCGGCTCGACCGCGTGCAAGGCGCTGTGGCAGTGCAAGGCCTGCGCCGAGCCCTTCGATTACTTCAAGTGCCTCTGAGCGAGCGGCATGCGCGATTTCCACCCCATCCAAATCGTTGCCGTCAAACGCGAGACGAACGATGCCATCTCGGTGACGCTTGCGGTGCCGGAAGACGCGCGCGATGCCTTCCAGTTCAAGCCTGGGCAGAACCTCGTCGTGCGCCGGAGCTTCGACGGCGAGGAGTTGCGCCGCAACTACTCGATCTGCTCGGGCCCCGGCGAGCCGCACCTGCGCATCGCCATCAAGCGCATTGCCGACGGCCGCTTCTCGGTCTGGGCCAACGAGACGCTCACGGCCGGCGATACGCTCGACAGCATGGCGCCGCAGGGCCGCTTCGTGCTTCCGGCCAGCGACGGCAGCCCCCGCCACCTCGTTGCGCTCGCCGCCGGCGCCGGCATCACGCCGATCATTGCCATGATCAAGCAGGCGCTGGCGCACGAGCCGGAGACGACCTTCACGCTCGTGTACGGCAACCGCTCGCCCGAGACGATCATCTTCCGCGAGGAGCTGGAGGACCTGAAGGACCGCCACCTCGGCCGCTTCAATCTCCTGCATGTGCTCTCGCGCAACGAAGAAAGCAGCGCGCCGCTGTTCGAGGGCCGCATCACGGGCGAGAAGGTGAAAGCGCTGTCGGAGAAGTTGTTCCGGCCCGAGGACATCGCGCACGTGTTCCTGTGCGGCCCCGGCTCGATGATCAAGGATGCGCGCCAGGCCCTGCTCGACATCGGCTTCAAGCGCGAGCAGGTGCATCACGAGTTCTTCGCGCCCGCAGGCGGCGCTTATCGCCAAGCCAAGGTCGACACCCCCGCTCCAGCGCCGGCCAAAGCGATTGCAACCGAGGGCACCCAGGTCGTCGCCATCCTCGACGGCATCCGCCACCGCTTCGTCGTGCCGCCGGGCGCCAGTGTCGTCGACACTGCGCTCGCCGCCGGCATTCGCGTGCCCTACGCCTGCAAGGGCGGCATGTGCTGCACCTGCCGCGCCAAGCTCGTGGACGGCGAGGCGGAGATGAAGGTAAACTATTCGCTGGAAGCCTGGGAGATGGAGCGCGGTTTCATCCTCACCTGCCAGGCCGTGCC
>CADEEC010000305.1 GCA_902826255.1 uncultured Hyphomicrobiales bacterium | reverse complement strand
ACCGGCGACGGCAACGCCATGGTGCTGCGCGCCGGCCTGCCGCTGGAGGACATGGAGTTCGTACAATTCCACCCCACCGGCGTGTACGGTGCGGGCGTGCTGATTACGGAAGGTGCCCGCGGCGAAGGCGCCTACATCACCAACAGCGAAGGCGAGCGCTTCATGGAGCGCTATGCGCCGCACGCCAAGGACCTCGCCTCGCGCGACGTCGTCTCGCGCGCCATGACCATCGAGATCCGCGAGGGCCGCGGCGTCGGCCCGCACAAGGACCACATCTACCTGCACCTCGATCACCTCGATCCCAAGATCATCGAGGAGCGCCTGCCCGGCATCACCGAGAGCGCCAAAATCTTCGCCGGCGTCGACCTGCGCCGCGCACCGGTGCCGGTGCTGCCGACCGTGCACTACAACATGGGTGGCATCCCCACCAACTACATGGGCGAGATGCTCACCCTGAAGAATGGCGATCCCGACCACATCGTGCCCGGTCTGATGGCGATCGGCGAGGCCGCCTGCGTGTCCGTGCACGGCGCCAACCGCCTGGGCTCCAACTCGCTGATCGACCTCGTCGTGTTCGGCCGCGCCGCCGGCCTGCAGTGCGCCAAGACCGTGGAATCGGGGAGCGCGCAGGCCGCCCTCCCCGCCGATGCCGGCGAGCTGGCGCTGTCGCGCCTCGACAAGTTCCGCCACGCCAAGGGCGGCACGCCGACAGCGGCGCTGCGCCTCAAGATGCAGAAGATCATGCAGTCCGACTGCGCGGTGTTCCGCGACGGTCCTGTGCTGGAAGACGGCGAGCGCAAGATCATCGAGGTGTGGAAGGAATCGGCCGACGTTGCCGTCAGCGACCGCTCTCTGGTGTGGAACTCCGACCTGATCGAGACTTTGGAGTACGACAACCTGATCGCGCAGGCAGCCGTCACCGTGACGGCGGCCGCCAACCGCAAGGAAAGCCGCGGCGCGCACGCGCGCGAGGATTTCCCCGAGCGTGACGACGTCAACTGGATGAAGCACACGCTGACCTGGGCCGACGATGCCACCCACAAGGTGCGCATCGATTACCGCCCCGTGCACACGCACACGATGACCAACGAAGTCAGCTACATACCGCCCAAGAAGCGCTCGTACTGATCCGAACGCGCCCACGAGGCAGCCATGCCGCTCCACATCGCGATTGCGGGAGCGGGCATTGGCGGGCTGGCGGCCGCAGCCTTTCTCACCCGCGACGGGCATCACGTCACGCTGTTCGAGCGCTTTGCGGCGCCGCGTCCGCTCGGTGCGGGCCTCATGCTGCAGCCGACCGGGCTCGCGTGCCTCGCCCAGCTCGGGTTGGATCGCGCGGCGATTGCGCAAGGCGAGGTGATCGCGCGCCTCTGGGGTGAGACGGTTTCCGGCAAGCGCATCTTCGATGTCGCCTACGGCGAGATCGGCCCCAAGGTGTTCGGCCTCGCCATGCACCGCGCGACCCTGTTCGGCATCCTCTACGGCGACGTGGTCCGGCTCGGGGTGCCGATGGTGCCGGCGACCGAGATCGCCGCCAGCCGCCTTGACGTGGACAAGCGGCTGCTCATCGACACCAACGGACGCGAGCACGGACCGTTCGATCTTGTCATCGACGGCACCGGCATGCGCTCGACCCTGCGTCGCAGCGAGATGCGCCTCGCCTACGACGCCCCCTGCCGCTACGGCGCCATCTGGGGCATAGTCGCGGAGCCTGCCGGCTGGCCGCATCGCGGCGAGCTGCGCCAACGCTACGACGGCTGCCATGTGATGATCGGCATCCTCCCTGTCGGCCACGCACCTGGCGACGAGCGCCGGCTCACCGCCCTGTTCTGGAGCCTGCGCGTTGCCGACTACGCCGCGTGGCGCGAGGCCGGGCTGGAGGCGTGGAAGGCGCGCGTCATCGGCCTTTGGCCCGCTGCGGCACCGTTCGTGGAGCAGATAAAATCACCTGATGAGATGACGCTCGCCGCCTACGCCGACACTGGCCTCCGCCAGCCCTATGGCGAGCGCATCGTCTGCCTCGGCGATGCCGCGCGTTCGACCAGCCCTCAGCTCGGCCAAGGTGCCAACCTCGCGCTGATTGATGCCGCGACGCTGTCCGCCTGCCTGCGCGAGCAGGCCGACGTCGCCACAGCGCTCGCCACCTACGCCATCCAGCGCCGCGCGCACACGCGCTTCTATGCCATCGCAAGCCGCTGGCTGACGCCGTTCTTCCAGTCCGACAGCCGCAGCGCGGCGCTTTTGCGCGACCTCACCTTCCCGCTGATGGGCCATGTGCCCTATCTGCGCCGCGAAATGGTGCGCACCCTATCCGGCATGAAAACCGGGCTCTTCAGCCACCTCGATCCCGGCCAGTGGCATCCCGACTATGCGCTCGCCGGCCCTGCCCTCTCCAGCCAACCGGCGTAGCGCACGATCAGCCCGACAAGCGGCAGGCTGCCTTCGACGTCGAACGAATAACGTCCGTCGCGCTCGCTTTCGAAGGTGCGCACGCTGGGATGCGCAAAGCGCGGCAGCGGCACACCCAGAACGCGCACACCGCGCAGGTTCAGCGCCAAGCCCTCTCCGGACGCTTCCAGCGCGAACAGGAATGTGACCGGCCCGGCGCGCTCGCGCAGCAGTCCGCCCCGCTCATATTGCACCGAGCGAAACACCGACGCACCGAACGTACGCGTCCATATCTCGCGT
>CADEEC010000304.1 GCA_902826255.1 uncultured Hyphomicrobiales bacterium | reverse complement strand
TGCGCGGCATCTGCATCAGCGAGAGGATGCCTTCCTGCATGCGCGCGCCGCCGGAGGCCGCGAACAGGATGAAGGGCACGCCCTTCTCGACAGCACGCAGCATGCCCGTCACCACCGCCTCGCCGGCCGCCATGCCGAGCGAGCCGGCCATGAAGCGGAAGTCCTGGGCCGCCATCACGACCTCGCGGCCGTCGAGCTTGCCCAGGCCGACGAGAACGGCGTCGTCGAGTTCGGTATCGGCCTTGGCCGTCTTGAGGCGCTCGGTGTACTTGCGGCCGTCGCGGAACTTCAGGGGATCCTGGGCGGTGCCCGGAACCGGCACCTTCTCGTAGGCGCCGTCGTCGAAAACGTGCTGGAGCCGCTGCTGGGCGGTCATCCGCATGTGGTAGTTGGAGCCGGGAATGACGAACTGGTTGGCTTCCAGGTCCTTGTAGTAGACCATCTGCCCGGACTCCGGGCATTTGACCCACATGTTCTCCGGCACAGACCGCTTCGTCGACGGCAGCAGGCTGCGGATTTTCGGCCGGACGTAATTGCTGATCCAGTTCACGCCAAAGACTCCACCCCCGCCCCCGGACCTGCGCGCACGGCGCTCTTCCTAACCAACCTCAGAACCTCGTTGTAGGTAATGCTTCGGGGCAGGGTTTACACGCCCCGCAGCCCCTGGGACAGGCCCTTGACGATACTTAAGACGGCGGGAACCGTTTTTCCAGTCGATTTCCCTTTTTCGTCCAAGCTGTTACGTATCGCATCGACCAGTGCAGAACCGACCACCACGCCGTCCGCGCCGGCCGCAATGGCCCGGGCCTGCTCGGGGGTCCTGATTCCAAAGCCCACGGCCACCGGCAGGTCGGTGGCGCGCTTGATATCCGCCACCTGGGCGTGCACCACGCGTGTGTCCGGTGCCGCCGATCCCGTGATGCCGGTGATGGAGACGAAGTAGAGGAAGCCGGAGGTGTTGGTCAGCACGGCCGGCAGGCGCGCCTTGTCTGTCGTCGGCGTCGCCAGGCGGATGAAATTGAGGCCGCGCTGCATGGCCGGGATGCACAGCTCCTCATCGGCCTCGGGCGGCAGGTCGACGACGATGAGGCCGTCGACGCCGGCGGTAGCGGCATCGTCCAGGAAGCGCTCGCTCGGATAGACATAGATGGGATTGTAATAGCCCATCAGCACGATCGGCGTGTCCTGGTCCGTCTTGCGCAAGGTGCGCACCAGATCGAGCGTCATCTGCATCGTCTGCCCGGCCTTCAGCGCGCGCAGCGAAGAGGCCTGCACAGCCGGTCCGTCGGCCATCGGATCGGAGAACGGCATGCCGAGCTCGATGAGGTCGGCACCGGCCGCCGGCAGCCCGAGCACGATGTCCTTGGCAGTGGCAGGGTCGGGATCGCCCGCCGTCACGAACGTGACGAGCGCCTTGCGCCCCTCGGCCTTCAAAGCCGCAAAGCGGCGATCGATACGGGATTGGCTCGTCACATCTTCATTCCGAGATGCTCGGCGACGGCGAAGATATCCTTGTCGCCGCGGCCGCACATGTTCATCACCAGAAGATTGTCCTTCGGCAGCGTCGGCGCCAGCTTGCTCACGTAGGCGAGCGCGTGCGCCGGCTCCAGCGCCGGAATGATGCCCTCGATCTTGGTGCAGAGCTGGAAGGCCTCCAGCGCCTCCTTGTCGGTGATCGCAACGTAGCTCACGCGGCCGGTGTCCTTGAGCCAGGAGTGCTCCGGCCCGACGCCGGGATAGTCCAGCCCCGCCGAGATCGAATGGCCTTCGAGAATTTGTCCTTCGCGATCCTGCAGCAGGTAGGTGCGATTGCCGTGCAGAACGCCCGGCTTGCCGCCGGTCATGGAGGCGCAATGGCCATTCTCCACATCGATGCCGCGCCCGCCGGCCTCCACGCCGTAGATCTTTACGCTTTCATCGTCGAGGAAGGGGTGGAACAGGCCGATGGCATTGGAGCCGCCGCCGATGCACGCCACCAGCGTATCGGGCAGCCGGCCTTCGGCTGCCTGCATCTGCTCGCGCACCTCGGTGCCGATGATCGACTGGAAGTCGCGCACCATGGCCGGATAGGGGTGCGGGCCCGCCGCCGTGCCGATCAAATAGTAGGTGTCGCGCACGTTGGTCACCCAGTCGCGCAGCGCCTCGTTCATGGCGTCCTTCAGCGTCTGCGCGCCGGAGGTGACCGCATTCACCTTGGCGCCCAGCAGCTTCATGCGAAACACGTTGGGCTTCTGGCGCTCGACGTCGACGGCGCCCATGAAAATCTCGCACGGCAGCCCGAAGCGTGCGCACACGGTTGCCACCGCCACCCCGTGCTGGCCGGCGCCGGTCTCGGCGATGATCCGCGTCTTGCCCATGCGTTTGGCGAGCAGGATCTGGCCGAGGCAGTTGTTGATCTTGTGGCTGCCGGTGTGGTTGAGCTCGTCGCGCTTGAAGTAGATCTTGGCGCCGCCGCCGCCGCCGCCGCCGCCGCCGCGGCCGGAGGCCGACGTGCGCAGGTGCTCGGTGAGGCGCTCGGCGAAATAGAGCGGGCTCGGCCGTCCCGAGTAGGTGGTATTCAAAGATGCGAGCTCGGCCTTGAAAGCCGGGTCGCGCTTGGCCGCATCGTAGGCCCGCTCCAGGTCGAGGATGAGCGGCATCAGCGTCTCGGCCACGAACCGCCCGCCGAACAGGCCGAAAAAGCCCTTGTCGTCGGG
>CADEEC010000303.1 GCA_902826255.1 uncultured Hyphomicrobiales bacterium | reverse complement strand
GAGAGATTGACGGGCGAGCCGTGCGTCAAGTGCCCACCGGCGGCCAGCGAGAGCCCCATGAAGGTCTCGCCCGGCTGCATCAGCGACATAAACGCTTCCTGGTTCGCCGTGCTGCCCGAGTGCGGCTGCACGTTGGCGTATTTGCAGCCAAAAAGCTTCTTGGCGCGCTCTATCGCCAGCGTCTCGACCTCGTCGACGTAGTGGCAGCCGCCGTAGTAGCGGTTGCCGGGGTAGCCCTCGGCATACTTGTTGGTCAGGACGGAGCCGGTCGCCTCCAGCACGGCGCGCGAGACGATATTCTCTGAGGCGATCAGCTCGATTTCATCCTGCTGGCGCTTCAGTTCCTGGCCGACCCAGCCGGCAACCTCGGGATCGCTCTGCTGCAGGGAGGCCGTAAAAATGCTTTGGGAAGGCGCCATGGGTCCGCTCTTGACTGGGTGATCGCGCCGATTTGGGCGCTGGCCCTCTTATCACGCGGTTCGCAGATGCAACAAGGCGTGCGGGAGCCGCAGCTGTTTAGCGCCAGGCGGAATCGGGCTGTTGAAACGACGGTGCCCGCCAAGATGGAGGTTGGCGGGCACACGGGAATGAACCGGGGCCGTCCAACTGGCCCCATTCAAATCTTGGCGGTTTCTGCTCTAGCTGCCGGGACCGGCGTCAAAACCGACCTTGTCGACGAGCTCTGAGGCCCGCTTGCGATACTTGGCAATGTTGTCGAGCGGCAGCGGGTCGGCCTTCAGCTTGCCCCAGCTTTGCACGATCGCCGATGCCGGCACCTTCGGGCTGACCGGATACTCGTTGTTGGCTTCCGCGTAGAGTTTCTGCGCCTCGTCGGAGGCCAGATACTCCATCAGTTTGATGGCGTTGGCTTTGTTGGGCGCGTTCTTGGCCAACGCCATGCCGGAGATATTGACGTGGGTGCCGCGGTCATTGGCATTGGGGAACAGCACCTTGATTGCCGCTGCCCACTGCTTCTGCTCCGGGTTCTTCTCGTTGGTCTCCATCAGCGCCATGTAATACGTGTTGCCGATGGCGAGGTCGCATTTGCCGGACTGGATGTCGCGGGCCTGCTCGCGATCGCCGCCGGCCGGCTTGTGCGCAAGATTGTCCTTCAGGCCCTTGAGCCACGTCTCGGTGAACGCCTCACCTTTGTTGGCGATCATCGTCGCGAACAGTGACGTGTTGTAGACGTGCTGGCCGGAACGCGTGCAGATCTTGCCCTTCCACTTCGGGTCCGCCAGCTCCTCGTAGGTGATGGCGTCCTGCTTGACGCGCTCCTTTGCTGCGTAGATCACGCGGCCGCGCATGGTCAGACCGAACCAGTGATTGTCCGGGTCGCGGAAGGTGGCGGGAATTGCGCTCGTGAGAGCAGCGGAGGTAACGGGCTGCGTCAGGCCGGCATCCTTGGCTTCCGACAATCGCCCGGCGTCGACCGTGAACAGAAGATCGGCCGGGCTGTTCGAGCCCTCCGCGGCGATCTTCTCATTGAGCCCGGCAGCGGCGTAGACGACGTTGGTCTTGATGCCGGTCTTCTTGGTGAAGGCCTCGAGCAGCGGGTTGATGAGCTGCGGCTGGCGATAGGAGTAGATGTTGACCTCGCCCTGGGCGAGACCGGGCGAAGCGACACAGCCCAATACGATTGCTGTGAACGCCGCCCGTGCGAGACCCGGTACGGTGCGCTGAGACATGCGGATTGCCCTCGTGCTGTTTTTTGTCCGCAAGCGTTGCGGGCCCGGCAGAATGCGCAAAGCGAGTGCGCGGCCTGGGCTCACGCACTAGGAGTAAAGTCGAGTGCGCTTGTCAAGAATAGTTTGGGCGGTGCAGCTTCGCAAAACTTGGAGTTTATAATTGTTCTAAGCGCAAAGAGCTGACGGCTGCCGGCTTCAGCTGTTGGCATCCGCAAGCGGTGTCCAGATGACTTGCTCGATGTTGGCAGCGCCCGTCGCAAGCATCACCAGCCGATCAAAGCCCATTGCGGCGCCGCTTGCGGGCGGCATGTGGGTGAGAGCGGCGAGAAAGTCTTCATCAATCGGATAGCGTTCGCCGTAGATGCGCTGCTTCTCCGCCATCTCGTGCTCCAGGCGGCAGCGCTGCTCGCCGGCGTCCGTCAGCTCGCCGAACGCGTTGGCCAGCTCGACACCGCAGGCGTAGAGCTCGAAGCGCTGGCGATCCAGGTGGGTGAGCAGCGGTTCGCTGAAATAGGCGCAGGTGTGGGCCCTGAAGTCGGGTGACACGAAGCCGATCTTCAGGCGCCGCCCGCCGCTGCCGGCGCTTGCCGGCGCAGGGTGCTGCGGTCCATGCAGCGCGTCGAACTGTCGACCGTAGGCCTGGACCGTGCGGAAGATCTCGGCCGCAGATTTGTCGGGATGGTAGTTGGCGACGAACAGCAGATTGCTCCAGGCGCCCGGATAGTCGGGCCGGATCGCCAGGGCCTGCCGGTAGCAGGCCTCGGCTTCGTCGAGCAGGCCCAGTTCGCACAGCGCATTGCCCAGGTTGTTGTGCGCCGGGGCATGGCTGGGCGTGAGCGTGAGCGCGTGCCGGTAGGCGGCCACGGCGTCGATCGGCCGGCCCTGGTGGGTGAAGGTGTTCGCCAGGTTGTTCCAGGTGTCCGCGTCGTCCGGCGCCAGTTCGATAGAGCGGCGCAGCTGGGCTTCGGCTTCGTCCAGGCGCTGTTGTTCGTGCAGGGTCTTGCCCAGAT
>CADEEC010000302.1 GCA_902826255.1 uncultured Hyphomicrobiales bacterium | reverse complement strand
GACAGCCTCTACTTCACGATGCTGAACCACAACAAGCGCTCCATCACCATCGACAGCAAGAACAAGAAGGGGATGGAGATCCTCGAGCGGCTGGTGAAGACCTGCGACGTCCTGGTCGAGAACTTTGCGCCGGGCGCTCTGGATCGGATGGGATTGACCTGGGAGCGCATCCAGGAACTCAATCCCAAGATGGTCTACGCGTCGGTGAAGGGGTTCGGCCCCGGTCCCTACGAGGACTGCAAGGTTTACGAGAACGTCGCGCAGTGTACCGGCGGATCGGCCTCGACCACCGGCTTTCGTGACGGACCGCCGCTTGTGACCGGCGCGCAGATCGGCGACTCCGGAACCGGCCTGCATCTGGCGCTCGGTATCGTCACGGCGCTGTATCACCGTACGCACTCGGGCAAGGGCCAGCGCGTCACCTGCGCCATGCAGGACGGCGTGCTCAACCTGGCGCGCGTGAAGATGCGCGACCAGCAGCGCCTCGCGCACGGACCGCTGAAGGAATACAGCCAGTTCGGAGAGGGCATCCCGTTCGGGAAAGCCGTGCCGCGCGCCGGCAACGATTCCGGTGGTGGTCAGCCGGGACGCATCCTCAAGTGCAAGGGCTGGGAGAGCGATCCCGACGCCTACATCTACTTCATCACCCAGGCCCCGGTTTGGGAGGCGATCTGCGACGTGATCGGCGAGCCCGGCTGGAAGACCGATCCCAACTATGCCAAGCCGCCGGCCCGGTTGCCGCGCCTGAACGAGATCTTCGCGCGCATCGAGCAGTGGACCATGACCAAGACCAAGTTCGAGGCCATGGACATCCTCAATGAGTTCGACATCCCGTGCGGGCCGATCCTGTCGATGAAGGAACTCAGCGAAGACAAGTCGCTGTTCGCCACCGGCACCATGGTGGAGGTCGATCATCCGACGCGCGGCAAGTACCTGTCGGTCGGCAATCCGATCAAGCTGTCCGCGAGTCCGTCGGACGTCGCCCGCTCTCCGCTCCTCGGCGAGCACACCGACGAGGTGCTGCGCGAGCTCGGCTATTCGGCCGATGAGATTTCGGGCCTTGCCCAGGCCGGCGCGACGGCTGCGGTGAAGAAACAGGCCGCCGAGTGACAATCCCCTCGCCCCGTTGCGGGCGAGGGCGCCACATCATCAGAGAGATGCAAAACATGCGTATCGTCGTTCATGGGCAGGAGGCCTTTGGCAAGGCCGTGCTCGAAAAGCTGCTCGAGCGGGGTGAGAACGTCGTGGCGGTATGCTGCGCGCCGGACAAGGCGGGCCGTCCCGAAGACCCATTGAAGGTATTCGCCAAGGAGAAGGGCCTCGCCGTCCACCAGCCCAAGAGCTGGAAGACTCCGGAGTCGCTGGAGCTGATGAAGTCGTTCAACGCGGACGTATGCATGATGGCATACGTCTTGCTGTTCGTGCCGCAGCCGGTGCTGGACGCACCGCGGCTGGGGACGTTCCAGTATCATCCCTCGCTGCTGCCGGCCCATCGCGGGCCGTCATCGATCAACTGGCCGATCGCGATGGGCAAGACGCACACCGGCCTCACCATCTTCTGGCCAAATGAGGGTCTCGATGAGGGGCCGATCCTGATCCAGAAGTCGGTCGAGATCGGGCCGGACGAGTCTCTGGGTGACGTCTACTTCAAGAAGCTGTTCCCCATGGGCGTCGACGCCATGCTGGAAAGCCTGGAGCTTGTGCGTGCCGGTGTAAAGCTCAAGCACGCGCAGAACCTCGATGACGGCTCCTACGAGAGCTGGTTCAAGAAGGATCTGGCCGAGCTCGACTGGTCGAAGCCCGCCGCCGACCTCTACAATATCATCCGCGCCGCCAACCCGGCGCCGGGGGCCTGGACCACCATCAAGGGCAACAAGGTCGACATCTTCGACAGCGCCAAGGTGGCCGGCAGCGGAGCGCCGGGTGCGATCCTGTCGATCGATGATCAGGGCATGACGATTGCCGCCAACGGGGGCGCCGTTCTCGCCAAGCGCGTGCGTGGTGCCGACGGCAAGAAGGTCACTGCCGCCGAGTGGGCGAAGGCGGCCGGTGTGAAGGCCGGCGACGTATTCGACAATCCGGTCGCAAAACCGGCAGCGTAGTTCAAAAACACCGCGCGCAGTTGGCGCAGGAAGGGAAGCAATGACAGTGAAGTCCGACATCCAGATTGCGCGCGAAGCCAAGAAGAAGCCGATCCTGGAGATTGGCGCCAAGCTTGGCATTCCGTCGGAGCATCTGCTGCCCTACGGCCACGACAAGGCGAAGATCTCCGCCGAGTTCATCGCCTCGAAGAAGGGTGGCAAAGACGGCAAGCTCATCCTCGTCACCGCTATCAACCCGACGCCTGCCGGTGAAGGCAAGACCACCACGACGGTCGGCCTCGGCGATGGCCTGAACCGCATCGGCAAGAAGACGATCGTTTGCATCCGGGAGGCCTCCCTCGGCCCGAACTTCGGCGTCAAGGGCGGTGCGGCTGGCGGCGGCTATGCCCAGGTCGTGCCTATGGAGGACATGAACCTCCACTTCACGGGTGACTTCCACGCCATTACCACTGCGCACAACCTGCTCTCGGCGCTGATCGACAACCACATCTACTGGGGCAACGAGCTCGGCATCGACACGCGCCGCGTCGCCTGGCGCCGGGTCATGGACATGAACGACCGCGCCCTGCGCGAAATCGTGTGCTCGCTCGGCGGCGTCGCCAACGGCTACCCGCGGGAAGCCGGCTTCGACATCA
>CADEEC010000301.1 GCA_902826255.1 uncultured Hyphomicrobiales bacterium | reverse complement strand
GAGCACCGTGACTCGCCATAACGCATATCCAAGCACACCGCAAAGACACCTCCAAGATGCCCCTCGACAGCCCCACGCGCCGCCAGCGCCAAGCCGTTGTGCTGGGTCTCATGGGCGTTACGGTATTCGGGCTGACGACGCCGGCGACGCGTGTGGCAGTGCTGGAGCTCGATCCGGTGTTCATCACGCTCGGCCGCGCGCTGCTGGCCGCGGCGCTGGCGGCCATCACGCTGGTCATCGCGCGTCCGCGCGCGCCGCAGCGTCAGGACTGGGGACGCCTGTTCTGGTTCTCGGTGTGCTCGATCATCGGCTTCCCGCTGTTTATGACGCTGGCCATGCAGTACGCACCGGCCTCGCACGCCGCCGTCGTGCTGGCGGCGCTGCCGCTGTTGACGGCGATGTCGGGCGTGCTGGTGGCGCGCGAGCGGCCGTCGCTCGGGTTCTGGGCATGCGGGATCGCGGGCACGGCGGCAGCGGCGCTCTATGCGGTGCTGTCGGGCGGCGGCGCGGCCGATCTGCACTGGGCCGACCTGCTGCTCGGTGCCGCAGCGTTGTCGGCGGCGATGGCGTACGCGCTCGGCGGGGAGATGTCGCACCGCATCGGCGGCTGGGAGGTGATCTCGTGGGCGCTGGTGATGTCGGCGCCGGTGCTGCTGTTGGCGTTCGTCGTCCTCGCGCCGCCGATCAACTGGGGTGCGTCGGCCGCGGCCTGGGTTGGATTTCTCTACGTGGCGATGTTCAGCCAGTTCCTCGGTTTCTTCGCCTGGAACAAGGGGCTGTCGCTGGGCGGCATCGCCCGCATCGGCCAGCTGCTGCTTCTACAACCCTTTGTCACGCTGCTGGCGGCATCACTGCTGCTCGGCGAAACGATCGGGTGGATGGAGGTGGTGTTCTGCGTCGTGGTGGTGCTGTTCGTGGCGCTCGGCTGGCGCATGCGCGTGTCGCGGACGTAGTGGACCCACCAACCTTTGTCATCCTGGAACGCGCAAAGCGCGTATCCGGGACCCAGGGCCACGAAGACAACGCTCGTCAATTGCAACCCTGGGTCCCGGCTCTTCGCTTCGCTGCGGCCGGGATGACAGATAGGTCGCGCTAGCTTCCGCGCTTGATGGCTTGCACGGCTTCTTCCAGCGCTTGCAGGAAGCGGGAGCGATCCTGGCGCGTGAAGCTCGCGTTGTAGCCTTTGCTTTCGCCGGTTTCGCGCAGGTGGCGGGAGAAGTCGCGCATGGCCAGCGCCTGGCCGATGTTAGCCTCCGTGAACGGCTTGCCGGTGTTGCCGATCACGCGCGCGTTCGTTTTCAGACAGCGCGACGCGAGTGGAATATCGGCGGTGACGACGATGTCGCCCTTGGTGGCGCGTTCGGCGATCCAGTCGTCGGCGGCGTCGGGGCCGTCGGCGACGACCGTGCGCTTGATGAGCGGCCCCTCCGGCAGGCGCATCCAGCTGTTGGAGACAAAATGGACCTCGATGCCGTGCCGCTCGGCGACGCGGACGGCTTCGTCCTTCACGGGGCAGGCGTCGGCATCGACGTAGATAATCATGGATCAGAGCCGGAAATGTCTGCGGGCCTGCAGCAGGCTGGCCTCGAAGCCGGCGAGGTCGCGCATCGCATGCCCGCGCGCCGCGGCCGCGCGCTCGATGCGGCCGCCGAAAGCGGCGATCGCCTGTTCGATCATGAGATTCTCCGCCCCGTCGAAATCCTCGATGGCGACATCGGCCGCGTCAGCGTCGGGTTGCGTGCGATGCTCGGCGCGGTAGGCGCGTGAGCGCTCCACGTAGCCTGCCAGCACGTTGCTGTAGCCGAACACAGGGCGACCGAGCGCGCGCATGAAGCCGACCTCGAAGGCGGTGCCGGAATCCGCCGAGACACCGCGGAACGGCGTCAGGTTGGCGATCAGGCCGGCGCAGGAGCGCATCAGGCCCTCGTTGGCTTCCGAGATGCGCCGGGCCTGCGCGGGCTTGGCGAGGCCGGAAAGATCGAGCGCGGCGTCGAGCGGGAACAGGCCTTCGAACCCGTGTTTTACGCACAGCGCGACCTTGGCGGCGCCGACTGCGGCGGCGTCGGGAAGGAAGACTTCGGGGCCGGCGAGGTAGAGGCGGGGCGGCGCCATGTCAGTCCTTGTCCGCGCGGGTTTCGACATGGAAACGATGCAGCACGCGGTGGAAGATCGGTGCCAGGATGAAGCCGGCAGCGATCACGAGGAACAACCCGGAGAAGATCGCGTAGGTACCGGCGAACAGCTTGCCGGCCGTGGTCTTGAGCTCGGTGACGGGGCCCATGCCCGACAGGATCATGGCGGCGTTGACGTAGGCATCGGTGGCCGACATGCCCTCGGTGAGCATGTAGCCGGCCATGCCGATCAGCAGGCCTGCAAACGCGAACGCGCTCCACAAGCCGACTGCGTTCGCCATGCGGCTGGCAAAGCGGCGGCGCGAGGCAACTTTCTGACGGCTCTGCTCGAACTGCCGGAGGCCACGGATCATTGCAGGACGCCCGACCGGCAGGCCAGCTCGGCCCGCCGTGTGCAGCTTGGTAACGAACCTAGTTATCCAGGAACGAGCGCAGCTTTCGGCTGCGGCTCGGATGCTTCAGCTTGCGTAGCGCCTTGGCCTCGATCTGCCTGATGCGTTCGCGGGTGACCGAGAACTGCTGGCCGACTTCTTCCAGCGTGTGGTCGGTGTTCATGCCGATGCCGAAGCGCATGCGCAGGACGCGCTCCTCGCGCGGCGTGAGCGAGGCCAGCACGCGCGTCGTCGTCTCGCGCA
>CADEEC010000300.1 GCA_902826255.1 uncultured Hyphomicrobiales bacterium | reverse complement strand
AAGCGAGAAGTCGGACAAGCGGCTCGTGCGCGAGAAGCAAATCAGCCATGGGGAAGTCGCCTCTCCGATCCGACGCGTCGTTACCCGTCAAAGACAGCGGCCTCGTTGCCTCCGCACTTGCTTCGCCGCCAACTTGACGAGGCAAGAGATATCATTCAATATATCATTTGAATGATTAAGGAATGAAGGCCCAGATGTCAAGCGGTAGCCCAAAACGTGACCTCTATATTCAGTTCGCCGCCCTCGGCAAGGCGATCGGCAACGAGCACCGCCTTGAGCTCCTTGAGCTCGTCGCTCAGGGTGAGCGCAGCGTGGAGTCGCTGGCGGAACGCGCCGGGCTCTCGGTCGCCAACACCTCCCAGCACCTTCAGCATCTGCGCCGCGCGGGGCTCGTGATGGCCCGACGGCATGCGAAGTTTGTTCTCTACAGTCTTGCGGATGACGCTGTGCTGACCATGCTGGCAGCCATGCACAAGGTGGCCGAGCGCAACGTCGGCGAAGTTGAGCGCATCCTGCGTAGCTACTTCCACGAGCGTGATGGGCTGGAGGCCGTATCGCGCGCCGAGCTCACCCGGCGTATGAAGCTGGGCTTGGTCACTGTGCTCGACGTGCGGCCGGAGGACGAGTTCGCTCTCGGTCACCTGCCTGGGGCTCGCAACATCCCCTTGAGCCAGCTCAAGCGTCAGCTCTCCAAGCTCGACCGCAAGACTGAGATCGTCGCTTACTGCCGCGGTCCTTACTGCGTGATGTCGTTCGAGGCGGTCGCGCAGCTCAGGAAACTCGGCTTCAAGGCGCGCAGGCTCGAAGACGGTCTCCCGGAGTGGAAGGCTGCGGGACTCCCTGTGGAGATCAGGTGAGATTTGGGGGACGGGGAGCACTCGTCAGCTGTCTGCCAGCCCGGAACATCTAAGGGTTCAGCCACCGGAGCACCGCCGCCATGGGCTATTCCAATCCGGCCGCCTACCAGCGCTTCATGGGCCGCTGGAGCGCTCGCTTGGCGCCGCTGTTCATCCACTTTGCGGGGGTCGAGGATGGGCAGCGCGTCCTTGATGTCGGCTGCGGCACGGGAAGCCTGAGCGCCGCGCTGCTATCGGTCAGCAGGGATATCCGCGTTGTGGGTGTCGATCCCGTCGCGGAGTATGTTGCGTTCACTCGACAGGAAGTGCGCGACCATCGTGCCGTGTTTCAAACGAGCGCAGTGGAGGACCTGCCTTTTTGCGACGCAGAGTTCGATACTGCGCTTGCCCTTCTGGTCTTGCAGGAACTGGACGACCCCGGACAAGCACTCTTCCAGATGACGCGCGTGACACGCGCAGGCGGCTGCATAGCGGCTTGCCAGTGGGACTTCGACGGCGGCCTGCCGATGCAGTCGCTGTTCTGGAGCGCAGCCGAGGCTCTGGCACACACGGAGGTCGCCCGCCGCAGAGCCCAGGGCAACCCGATCAAGCGAGCAACGCTGCAGGATTTGGCGGAGCATTGGACCCGCGCGGGCTTGCGCAATGTGAGAGTGGCACCCCTTGAGCTTGCCATGCACTTCTGCTCCTTCGACGACTACTGGCAGCCATTCCTCGCCGGCGCGACGCCGACGTCCGCCTTTGCCGCTACCCTCAATCGTGAGACGGCCGGTGAGCTGGAGCGGACAATTCGCAGCCGGATTGGCAACGTGCAGGCAGACGGCTCGTTCGTGCTGCCTGCGCGAGCCTTGGCCGTTGCCGGCCTCAAGCACTAAACCGAGTGCGTCTGGCGCGCTTTGCCGACAGATACTTGACCTATCCGTTCGTCTTGACTTACCGTTAGTGCATACTTACGCTGCATCGAGCTGAGCACAAGCTCAACTATCGGTCCAGAAGCAACATGCAACGCCCATGATGACCAGCGCTGAACGAGCCCTTGATGCCTTGGGCGACCCCACGCGCCGGCATGTGCTCAAGCGCCTGCGCCATGGCGCCCGCTCGGTGAGGGAGATTGCCGACGGGATGGATGTGAGCCGGCCCGCGGTTTCGCAGCACCTGAAGGTGCTCAGGGATGCCGGGCTCCTCGTGGTGCGAGCCGAGGGGACGCGACGATTGTATGCGGTCGACACGCGAGGCATCGAAGCACTTCGTAGCTGGCTCGACGGCTTCTGGGATGAAGCACTCGCTGCATTCAAGACGGCAGCCGAGAAAGTAGCCAAGGAAAGGAAAGCACGATGACGCCGCAGACGAGATCCGGCGATGTCGATCCAAACAGCGTGCACAAGGTCGTGACCGTGCACGCGCCACGGGAGATCGCGTGGCGCGTATTCACCGAGAAGATGGGCACCTGGTGGCCATTGGCCAACTACAAGATTGGCAAAGCCAAGGCGGTGGACGCACTGATCGAGCCGCGCATAGGAGGCCGCTGGTACGAGCGCGGCGAGGATGGCACCATCTGCCAGTGGGGCTCAGTCCTTGCGTGGGAACCACCATCGCGCCTCGTGCTCTCTTGGGACATCAATGCCGACTGGCAGTACGATCCCGCGCTCAAGACGGAGCTCGAGGTGCGCTTCAGTGCCGAGGGAGAGAACGCCACGCGTGTGGAGCTGGAGCATCGCCGGCTCGATCGTTACGGGGCGCGTCGCGACGAGATGCGTAATATTTTCGACACGACCGGCGACTGGGGTCGTCTCCTGCAGGCCTTCGCTCAGACCGCTGCTGCGGAAGGAGCGAGCCCATGACGAACGCCCTGCACTCACCCATCAAGCTGTTCCAGTTTCCGAGAAGATTCGGGGTCCCGAATTTGAGCCCGTTCTGCGCCAAGCTCGAGACTTG
>CADEEC010000299.1 GCA_902826255.1 uncultured Hyphomicrobiales bacterium | reverse complement strand
ACTAGGCGACTGGCTGCGCGATGCACTCAACCCAAAGCTCCGGTAATATCCGGCCAACATGCCAATGGAGGTCCTCATGCTGACGCGCTTCATGTTCAGGAGTTTCGCGGCAGTTGCCGCCATCGTGCTCGCCGTCGCGGCCGCCGACGCCCGGTCCTTGAAGTGGGCCCGCACCGCGGACTCGTTGACGCTCGACCCGCACGCCCAGAACGAGGGCCCGACGCACAACCTGATGCACCAGCTCTACGAGCCGCTGCTGATCCGCGACGCGGCCGGCAAGGTCCATCCCACGCTCGCCGTCTCCTGGAAGGTCACCGCAGACCCCGCCGTGTGGGAGTTCAAGCTGCGCCAGGGCGTCAAGTTCCACAACGGCAACGCGTTCACCGCCGATGACGTCGTCTTCTCCCTCAAGCGTGCGCAGCAGCCCACCTCCGACATGAAGGGCCTGCTCACCTCCATCGAGGATGTGATCAAGGTCGATGACCACACGGTGCACGTGAAGACCAAGGGTCCCAATCCCCTGCTCCCGAATAATCTCACCAACCTGTTCATGATGGATAAGGAATGGTCGGAGGAGCACAACACCATCACCGTGCAGGACTACAAGGGCAAGAAGGACAACCACGCGGTCCGCAACGCCAACGGCACCGGCCCCTACACCCTTGTCTCGCGCCAGCAAGACGTGCAGACCGTGCTCAAGCGCAACGAGGCCTATTGGGGCAAGGGCCAGGTGCCGCTCGGCATCTCCGACATCATCTACGTGGCCGTCAAGGCCGACGCCACGCGCGTCGCATCGCTGCTGTCCGGCGAGGTCGATTTCGTACAAGACGTGCCGGTGCAGGACATCGAGCGCTTGCAGAAATCCGCAAATCTGAAGGTGAATTTCGGGCCAGAGAACCGCACGATTTTCTTTGGGATGGACGTCAGCTCACCCGAGCTCAAGACCTCCAACGTCAAGGGCAAGAACCCGTTCGCCGACAAGCGCGTGCGCCAGGCCATCAACATGTCGATCGACCGCGACGGCATCAAGCGCGCGGTGATGCGCGGGCAATCCGTGCCCGCAGGCGTGATCGCTCCGCCGTTCGTCAACGGCTACAGCAAGGCGCTGGACGCGCTGCCCAAGGTCGATCTCGCCAAAGCCAAGGCACTTATGAAGGAAGCCGGTTATGCCGACGGCTTCCAGATCACACTGCACTGCCCCAATGATCGCTATATCAACGACGAAGGCATCTGCCAGGCCAGCGCGGCGATGCTCGCCAAAATCGGGATCAAGGTGAACCTGGTCGCGCAACCGCGCGGACCACACTTCACGCTCATCCAGAAGACGCCCCCGGAAACGGAGTTCTACATGGTGGGCTGGGGCGTACCCACCTACGACTCCCACTACATCTTCTCATTCCTGTACAATACACGCAGCGGCAGCGACGGCAGCTGGAACGCGACGCGCTACTCCAATGCCGACATGGATGCGGCCATCCGCAGCCTGACCTCCGAGATCGACATTGCCAAGCGCAACGCCACCATTCAGCGCGTCTGGAACGTCGTGCACGGCGAGACGATCTATATCCCGCTGCATCATCAGATGCTGGCCTATGGCATGAAGAAGGGCCTCGATATCCCGGTGTCGCCGGACAACACGGTGTTCATCAAGTTCGTGGCCGCGAAATAGGCGGATGCCCGGGCCTATCCTCGCCGTCAGCGACCTCAAGGTCGGGTTTCCGACCCGGAGGGGCACGCTCGTCGCCGTCGATGGCGTCTCCTTCGAGATCGCGGCCGGCGAGGTGCTGGGCGTCGTGGGCGAATCCGGCGCCGGCAAGTCGCTGACCGGCGCCGCCGTGATCGGGTTGATCGAGCCGCCGGGCCGCATCCTCTCCGGCGAGGTCCGGCTCGGCGCACAGCGGATCGACAACCTGAGCCCCCAGGCCATGCGCGCGATCCGTGGCCGCCGCATAGGCATGGTGTTCCAGGACCCGCTGACGAGCCTCAATCCACTCTACCAGATCGGCGACCAGATCGTGGAAACGATCCGCGCGCACCGGGACGTCTCCGAGCACGACGCGCGTGAGCAGGCGATCGCTTTGCTGCAGGAAGCCGGCATCCAGGGCGCGCGCGAGCGGATCGACAGCTATCCGCACGAGTTCTCGGGGGGCATGCGCCAGCGCGTCGTCCTTGCACTGGCGCTGTGTGCCGAACCGGGCCTTCTGATCGCCGACGAGCCCACGACCGCGCTCGACGTCTCGATCCAGGCCCAGATCATCGCGCTCCTGAAGCGTCTATGCCGGGAGCGCGGCACCGCCGTCATGCTGATCACGCACGATATGGGTGTGATCGCGGAAACGGCCGACCGCGTCGCGGTCATGTATGCCGGCCGCATCGTCGAGATCGGCCCCATTCGCGACGTCGTGCAGAACCCGCGCCACCCCTACACAAAGGGACTGATGGGCGCCATTCCGGCCACCGGCCGCCGCATCCCGCGGCTCGTGCAGATTCCTGGCTCCATGCCGCGCCTCACCGCCATCCCGAGCGGCTGCGCGTTCAACCCCCGTTGCAGCGAGGTCTTCGATCGCTGCCGCAAGGAGCGCCCCGAACGCTTGCCAGCGGGCGCTTCGGAAGCCGCCTGCTGGCTCTACGCAGCGAACGCCGGAGTTCACGCATGACCGGCGCACTGGTGGAAGCGCGCGATCTCTCACGCGTGTTCGACGTCTCCAAGCCTTGGCTCAACCGCGTGCTCGAAGGCGAGGAACGCACCCTCCTCAAAGCCGTTACTGGTGTCTCTTTCAGCATCGGCCGCAG
>CADEEC010000298.1 GCA_902826255.1 uncultured Hyphomicrobiales bacterium | reverse complement strand
GTGCCGCGCCGCGTGGCAGCCGAAGGTGTAGCTGCCGAGCAGGAACACGTTGGCGGAGATGGAGTCGCCGAACAGCTTCACGGCGGCCGTGTGCGCATCGAAGTGATGCAAAGGTGCCTTGCCAGCACGCTCGGCGATGGCATGACGCAAGGCGGGGCCGGGCACGCGCAGGTCGGCCTTGCGCGTGAAGTCGGCGGTCGACATCTCGTAGTCGGAGTAGATCACCGCCGTGTGGTCGGGTTTGATGGTCTCCAGCACGAGGTTGGAGGCCGTCACCACCAGATCGCAGCCGAGAACGAGGTCGGCGCCGGCAACGCCCGCGCGGATCGCATGGATTTGCTCGACATCCTTGGCAACGCGCATGTGGCAGGCAACAGCGCCGCCCTTCTGCGCGAGACCCGTCATGTCGATGGCGCCGAAGCCCTTGCCCTCCAGATGTGCGGCCTGTCCGAGCATGGCCGAGATGGTGACGACGCCGGTGCCGCCCACGCCCGTGACGAGCATCGTGTAAGGGTGATCCAATGACGGCAGTTTCGGCTCCGGCAGGCTTGTCAGCATGCCGGTGACGCCGGCCTGGCCGGAGGGGCGCTTGGCCTTGGCGACCTTGGCGCCGTTGACCGTGACGAAGCTCGGGCAGAAGCCGTTGAGGCAGGAGAAGTCCTTGTTGCAGGCCGACTGGTCGATGGCGCGCTTGGTGCCGAACTCGGTGTCGAGCGGGACGACGGCGACGCAGTTCGACTTCACGCCGCAATCGCCGCAGCCTTCACACACGGCGGGATTGATGAACACGCGCTTGTCGGGATCCGGGAACATGCCGCGCTTGCGGCGGCGGCGCTTCTCGGCCGCGCAGGTCTGGTCGTAGAGCAGGACGGAGACGCCGGGGACTTCCCTCAACTCCTTCTGCACCTTCTGCAAATCGCGGCGGTCGTAGACGGGCACGCCCTGCGGAATGAAGCCGGACGGATATTTGAAGGGCTCGTCGGTGACGACAACGACCTTCTCGACGCCCTCGGCCAGCACCTGCTTGAGGATCATCGACACGGTCATGCCGCCGTCGAGCGTCTGTCCGCCGGTCATGGCGACCGCGTCGTTGTAGAGAATTTTGAACGTCATGTTCACGCCGGCGGCGCGCGCGGCGCGGATGGCAAGGCTGCCGGAGTGGATGTAGGTGCCGTCACCGAGGTTCTGGAAGACGTGGCCGGTCTTGGAGAACGGCGCCTCGCCGATCCAGTTGGAGCCCTCGCCACCCATCTGGGTGAAGCCCTCGGTGGATCGGTCCATCCAGTGCGCCATGTAGTGGCAGCCGATGCCGGCGTAGGCGCGCGAGCCCTGCGGCACCACGGTCGAGGAGTTGTGGGGGCAGCCGGGGCAGAAGTAAGGGATGCGGGTGATGGCTTCCGCGGTCTCGGGGCGGTTGCCCTTGAGGCGCTTCAGGTCGGCGACCTTGCCCTTGATATCGTCGCCAGCGCCATAGCGGATCAGTCGCTCTCCGAGCTTGATGGCGATGTCGGTCGGCTCGAGCGCATACTTGGCGGGGAACAGCCACTGCTCGTTTTCGTCCTTCTTGCCGTAGACGCGCGGGCGATTGGGCAGATCGTAAAGCTGCTCCTTGACCTGCGTTTCGATCAGGGCGCGCTTCTCCTCGACAACGAGAATGGTGTCGAGGCCTTCGGCAAACTTCAGAACGCCCTGCGGTTCCAGCGGCCACGTCATGGCGATCTTGTAGACGCGGATGCCGAGCTCATTGGCGCGCACCTCGTCGATGCCGAGCTCGTCCATGGCCTGGCGAACATCGAGATAGCTTTTGCCGGTGGTGATAATGCCGAGCTTGGGCGCAGGGCCGCCGCTGGTGATGATCTTGTCGAGCTTGTTGGCGCGGGCGAACGCGAGAACGGCGGGGCGCTTGTAATCGTGCAGGCGGGATTCCTTGGTGAGCGCCTGGTCGCCGAGGCGAATGTTGAGCCCGCCGGGCGGCGGCGTGAAGTCATCCGGAATCTTGACCTGGATGCGGTCGATGCGGCCGTCGACGGTGGAGGTCGCCTCGATGTTGTCCTTCACGCACTTGATGCCGACCCACACGCCGGCATAACGCGAGAGGGCGAAGCCGAGAATGCCGTAGTCGAGAATCTCCTGCACGCCCGCGGGGTTCAGGATCGGCATCATGTAGTCGAGGAAGGCGAACTCGGACTGGTGCGCGCTGGTCGAGCTTTCGCAGGTATGGTCGTCGCCCATCAGGGCGAGCACGCCACCGTTCTTTGAGGTGCCGGCATGATTAGCGTGGCGGAAAACGTCGCCGGTGCGGTCGACGCCGGGGCCTTTGCCGTACCAGACGCCGAACACGCCGTCGTACTTGCCCTCGCCACGCAGCTCGGCCTGTTGCGAGCCCCACAGGGCGGTGGCGGCCAGGTCCTCGTTGAGGCCGGCCATGAACTTGATGTGGTTCGGCTCCAGCAGCCCGCGGGCGCGAAGCATTGCAGACTCGAGGGAGGCGATCGGCGAGCCGCGGTAGCCGGTGACATAGCCGGCCGTGTTGAGCCCGGCTTTCACATCGCGCGCCCGCTGCGTCAGCATCAGCCTGACGATGGCCTGGGTCCCGGTCAGGATCTGCCGGGTCTCGTCCAGCGCGTACTTGTCATCGAGGCTGACGGTGTTCTTCGGCATGATCGCGACTGCCTCCGCGTGGCAAGGTCCGGAGCCTAGAAATGCCAGAGTCCACGGGCTATCGCAAACGCGCCCAGGCTCTGGCGCTGACCCAGACATGGGCATTAATCCCAGCCGGGACAACCGATTGAGCGCCAG
>CADEEC010000297.1 GCA_902826255.1 uncultured Hyphomicrobiales bacterium | reverse complement strand
TGTTCACGGTGGCGGTGATCGCCGTGTGGCGCATCTAGCTGCGAGGCCTGCCTTCACCGGGTAGTCGACGCCGGGGCGATGAGGGGCAGGCCGGTGTGCGGCTCCGCTGCGTACCGCCCCGGAATAGCTCGCGGGGAAGGGTGCGCAGCAAGCTGCACACCCTACGAAAAGGAAGGGGCGCGTTGCGCCGCTCCTTCACCTCCCATGGCGTGCGCTGGGGCTCGCCTCCCACACCGCGCGTGCGCTTTCTCCCGCGCCTCCCTTGGACTTTTCCAACTTCCCTTGTTTCGTTGCATGGTGGCCGCGGGCGGGTGGGCGGGCTGTCGGCGCCGGGGGCCGGGTACGTACAGACTCCCATCAAGCATCTGAATGAGATTGAACTGGTACGACGTAAGCGTCCGACGAGTACACCCTTGCGGAGATGATCAAGCGAGATAAAGATCGCGTCCACCATGAAAATAGCGGACGCCAAAATTAGAGTGCCGGCAGCGACGCCGCACACGGGGAAGACGCGGCGCACCTATGCTCGCGAATTCAAGAGCGAAGTCATAGCGCAGTGCCTGGTGCCGGGAGCATCGGTATCGGCCATAGCGCTGGGTCACGGCATCAATGCCAATGTGATCCGAAAATGGCTGCCACGGCCCGGCTCGGCGACGATGCTGCCGGTCACTGTCCAAACAGCGCCTGCGGTGACACGCTCTGGCGGCGCGATGAACGCCACGCCTCGCGCGCAACGCCCGCCCATCGAGCTGAGCCTGGCCGGCGCCACCGTGCGCGTGCCAGCCGGGTTCGATCCTCAAGAGTTGCGCAGCGTCGTGCAAATCCTGGCTGCGCTGAGATGATGGGACTGCCCGCCGGAACGCGGGTCTGGCTGGCAGCGGGCATGACTGACATGCGCAAAGGATTCGACGGCCTGGCGGGCCTGGCGCAAACCGCGCTGGCCCAGGAGCCCTTCTCGGGTCACGTGTTCGTCTTTCGTGGCAAGCGCGGCGACATCGTCAAGCTGCTGTGGTGGGACGGCCAGGGCCTGTGCCTGTTTGCCAAGCGACTGGAGAAAGGCCGCTTCGTCTGGCCCCTGGCCGACAGCGGCGCTGTGTCATTGACGCCGGCGCAGCTGTCCATGCTGCTTGAGGGAATCGACTGGCGCATGCCCACACGCACCTGGCAGCCGCAGCGCGCGGCATAGGCCATTGCCTCGCACCACGCGAGGGTTGGTTGACAGGGAGAGTCCTGTGGCGAGGATGTTTGATGACAGGCAAAGTCATGCCTCATGACCACGGATGCGCTGTTGCTGGCCAAGATCGAGACGCTGACCAAAACGGTCGAGCAACAGGGCGGCGCCTTGAAGACCGCGCACCTGACCATCGACAAGCTCAATCTGGAGCTGAGCTATCTCAAGCGCATGCGCTACGGGCGCGCCAGTGAGAAGCTCGATCATGACGGGCAACTGGAGTTGATGAACGCTGGCCTGATGCCAGCGGTGGCGGCCAACGAGCCGCTCCAATCCAAAGTCACCGGCATTGAAGTGGGCCGGCGCAGTCGCAAGGCCAAAGGCCGCTCGGCGCAGCGCGAGTTGCCCGACCATCTGCCGCGCAACATCGTGATGCACCAGCCGGCGGGAGGATGCAGCTGCGCGGCGTGCGGCGTGGCCCTGCGGGAGATCGGCCAGGACATCTCGGAGGTGCTGGAGTACGAGCCTGGCAACTTCCATGTAACGCGCCACGTGCGACCGAAACTCGCCTGCACGGGCTGCCGCACCATCCACCAGGCCAGCGCACCGAGCCGCCCGATCGAACGCGGCCTGGCCGGTGCCGGCTTGCTGGCCCATGTACTGGTGAGCAAATACGCCGATCACCTGCCGCTGTACCGGCAAAGCCAGATGTACGCACGCGAGGGCGTCATGCTGGAGCGCTCAACGCTGGCCGACTGGGTGGCTGGCAGCGCCCGCCTGCTCACGCCGCTGGCGCGCGCCATTGGTGACTACGTACTACGAGCGGCCAAGGTGCACAGCGACGACACGCCCACGCGGGTGTTGGGCGCGGGCAAGGGCAAGGCGCACCTGGGACGGCTGTGGGTCTATGTGCGCGACGACCGGGCCAGTGCCGACAACGCGCCTGCGGCGGTGTGGTTCCAGTACTCGGCCAACCGCAAGGGCGAGCACCCGGGCGCGCACTTGGCCAGTTACAAAGGCATCTTGCAAGTCGACGCCTTTGCCGGCTACAACGCCCTGTTCGGGGACGGCCGCATCATCGAGGCGGCGTGTCTTGCGCACGCGAGGCGAAAGTACTTCGACATCCATCAACACGAGCACCGCGCGCCTGGCACGCTGGCGCACCAGGCGCTGCAGAGGATCTCGCGCATCTACGCGGTAGAGGCTGACATCCGGGGCCAGCCGCCCGATGAACGCTGTCGCCAGCGCCAGGCGCGAACGCGTCCGCTGCTGCAGGAGATGCACGGCTGGCTGAATGACACCTTGGGGCTGCTATCGGCCAAGTCCTCCATGGCGCTGGCCATCGGCTACAGCCTGAACAACTGGCGTGCGCTCAACCGTTTCGTGGACGACGGCCGTATTGAGGCGGACAACAACATCGCCGAGCGCGCGCTGCGCGCGGTGGCGATCGGGCGCAAGAACTACCTGCACTTTGGCTCGGACGCCGGTGGCCACAGCGCGGCGGTGATCTACACCTTGCTGGGTACGGCCAAGCTCAACGAAATCGATCCCCAGGCCTATCTGCGCTACGTGCTCGAGCGCATTGCCGACCATCCGGTCAACCGGATCGACGAGCTGCTGCCGTGGGTGGTGGCCGACAAGCTGC
>CADEEC010000296.1 GCA_902826255.1 uncultured Hyphomicrobiales bacterium | reverse complement strand
CGTACTCCATGGCGCCATACTCGGGAAACACCAGAAGCTGCGTGCCATTCGCGGCGGCCTCCGCAGTCCAGCGCGCCAGCTTCTCGCGATGGGCGGCGAGCGTATCGAAGGCATCGAGCGGGTATTGGGCGGCAGCGACCCGAACCTTGGCCATCACAGCGCCTTTATCCAGAACTGCATGGTCTTGGCAGTCTCTTGCGGCTGATCGATGTCCTTCCAGGTGAATTCCGTCGTCATGCCCTCGACCTTGGCGTAGCCGCGCCTCGTCCAGAACGGATCGAGCGGACGGTAGTCCGCCGGCTTCAGGGGGTGGTTCGATGGCCGCGCGACGGCGCAAAAGGTGCTGTGCGTGAAGCCCCCAAGATCGCGCGCCCGTTGCTCGCGATGCTCGAAGAAGGCGTGGCCGATGCCGTGGCCGCGATGGGTGCTGAGCAGGACAGACTCGCCGCAATAGAAAATCAGGGCAATGTCCATGCTGCGTGCTCCGAACGGCGCGGCAAACTCAGGTTCCACCTGATCGAGCGGCGCGGCCGTCGCGCAGCCCACCATCTTGTCGGCGTCGAACGCAGCCGAGATCACGGCCCCCGGGGCCGCGGCGAACTTGCGCAGGTAAGCTTCCTCGTAGGCCAGCGTGCCGTCGTAGAGGTAAGGCCAAGCGCGGAAGACCGTGATACGCAGGCGCGCGATTTCGGGCAGGAGCGGCGCGATATCGGCGCCCGTGAATGGGACGACGCGAACCGTCATGAGGTTTGTTCAGGGGTGGGGCCCGCGACCTGCCGCAGCCAGTCAGCCAAGTTGTAATACGTGGTGACGCGCGAAATGAGGCCATCCTTGACCTCGAAGAACGTGCCCGCAGGCAGCCGGTAAGTTTGTCCATGTGCCGGGGGAAGGCCGCTGTCGGTCTCGATGTAGGTCCCGAGAACTTCGAACTCGGCGGCTGCACGGTCGCCGTCGGGACTGGCCATGATGACGATGTTCTCGAGCTGCTCGGCGTAACAGCGCTCCATGAGCTTCGAGAAATCTCGGAATGCGGCCTTGCCGATACGGCGACTGCCCTGGTTCACGTCATGCGCGATGTCTTCGCTCACGCAAGCGAGCATTGCCTCGCTGTCGCCTGCGTTGAAAGCCGCGTAGTAGCGCTCGATCAGCGCGACGGTTTTTGCTGCACTCATATGGGTTCTCCGAACGCACCAGAGTCTAGAGGCAAGATCTCGATAATCCAATATCCTGCCAGGAGATAAGCGCGCTCCTGGAATTGCCAAGGCGCGGGTTGACGCGCATGCGTTGCTTTCCCTGCCTGGCCCATCTAGCCTGCGCCACGCCGTTTTCTCCTGCACATCGGAAAAGCCAATGTCCTCGCCGCACGGCCGCGTCTTTTACGGCTGGTACGTGGTGATGGCGGCCTTGGTGATCACGACCACCACCTCGGGTCTGGCCTTCTACAACCTCTCCATCCTGCTTGCGGCCTTCGTGTCGGAGCGCGGATTTCCCGTGGCGCTGGTCAGCGCGGCGACCGCGAGTTTCTTTGTTGCCGGCGGCATCGGCGGACTGATTTCGGGACGCCTGGTCGACCGCTGGGACGCGCGCGGCGTCATCGCTATCAACGCGGTGATCGCTGCTGGCGCATTGGCGTTCGTTGGGCACCTGTACGAGGCGTGGCAGCTGTTCGCCTTCCATATCGTGTTCGGCTTTGCGCACGGGGCCATGAGCCTCGTCCCGGTGACGACCGTGCTCGCGCGCTGGTTCAACGTGCGCCGGTCACTCGCTTTCTCCATCGGCTCGACCGGCTTGTCCCTTGGCGGGATACTGGTGGCGCCCATCGTCGCGCTGTCGATAGAGCGCTACGGACTTGCCGCCGCGGCGCCTTGGATGGCGCTGGGCATGCTTGTCGGCTTGGTACCCATAACCCTGCTCGTGCTGCGTCCGAGCCCGCAATCCATGGGGCTGCAGCCGGACGGATTGAGTCAGGCCCAGATGTCGGAGGCGCCGCCGCAGCCGTCGACGTCCTATGCGGAGGCCACGCGTAGCGCCTATTTCCTTGCGGTATCGGCGGCCTACCTGTTCCTGCTCGGAGCGCAGGTCGGTGCGATCGCACATCTTTACCGGCTCGTTCTGACGCGCGAAAGCGCGCAGACGGCGGCCGTCGCCCTCGCGGTTCTGGCGACAGGCAGCACGATCGGACGGCTGGTTGGCGGAGCTCTGCTGCTCAGGATCTCTTCGTACAAATTCGGCGTGATGCTGATGGCGGTTCAGGCTTTTTCGCTGGCGGTTCTCGCCCTGGCTCAGGGTCCGGCTCTGATCCTGGCGGCGACAGCACTGTTCGCCGTCACCATCGGCAATTCGCTGATGATCCATCCGCTGTTGTTGGTGGAGCGGTTCGGGACCCGCGACTACGGCCGCATCTACGCGACGAGCCAGATGATCACGGTGGTGGGTGTGGCGGGTTGCCCGGCGCTGGTGGGGCTCCTCTATGAGATCAACCGGGGCTATCTGATGCCGTTCCTGGTGATCGCGGGCATCACGCTCCTGGGGCTTGTGACCTTGGCGGCCTTTGCCGCGCCTAAGCGTGCGCCTACCTAGGCGGCTGCGAGCCGCATCTGCCGGCGCCGCAGCAGCAGGAACACCGCGATGGTACCGTTCAAGACGTTCCAGGCGAGGCCGTTGGCGAATGCCTGCCAATACGACCCGGTGTAATCGAATATTGCCCCGGACATCCAGCCGCCGAGCGCCATACCGAGAATGGTGGACATGATCACCAGGCCGACCAGGGTGCCAGCGAGGCGCATGGGGAAGGATTCGCGCACGATGATGGCGTAC
>CADEEC010000295.1 GCA_902826255.1 uncultured Hyphomicrobiales bacterium | reverse complement strand
ACCGCCCGGCCGCAGCTTGATCTTGTTGGCAGCGTTGATCACATCGCCGACAACCGTAACTTCGCTGGCGTTCCTCTCAGGCAGGGTGATGATCACCTGCGGCTCGATCGCCCGGCTGGAGATGCGCTTTTCAACGTCCCGCTGTATCTCAGGCAATGTCCGCCCAGCGGCCGTAATCTGGCCGGCGAACGGAATGCTGATCGTGCCTGAGCGATCCACTTCCTGAACAGGCAGCGTCACGAAGTTGCCGGGGCGAGTCCCCGCCTCTACAGGCACGAACAAGCCGCCTGAGCTCGATTCGAAGATCGTGACCTGAACCAGGTCTCCCACACCCACTCTGATCAGCGGCGCGGGTCTCCTCGCACGGCCAAAGCTCCTAAAAAAGGAGTCGGGGCTAACGTGCGGAACATTGTCTAGGACGGGTCGATTGATATCGACGAGGACATAATCAAAGGCAATGTGGCGCGGCTCAGAAAGGAGTGACGCGGCTGCGCCGTCCTCAATTGCGCGATAGTTCGGCCCGCTCGCAGGCAGAACAGTGCACCCTACCAACAGCAGGGCAACACCTGTGCAGACGATTCCGCCACGGGCTCTCATGCATTCTCCACACGGAGATGCCGATGTCGCGAGCACGCCGAACTCACCCGCGAATCAGCGAAGGTCGATTGTCCTCTCTAACGCAACTGAACTGCAGACCATGCTTTGGCATCTAACTCTTGACGGTGCTTCGAGAAATAACCTCAAGCAGCACCGGCGAGCATGAATTCTAGCAAGCCAAGGCATCCCCCTGTCATTGCAAGGTACAGTCTGAGCACAGAGTCTGCTAGGGCACGCCAATGGATTGACAGCAGACAACAACGCGATACCCCCTCCACTGTGCCCCCAGTGCCACATAGCAACTGATTGATGTATATCCATCGCACGGGCAGGGAACAGCCTTGCAGCCTGTGTATGGTTAACCTCAAAGCGAGCCTCGAGTGGCACAGCCGGCCCACGTTCTTCCGCCCATCGTCCCAGGGCGGAACAGCCCCTACGGCCGGCGGCACGCAGGCCGTCAACGCTTTGGATGGAATTCCTCAGGTCGGCGGCGCCGTGCCTGTATGATGCAAGGCAATGCGCAGGGAGAGCGTGCAGCCGGGCCGTCTCGAGGGGCGGCTCTTGAACATGGCCCCCATCGTGCATTGTTCGGGAATGCTGACCGCAAGAAGGACTAGTATCTACCTCCTTTCGGACGCGCCGGTTCGTTTCACGTGTTGCCGTATCTGGAGTTGACTCAATGTCCCCCCGCGACGACAGCGACAGTTACCTGCGCGAGGATAGCTATGATGCGCAAGCTGCCTATCGCCCTGCGGTGTCGGCAGGCGATGTTCTCTTCGCCTTGCGCCGAAGCTGGATGTATCCGGTGCTTGGCTGCCTGATCGGCCTCACGCTGGCGGCGTTCTATATCTCAACCGTCCCGTCGCTGTACCAGAGCACCGCCACTATCCTCGTCGACAGAGGTGTCCATCGATATTTGCAAACCAACAAGCTCATCACTGAGCCCATTTTCGACCATATGGACCTGGCGACACCGGTCCATTTTCTTACTTCTGAGAGCTGGGTCGTCCCATTGGTCCGGTCGCTGAACCTGATGGACGATCCGGAGTTTGTTGGTCCTTCCAATGCCATCGGCCCCAACGCGTCGTGGAAGAGCATCTTGAGGCCGTTCATAGCCGGGGAGAGCAAGACCTCCAGCCCTGCTGCCAGCAATGACGCCGGGCTCGAGCGTATTGCCGTAGACGTGTTTCTCAAGCGTCTGACCGTCTACCGGGCGGATGTAGCCAACGTCATCACCGTCACGTTCGCATCCGAGGACGCAAAGAAAGCGGCGACCGTCGCGAACGCGATTGCCGACACATACGTGGCCGCCAACCAGGAAGCCCGGACAACCTCGCTCAAGGTCGCAAACCAGCTGCTTCAGGAGCGCCTAGTAGAACTGAAAGACCAAGCCTTGGAAGCCGACCAGGCGCTGCAAAACTACAAGGTAGCGAACAATCTGGTGACCTCCGGTGAAAAAGGTCTGCCGATTTTTGACCAGCTCATGAGCGAGCTGCTGAATGTTACCGGAGAATTGACAAGAACGCGGCTGGCCTCTGCCGAAGCCAAGGAACGGTTGGATCGCATCCGGTCCACCAATGACGCCAGCGAGATTCCAGGTGCAACCAATCTCCCCCCGGAGAGCATCATCCACAAACTCCGTGCCGAGTTCCTTCAGCTCGCCGCCAAGCAAACGGAGATCGGGCCGCGTGTGGCGGCGGGCCACAATGCTTTGCTGAAAATTCAAGAACGCATGGAAGTGCTGCGGAATCTCATCCGAGCGGAAGGCGAACGCCTGGCCGAAAGCGATTATGAGAATGCCAAGGTACGAGAGCGCGAGCTTTCAGCAAACGTAGAGCGACTGATTGCGGGTGCAAAGACGCGAACCCTGGCGCAGGTGTCCATGCGTGACTTGGAGAGCGCATCGGAATCCGCGCGCACCCTTTACGTCAGCCTTCTGCAGAAATTCCAAGAGATAAGCGCAGCGCACGCGCAGGAGATCGGCATACAGGACGTTCGCGTCGTCACCCGGGCGACCCCGCCGCTCCACAAGAGCTCCAGGAAATCAATCCTGGTGCTCGGCGGAAGTCTTGCCCTCGGGCTTTTTCTCGGCGCCGGCGCGGCCGTCGCGAAAGAATGGGCTGCTGCGGTTTTCCGGACGCCCGAGATGGTCACCCAAGTCACCGGGATCCACAGCGTCGTCCTGCCGCTTGCTGGACCAAACAGGAAGCGACCCGGCTCGTCTTTAGAAAGCGAAGCTGGCGGTGAAGAGTTTGTTCTCGACTAGC
>CADEEC010000294.1 GCA_902826255.1 uncultured Hyphomicrobiales bacterium | reverse complement strand
TCTTATGAGCCCGCTTGCTGACCTGGTAGGTTTTGCCGCAGTGCTGCAGCATCTCCTCCATGAACGGCATCTCATCCAACCGGCCGTTCGCGTCGAGTGTCGCGAGAACCTCCTCCTTGGACCGAACCTGCACCCACTCACCGGCACGCAGTTCTGGTCCGGATGTCGGTATTCCATTCATCGGAGTCGTTCCTAGAAGACCTATTGAATTCCCGCGCCCGAGGAAACGCCAAGGATGACAAGACATCAAGTGGCAGGCATGGACAATAGTCAGGCCGCATATTGCGTTAGCGGTCCGGCCGGAGCCACCCCCGGGGCCGTACAGCAAGACCGGTTAAGACGATGTCAGCTTCCACCCCTTCGTCCAATGGGCGTATCAGGAATCCTCGGTCAAGGGCGCAACATCAGAGGGGCGGATAGCCTACCGCCCTATGCCCTCGTAGAGCGCGAAGGCGTCCGGATCGAGCACGCGGCGACCATCGACCACCAGGGGGCGCCGGCCCAGCTTACCCAACAAGCCGGACAGCTGCGAGAACTCCGTCCAACGCGTGACGAGGACGACAATCTCCGCGCCCTCGACCGCGGCAGCCAGTGACTCGGCCAACGTGACACCGGCCATGTCCGCGTGATCGGTTGGGCGCGCGACAGGATCATAGGCGCTCACCCGAGCGCCCTGGGTCTTGAGTGCCCGGATGATGGGAAAGGCCGGGGATTCGCGCACGTCATCGGTATCGGGCTTGAAGGCAAGACCAAGCACCGTGACGGGAACATCCTGCAGCGAGGCAAAGTGACGGCCGATCAGCCGCATCACCTCGCCGGGCTGCTCACGATTGATATCGAGCACGCTCTGCAGCAGCCCGAGCCCCAACCCCATGTCCCGGCCCTGGCCGATGAGTGCCGTCACGTCCTTGGGCAAGCAGCTGCCGCCGAACCCGCAACCCGGCTCGAGGAAACTGGCGATAGGGGCGGTCAGCCGCTCTCCGTCGCGCCGCATGGTGAAGTATGCGGCCTGATGCACGCCGCGCATCACCTCGATGGCATCGACACCGCCGACTGCGGTGCACAGGCGCGCGATCTCGTTCGAGAAGGAGATCATGGTCGCCAGCACCGCATTGGAAGCATACTTGATCATCTCGGCGGTGGTGGGGTTGGTGAAGATGCGAGGCACGGCTTCATCGAAGCCGGCATAGAGCCGGCCGAGGATTTCGTGCGTCCGCGCATCGACGCCACCGAGCACCAGCCTGTCGGGATGCGAGAAATCCGCCACGGCTGTCCCTTCCGTGAGGAACTCGGGATTCATGCCGAGGCCGAACCCTTCGCCCGCCGCCTTGCCCGACGCGCTTTCCAGCGCCCGGCGCACCACGCCGACCGTCGTACCAGGCACCACGGTGCTCTTGACTATGACGGTGTGGTAGCCAGGCTTGTTCCGCAGCGTAGCGCCGATCTCGGCGGCGGCACGCTCTACAAAGGTGAGGTCGATGCGCCCTTCGCCAGCCGGCGTCCCGACCGCGATAAATGTCAGGTCGGTTGCGGCGACTGCCGCAGCCAGGTCCGTCGTCGCTGTGAGCCGCCGGCCCGCGTTGCGCTTCAACAGGTCGGGCAGACCTGCCTCATGAATGGGCGCACGCGCCTCATTGATCATGTCGACCTTGCGTTGGTCGACATCGACGCAGACCACATCGTGTCCGGTCTCGGCAAGGCAGGCGCCCGTGACCAAGCCCACATACCCCGTGCCGACAATTGAAACCTTCATTATGCCTGCGCCGCGGTCCGGTTGTGGCTGTACCAGATGAGAGAGCGGTAGATACCGTCCTCAATCGTCACCTTCGGATCATACTCCAGCTCCGAGCGTGCCTTGTCGATGACTGGGCAGCGGCGGTTTGGATTGTCGACCAGGTAGTCAGTCTCGCTGCTGCGGCCCAGCACGACCTTGCCGCGGTAGCCGCAGACATCGGCGGCGGCGCGCACGGTGAGCTCTGCCAGCTCCGCCATTGAAATCTCGGGGCTGTCGATGCCGATGTTGTAGGCCTCGCCGTCGCGCCCGCGCGCCAGAACCTTGAAGTAGCCCGTGATGGCATCGGTGGCGTAGCAGAACGTTCGCTTGGGGCTGCCGTCGGAGAGCATGACGATATCGCGACCGGCGAAGACATCCCGGGCAAAGTCCGGAATCACGCGTCCGTCGGTGATCTTGAGGCCGGGGCCATAGTTGTTGAAGGGCCGCGCCATGCGCACCGGAACGCCCTCGTGCTTGGCGTAGACGACGCACAGCGTTTCACCGAAGCGCTTCGACTCGTCGTAGCAGGCCCGAGGGCCGGTGCACGACACATTGCCTCTGTAGGTCTCAGGTGTGGGAATGGCATCGGCTGCAGGATCGCCATAGATCTCACTCGACGAGTAGAACAGAAAACCCTTCAGCGGCCGGCCAGCGGCACGCTCCGCCACCGCATAGTCGAGGAGATTGCGCAGGCCGTTGATGTTGGCGTCGATGCATTTCAGGGGTTGGGCGCGATAGTAGATCGGCGACGCGATGCCCGCGGCATGAACGATGTAGTCGAAGTGCCCCATGTCCTTGGGCAGCGGCTCGATCATGTCGTGACGGCGGAGTTGCAAGTCGTCACGGACAGAAAGTTCCTCCAGCCACGGTGCGACCCCGCGAGCGTAGTTGTCGTAGACGACGAGGTCGATTTTGTTGCCGGCCGCGCGCGTGTCGTTCCAGTGCAAGACGGCCTGCACGAGATAGTAGCCGAGGAAGCCGGCGCCGCCTGTCACCAGAAGGCGACCGCCGGACATGGCGCCGAATTCCGCCTTGAGATCCGAACACACCGCGTCCAGGTCCTCGTCGAGGAGCTGTCGCTGCGGGATCAGTCGCCTGTGCTTCTGCATAACTGGGG
>CADEEC010000293.1 GCA_902826255.1 uncultured Hyphomicrobiales bacterium | reverse complement strand
TCGTGCAGCGGCGGATCGAGCAGCCGGATGGTGACCGGCAGCCCGGCCATGATCTCGAACAGCTCCTCGAAGTCGGAGCGCTGCATGGGCAGCATCTTGGCGAGTGCCTTGCGGCGGCCGGCCTCGTCGTCGGCGCAGATCATCTCGCGCATGGCGAGAATGCGGCTCTCGTCGAAGAACATGTGCTCGGTGCGACAGAGCCCGATGCCCTCCGCGCCGAACTCGCGCGCCTGCCGGGCCTCGCGCGGCGTATCGGCGTTGACGCGCACACCGAGCCGGCGAGCCTTGTCCGCCCACTCCATGACCGTCGCGAAATCGCCGGAAAGCTCCGGTTGGCGCATCTTCACGCGGCCCTTGAGCACCTCACCGGTGCCGCCGTCGATGGTGATGATGTCACCCTTCTTGAAGGTTTCCGTGCCCACGCGCATCGTGCCGGCCGCGTAGTCTATGCGCAGCGCGCCTGCGCCGCACACGCACGGCCGGCCCATGCCGCGCGCAACAACGGCCGCATGACTTGTCATGCCGCCGCGCGCGGTGAGGATACCCGTCGCAGCGTGCATGCCGTGGATGTCCTCCGGACTCGTCTCCACGCGCACCAGGATCACCTCGCGGCCGCGCCCGCGCATCGCCTCGGCCTCATCGGCGTCGAACACGATCTCGCCGGCGGCAGCGCCTGGAGAGGCCGGCAAGCCTCGCGCGACGACTGTTTTCTCGGCCTGCGGGTCGATGCTCGGATGCAGGAGCTGATCGAGGCCGGAGGGCTCGATGCGCAACACCGCATCCTCCTCGCTGATCAAGCCCTCCTTCACCATATCGGCCGCGATCCTGAGGGCTGCCTTGGTAGTGCGCTTGCCGGAGCGCGTCTGCAGCATCCACAGCTTGCCGTCCTGGATGGTGAACTCGATGTCCTGCATGTCGCGATAGCGCTTTTCGAGGTTCGCGAAGGCCTGCTTCAGCTCGCCAAACGTCTTCGGCATCAGCGCTTCCAGCGAGGGGGCCTCCTCGCCCGCTTCCTTGCGCGCAGCTTCGGTAAGCGGCTGCGGCGTGCGAATGCCGGCGACCACATCCTCACCCTGCGCATTCACGAGGAACTCGCCGTAAATCTCGCGCGTGCCGGTCGAGGGGTTGCGCGTGAAGGCAACGCCCGTAGCGGAAGAATCGCCGAGGTTGCCGAACACCATCGCCTGCACGTTGACGGCCGTGCCCCAGCTGTCAGGAATGCCGTGCAGGCGCCTGTAGGTCTTGGCGCGGTCGTTCTGCCAGGAGCTGAACACAGCGCTGATCGCGCCCCACAGCTGCTCTTGCGTGTCCTGCGGGAACGGCTTGCCCGTTTCCCGCTCGATCGCCTCCTTGTACGCAGCGATGATCTCCTGCCAGTCGTCGGCGGACAGATCCGTGTCGAGCGAAAAGCCATTCAGGTTCTTGTGGTTCGACAGGATGTCCTCGAACACGCCGTGATCCACGCCGAGCACGACATCCGAATACATCTGGATGAAGCGGCGGTAGCTGTCGTAGGCAAAGCGCGCGTTGTCCGATTTGGCCGCCAGCGCCTTTACTGTCTCGTCCGTCAGGCCGAGATTGAGGATGGTGTCCATCATCCCCGGCATCGACGCGCGTGCGCCCGACCGGACCGACACCAGCAGCGGTGAGGCGCGGTCACCGAAGCGCGCACCCACCGCTTTGCCAACGTGATCGAGTGCATCCTCCACTTCGGCCTTCAACCCCTCTGGCAGGCGCTTGCCGTTGCGGTAGTAGTCGGTGCTGACGGCGGTGGTGATGGTGAACCCCGGCGGCACCGGCAGGCCGAGGCTCGCCATTTCGGCCAAGTTCGCGCCCTTGCCGCCGAGCAGGTTCTTCATGTCGGCCGCGCCGTCCGTCCTGCCAGCGCCGAAAAGGTAGACGCGCTTGCCGGAGTGGTCCGCTGCCGTCTGGCTCCTGTTCGCCATGCTTCGCTCCGCCGGGTCCGTCTTGATCAGAATGGCTTGAGACAACGGCCGAGCCCATCTCAGGTTCGGTCGCGGCGTTCATATCGGCTGAAGGGAGGTGCGGCAACCGTGTCGGCCCGCTTCGCGGCAGCGGGCCGCAGTGGAACTCTCCAGACCAATTGACAGTTCGGCCGCCTGGCCTCTTATGTTCGCCCTCTTGCAAGCCGTGGAATACGAGAGGGCGTTCGATGGGCTCTGAGCTTCCCAAGGTTCTCAAAGCGCTCGACGATGCGCGCGACCAAGCGCTCGACCGCCTGTTCGATTTCATCCGTATTCCAAGTATCTCGACGGATCCGGCATTCAAGGGGCACTGCCAGAAAGCGGCCGAATGGTGCGCACGCGTGCTCACCGAGATCGGCTTCAACGCGAAGGTCGTTCCGACCACGGGCCATCCGATGGTGGTCGGTCACGACAGAGACAAGCCGCTGAGCACCACGCCGCACGTATTGTTCTATGGGCACTACGACGTGCAGCCGCCCGATCCGCTCGACCTGTGGAAGACGCCGCCGTTCGAGCCGCGTCTCGCAACCGACAAGAAGAACGGCAAGATCGTCGTCGCGCGCGGGGCGGAGGACAACAAGGGGCAGCTTCTCACCTTCCTGGAAGCCGTGCGCGCCTGGAAGAAGGTGGCCGGCCGCGCACCGGTCGCCATCACCGTCCTGATCGAGGGCGAGGAAGAGTGCGGCTCTCCCTCGCTGCCGGGCTTTCTTGCCAAGCACGGCAGGGATGTCACCGCCGACCTCGCGCTGGTGTGCGACACGGGCCAGTGGGACAAAGATACCCCGGCGATCTCCACGCAGCTGCGCGGCCTTGCCGGCATCGAGGTTACCATCACCGGCCCGAGCCGCGACCTGCACTCCGGCAGCTTCGGCGGCGCCGCCATGAACCCGATCCGGGCGCTCGCCAAGATCATCGGCGAGATGCACGGCCCGGACGGCAAGGTGCGTATCCC
>CADEEC010000292.1 GCA_902826255.1 uncultured Hyphomicrobiales bacterium | reverse complement strand
ACCAAGCACTTGTATATGAAGCATTTTACCTATTATGCCAGCTGCAAAGCTCTTATCAGCACGGTGCCCATTGACACTTCGCCGAAAACCGATTGTATTCAAAAAAAGTTGCACCAACAAGAATGAGGAGCGAGGAATGGAGTTCTCCCACAGACTGCTGATGGAGACCATCGAACGGGGCATTGAGCGCGGTGCGGAGCGCGGTTTCTTTGTCTCCTGCGCAGTCGTAGACGGCAACGGGCGCACCCGCGGCGTCATCCGTCACGAGCAGTCTGCCTACATCACGCCGGAGTTCGCCGTCGGCAAGGCCCGCCTGGCCAGTGCATACGGAACCAGCACCGGTCTCATGTACGCCCGCCTACAGAAGGAGCGCCCGCTGTATGGCACGACGGTCGCGTCCCTGAGCACCCAAAACCAGTGGCTGCTCGCCGAGGGCGGCGCGGCGATCAGGCTCGATGCAGTGCAAGGCGAAAGCCACGGCAAGTGCGTTGGCGCCATCGGCATCGCCGGCTGCTTCCCGGCAACCGTGGACCAGGAGATCGCCGACGAGATGGTGCAGTGGCTCAAGGAACGCATCGGTGGTTCGAAGGCTTAAGCCGTGGCTAGTCCCCGTCTGGGCAATCCATTCAAATCTGCGCTCGCCAATCGGTCAGCGCAGGTCGGCATCTGGAGTTCCAGTTGCAGCAACATACTCGCCGAGATCATCGGCGGGCATCAGTTCGACTGGGTTCTGTTCGATACCGAACACGCTCCAAACACCGTCAGCTCCCTGATCGGCCAGTTGCAAGCACTCCAGGACGCAGACACGCAACCTGTCGTTCGTCCTGCTGCCAACGATCCTGTGCTGATCAAGCAAATGCTCGACATCGGTTTCAAGAACATCCTCGTGCCGTTCGTGGAGTCCGAAGAAGAAGCCCGCCGCGCCGTGCAAAGCACGCGCTACCCCCCGCTCGGCATACGCGGCGTCTCTGCCAGCCATCGCGGCAACCGCTACGGCCGGGATGCCAGCTATTTCGAACGGATCAACAACGAGATCGTGGTTCTGGTCCAGATCGAGAGTCCTGCCGGCGTGCGCGACCTGGAACGCATCGGTAAGACGAAGGGGGTTGATGCGATTTTCGTCGGCCCCGGTGATCTTGCCGCGAGCCTCGGCCGGCTCGGCAATCCGCAGCATCCGGAAGTGCAAGCGCTCATCAAGGAGATTGCCGCCAAAGCTTCGGCCGCCGGTATTGCGGCCGGGATCGTCGCGACCAACCCCACAGACGCCGAACGGTACCTGGAATGGGGCTTCGTGCTCGTGACCGTGTGCAGCGATACGGGCGTGTTCCAGCAAGGATTGCAGTCTGCCTCGACGGCAGCCGCATCGATCGCAGCAAAGTTCAACACTTGAGACAGGAGGACTTGAATGAAACCTCTATTGGCAGCCGGATTGGTCGCGTTGGGATTGGCTGTGCCAGGAGGCTTCGCTGCCGCGCAGCAACCACAAACCTTACGCGTGTCGACCTACCTTCCGTCCACCCATTGGCTCGTCTCAGACACCTTGAAGCAATGGGCGGAGAACGTGAAGGCTGCTACCAAGGGCAAGGTCGAGGTCAACATCCTGCCGACGACGGTCGGGCGGCCACAAGATCAGTTCGAAACCGCACGCGACGGTATTGTCGACATCGCGATGGGCGTGAGCGGCTTCACGCCAGGCCGCTTCCTGATCTCTGAATTTCCGCAGTTCGCGGGATCGGCAAAATACTCAGAGAGTAGCGGCGCCGCCGCCTGGCGCGTTCTGAAGACCTCTCCAGCCGCGATGAAGGAATTTGACGGCGTCGAACTGCTAGCCGTGCATCTGACCACCCCGTTCAACCTTTTCACGACCGGCAAGGCCATCAAGGCACCCAGCGATTTTGCTGGGCTGAAAGTGCACACCCCGGGCGGCCTTGCCGCCAAGACGGCCGGCGCCATGGGCATGGCCGCGATTCTTCAGCCGCCCTCCCAAGCCTTCGAAATGCTCTCTAACGGTGTTGCTGACGGCATCATCTTCACCATCGACGGCATCACGTCCTTCAAGCTGGATCGGCTGATCAAGCAGAGCATGATCATACCGGGCGGCTTCTCCAACGGCGGCATCGCCTACCTCGTCATGAACAAGAGCCGTTACGATGGACTGCCAGCAGATATCAAGCAGGCGCTGGCCAGCGTCTCCGGCGAGCAGTATGCGCGCCTGGTCGGGAAGACGTGGGACGAACGCGACCGGCGCGGCCTGGAAGCACTGCAAAAAGCCGGCAGCGTCGTTCAAACCGCCGATGCCGCAGTCGTCAACGCGATGGCGGAGAAGACCGCTGCCCTCAGGGACAGCTGGATCGCGAGCGTGAAAGAAAAGCGCGCTGGCGCCGACGCAGCTCCCGTGCTCGCTGCGTTCGCAAAAGAAGTCAAAACTATCGAAGCTGAAATCGAAGCACGCGCGAAATAGGGCGAGCTTCACCACACACTAGCTCTACGGAGACACAAAATGGATGCAATGAGAGAATCCATCCAGAAGCGAAGCCGCGACCTGAGCGTCGTTGGTCTTTGGGAGATCGAAGCCGAGGTCGAAGGCGCGAAGACGGGCTTCCAGCCTCGTTTGTGGCGCTGGGAGGACCTTCGTCCTCTCATGATTGATATCGGCAAAAACGTCGCACTGCACGAGGCGACGCGGCGGGTTTTGATCCTATCCAATCCAGGATCGAAGGTGATCCACCACTCCACCAACTCGCTTTATGTCAGCCTGTCCATCTACAATCCCGGCGAGATTGCCGCAGTTCACCGCCACACGTCGAGCGCAAGCCGGTTCATCCTTGAAGGTGCCTCCGGCGGCTACACCACCATCGAGGGCGAGAAGTGCACCATGGAGCGCGGCGATCTGATCGTGACGCCGGCCGGGACGTGGCACGACCACGGCAACGAAGGCAAAGAGCCGGC
>CADEEC010000291.1 GCA_902826255.1 uncultured Hyphomicrobiales bacterium | reverse complement strand
ACGATGAAGGCGAGGTAGAACCAGTTGGCGACGTAGATGTGCGGCTCCTTGCGCCGCGCGAGCGTGCCAAGGAACACCAGCAGGTAGACGACCCACACGATCGTCAGCCACAGGTCGGCGTACCACTCGGGCTCGGCATATTCCTTGCCCTGTGTGATACCGAGTAGGTAGCCGGTGCCGGCGATGGCGATGAAGAGCTGGTAGCCCCAGACCACGAACCATGGTGCCCAGCGACCGGGCATGCGTGCGTGGGAGGTGCGCTGCACGACATAGAGCGAAGTCGCGATCAGCACGTTGCCGCCGAAGGCGAAGACAACCGCAGAGGTGTGAAGTGGGCGCAGGCGGCCGAAGCTGGTCCAAGGCAGGTCGAGATTGAGTGCAGGGAAGGCGAGCTGCCAGGCGATCACATCACCGACGACGAAACCGGCGATGCCCCACAAAAGCGCGGCGATCGATGCGACCTTGATGGGACCGTCGAAGTAGTCGGACTTGTCGTCCTGCGGCGACGTCCTGTCGAAAGACCCTTGCAGCACAATCACCACGGTGATGGCCCCGGCAGCTACGAACAGGAAGCCATGAAAAGCGACGCCGGGATCGTGAGAACCAAACAGAAGCGCCAGCCCCACGGCTGTTGCCGCCACAGCGCCGAGCAGCGCCAGCACATCCGCAAACGCGGTCCGTTCCTCAACCCTCTGCCCGATCATTCCCATCCCCACTGTTGAGAAGCAGTGCGGCTGCCTGCTGGCCGCGTCTCACGTGCAATCCGATCTGGGGACTTTTCTTTGTGCTGCAGTCCCGGTGCTTTGACCGAGATCAAACCCGAGCGCCTTGGACGGAGAAGATGCGCCGCGGCATTTTGTGCGTAGGCACGGTCGACCTGATTCAGCAGCAAATTGACGCGCATCAAGGACGTGGGATCACCGAACGTGAAGATCACCCCGTTGCGCGGCGAGAACGGCGTATGTTCACAAATCTCCTGCTGGCAGTGGATGGTTCACCGCAATCACTGCGGGCTGCACGTCATGGCATCGAACTGGCAAAGGCGATGTCGGCGCGGGTGACATTGCTAAGCGTGACGACGCCGTGGGAGGCCTACTTCGCGCGCGAGGTAGCGGTGCTGGTGCCCGGTGTTCTCGTGCCGAGGTCAGAGTACGAGATGAAAAGGCTAACGGCGGCCGCTTGCGTGCTCCAGGATCTTGTGGCCGACGCGCGTTCAGAGAAGCTGCAGGTCAAATCCTTGCAGCGCGCGGATCGCAATCCGTACCGGGCCATCATCGAGACAGCAGAGCGCGAGGGCTGCGACCTCATCGTGGTAGGCTCCTATCGCGGCGCGGGACCAGCAAGCATGATGCTTGAAAGCGAAACGATGCGGGTTCTGTCTCACACCCGAATCCCGGTCCTCGTCTACAGGAACAGCTCGTGATCTAGCGGCAGATCAAGACCGGTACCGCGCTCATCGTCACGACGCGGGTTGCTTGGCTGCCGAGCAGTAGCCGACTGAGCCCGCGGCGCCCGTGCGAGGCCATCACGATGAGGTCACAACCTTTTCCCTGCGCCGTCGCCATGATTGCCTCGGCTGGGAAGTCGTTAACGTGGACGGTTTCGCAGCTCACACCAAGCGACTCGGCCTCCTTCTGAACTTTCGAGAGGATACCCTTCGCCTGATCTGCTGCGCTCTTCTCATAATCTTCAATCGGAAAGTTAAAGGCCATGCCCTCGCTGCTGGCCATCGCCGTCCAGGGCTCGGTGGCCGTAACGGCCACGACCTGCGCACCGAGTGTCTTGGCTAGCGACAATCCGGTTGCAACACCCTTGCCGGCAAGATCAGAGCCATCGGTTGCGATCAGTATCCGCTTGAACATCACACGCTCTCCGGGCCGGATTGTGTGAGAGATACGTACGCACAGTTGCACTATTCCACATTGATCAAAATCAACTTCCGGTCCGGTCTTGGCTGCGGATACTTCGAATGGCGGTGCGTAGCTGCTTGGCAGCCATTCAGCGGGACTTGGGGCCGCCCTCTTTTTCGACGGCGGCAGTAAACGTGTAGCCAACCCCGCGTACGGTCTTGATGAGGGTTGGGCGATCGGGATCCGCCTCAATCTTCTTGCGCACCCGAGCAACCAGATTGTCGATCGATCGGTCCATCGGCGACCAATCCTGGCCCTTGAGTAGGTCCATGATCTCGTCGCGCGACAGGGCGCGAAGCGGCCGCTTGACAAAAGCCTCCAGGAGATTGAACTCGCCAGTGGTGAGTTCATGTTCCTTGCCATCGTGGTCTGTCAGACTGCGGCTGCCGGCATCCAAGACCCAACCCTTGAACGCATAACGCTGACCTGGACGCGTGCTCTCCGGTGTGGCAGTCGAACGGCGCAAGACCGCGCGAATGCGGGCAACAAGCTCTCTGAGCTCGAACGGCTTGGCGAGATAGTCGTCGGCACCGACCTCGAGTCCGACGATGCGATCGATGGCATCGCCGCGACCGGTCAGCATGATGATGGGAACGTTGCGCGCACGCCGCACGTCACGTGCGAGATCAAGGCCGTTCTCGGAACCAAGTCCGAGATCAAGTGTGATGAGCGAGACGGGTGTGCGATCGAGGCAAGCCTGCATCTCCTTGCCGCTCTTGGCTTCGGAGACTGCAAAACCTTCGCCCTCAAGGCAGCGCCGCAGCAAGGTGCGGACCTTGGGGTCGTCGTCCACGACAAGGATGTGCCCGACGCTCATGACTTCGCTCCTCGGGAGGAGTACCGAACTTTCGCGGCGAGGCAAACTGGGTTTTTGCCGCATCCTACGCCTCGGTATGGTAGCAGTTTCAGGACAGTTACAAAGCCTTTGGGAACGCCGCCATGTCGCAGCCTCCGGGCAGTCCGGCACCGTCGCCACAAGCGCAGACGGCTAGGCTGCGCGGGATTCTCGAATCAGCCGTAACCGCCATCATCACGATCGAGGAGCGCGGCATCATCGAAAGTGTCAACC
>CADEEC010000290.1 GCA_902826255.1 uncultured Hyphomicrobiales bacterium | reverse complement strand
GCATTCCAACCACCTTGCGGGCAGGCTCGATCCAGGAGCATCTGCACGGCTGTCGGGAGGCGCGGTGCTTCACGCGCCCACGCGCGGTGAGCGAGGATCACCATCGCTGTTGGCGCAACCCAACTCACTGTGCCATCTACCCAGGGCCATCCGGTCTTCGTGGGATCGAAGCGCACGTGACGATCGAAGTATCTGAACTTCCATTTCCATAGCCAATGGTCTTCGACGCCGGTTATTGAGTCGAGCCAGGCGAAGGCGCGGGCGGCCGGCAGCGGCATTTCTCGACCAGTAGTGGAGGCTCTCAAGGCGAGCAGAGCCAATGCCGTGTGAAAGCAGTTCTCCGGCCCTGAAACCGGCAAGGCCGACCATGCACCAGATCGCTGCTGGCTGCTCAAGATGCTCGTAGCGTCTATGCGACCCCGGCAAGCCAGGATCTGAAGTGATCTGGATTCCGTGTCCGTCAACTTGGCCGAGGACACTGAGTCGAGAACGGATTCGAAGGCAGGCACACGGAATTCTAACCGGAACGGAGAGGGATTCCGCTCGAGGCGGACAACTACGCGCGCGATGTCCGGTTTTCCAGATTTTGCGGCATGACCCGACTGTTGCGGAGAGCTTTTTGCGGGATGTCCCGCCGTTCAAATGTTGCGCGATGTCCGGCCTGTTCGGCTGAGACTTTCGCGCGATGTCGCACGTTGTCGGATCCGCGAGATGTCCTGAGTGTTCAAGCGCTGTTTTTGCGTGTTGTCCCGGCGGTTCAGAAGTGCACGATGACCGCGGCGTTCGGCATCAACTATCCTGCGCGATGTCGCGCCGTCCACCGGCACGGGATGTCCGGTGCGAATCGCACGCCAGGCCGCGACTTTCAATCCGGCTAGTCCGGCTCGCTCCTTCTTTAAGATGTTGCCGCGGCAAGCAAGTAGATTTGCCGACAGTGCAAACAATCCTACTCTGAACTCGGGATGACGTTCAATACCCGAGAAGACGTGGCGCGTGGACTGCGCGAGGCCGGTTATGCCACCGACCCGATCCTTGTTCAGATCATGTGGCTCGCCACGCGTATGCAGAAGCCGATCCTGCTCGAAGGCCCGCCGGGAACCGGCAAGACCTACCTCGCGCAGGCGCTTGCCGCCGCGGCGAAGACGGATTTGATTCGTCTTCAGTGTTTCGAGGGCATCACCGAGAAACAGGCCATCGGATCGTTCGACGAGGCACTACAGCGGCTCTACCTTGAGACTCAGGAACACGTGATCGACCGGGAGTGGGACAAACTCCGGTCGAGCCTCCACACGCTCGACTTCTTCACACATGGGCCGCTGATGCAGGCGGTCCTCCAGCCGAGGCCCGTGGTGCTGCTGATTGATGAGCTGGACAAGGTCGATCAGAAGTTTGAGGCACTGCTGTTGGAGATCCTGTCGGACTGGCAAATTACCATTCCGAAGCTCGGCACGGTGAAGGCCAAGACCATTCCGTTTGTTGTAATGACTTCGAACCAGGAGCGGCGCCTTGGGGACCCGTTGCGCCGCCGAAGCCTCTACAAGCGAATCGAACACCCGGATGTTCGAAAGGAAGTGGAGATTCTCGATATCCGCACCGTGGATGCGCCTTTGGAGTTGAAGGCGCAGGCCGTTGGGCTGGCGCAAGCTCTCCGCGGATACAACCTGGTGAAGCCTCCGTCCATCGACGAAATCGTTCAGTTCGTGCGCGCATTGCAGTTGTTGGGCGAAGTCGAGATTCGGCCGGAAATGCGCGACGTGCTGATGCCGTTCCTGGCCAAGACAGAGGAGGATGTGAAGCGCCTGCTGCTGAAAGACGGCTTCCGGAGCCTTGTCGCAACAGCTTTGAAATACCGGGATGAGGCTCTCGCTGCCATGCGTGCTACAGGGGAGGCCGCGGCGTGAGGTTGGCCGTACTATTCGTGATGGCGGCGGCCCTCGTGTCAGCCGAATCGGCCGCAGTGCGCCAGTGGGGCAACTACTGGGCGGACCGCTACAGCGTGGAACGGGAACTCGTCCACGCCGTGATCGAGGCTGAGTCCGCTGGGAATCCGAAGGCTGTTTCGAGCGCGGGCGCAGTCGGGGTAATGCAATTGATGCCCGATACGGCAGCCACGTTTAGGGTCACGAACCGATACGACATTCGCGAGAACGTAAGGGCTGGTGTGGCCTATTTGGCGTGGCTCCGGGATCTATGCGCCGGGGACAAACGACTGATGCTGGCCGCCTACATTGCCGGTGAAGGCCGAGTCCGGCGCGACGGGCTGAACGCTGCGTATTCGAGAGAGATCCACGACTACGTCACGCGCGTGGCGTATCTCTATCGCCGGAACCGATGGGAGACGCTTCTGCGAGAAAGGGCTTGGACCAAATGAAACTACTCTTAGTGATGACTGCCGCAACAGTCGTTGCAGGGCATGCACAGATCAAGCCGGTCGTGAGCCAAAAGGCCGTCAACGATCAGGTCAACATCGTGAGATTGGCTGCCCGCTTCACGACTGCGATCCGGTTGCCGGAGCCCGTGAGTTCCGTTGTACTCGGCGACCCGGGGAAGTTTCTCGCGGAGCACTCCGAGAAAGAGCCCGCGCTTGTCCTGGTGAAGCCGATATCCGAAGAGGCAACGTCGTCGAACCTCTTGATCACCACTGTTTCGGGGCGGCATCTCAGCTTTTTGCTGCGGAACGAGGGTGCAGGCGCACAGCCGCCGGTAGATTTCGTTCTTACCTACCGACCCCCCGATTCGTTCTTGATTGCCGAAAGCGGGTTGGGGAGGAACGAGGTGCCGGTCACTGAAAGAGTGGCGTTCCAACAGGTGCGCGTTCCCAGTGCATCCGAAGTTGAGACCAGCGAACGCGACGGAATCACAGTGCTGCTGGAACGACAACAGCGCGCTGCCCTCCCTGTCCTTTACGGAAGGCGAGCCGATACGCCGGAGGCTCACGGCGATCTTGTGAAGGCGGGGATTTCAGAAGTCGTCGATCAGGGCCAAGAAGTTC
>CADEEC010000289.1 GCA_902826255.1 uncultured Hyphomicrobiales bacterium | reverse complement strand
CGATGCGCTCGGCATCGAGCGCGCGCATGTGGTCGGCGCGTCAATGGGTGGCGCCATCGGCCAGGAGATGGCCATCCACCATGGCGCGCGTCTTCGGACGCTGACGTCGATCATGTCGTCGACAGGCGATCCCTCGCTACCGCAGGCAACCCCCGAAGCGACAGCAGTGCTCTTGTCCCCGCCGCCGCAAGATCGCGACAGCTACTTCGAAAGCTACAAGCGCACCTGGGCTGTGTTGCGAGGTCCCGGCTTTCCGCTCGACGAGGCCAGAGACCTGGAGCGCGCCGCGCGCAACTGGGAGCGGGGCCTCAATCCGGCCGGCGTTGGACGGCAGATGGCGGCAATTCTCGCTTCGGGTGACCGCACCCAGGCGCTTGGCAGCGTACGCGTGCCGACCTTGGTGATCCACGGTGATGCCGACCCGCTTGTGCGCCACGCAGGTGGCGTGGCAACCGCCAAAGCCATTCCTGGCGCGCGGCTGGTGACCATCAAGGGCATGGGGCATGCGCTGCCCATTTCGATGTGGCCGCAATTGATCGACGCCATCGCCGAGCACGCTCGGTGATTGTCCGGAGACCGCGTAACGGAGCGCACGATGCTGAAACATGAGTATGCCGACGTGAATGGTGTACGCCTGCACTATGCGCGCGCAGGCGAAGGCAAGCTCATCCTGTTCGTGCACGGCTTTCCCGAGTTCTGGTACGCGTGGAAGGACCTGCTGCCCGAGTTCGGCCGCGACCATCTCGCCGTTGCGCCCGATATGCGCGGCTACAATCTCTCTTCCAAACCTCCTGCCGTCGACGACTACGCGGTGCCCCTACTCATCGACGACTTGCGCGCGCTCGCGAAATCATTGGGGCACGAGAAATTCATTCTGGTTGCCCACGACTGGGGCGGCGGCGTCGCCTGGTCGCTGGCGATCCACCATCCGGAGTGTCTCGAGAAACTTGTGATCATCAACGCGCCGCATCCGGCGATCTTCGAGCGCGAACTTGCCCGCAATCCGGAGCAGCAGGCAGCGAGCCAGTACACGCTTTTATTCAGATCCTCGAAGGCCGAAGAGGTGCTGACGGCGAACAACTACCAGTATTTGGCGGATGCTGTGCTGACGCGCGGCCTCAAGAAAGGTCACTTCAATGAGGAGGACCGTCAGGCCTATCTGACGGCGTGGTCGCAGCCGGGCGCGCTGACGGGCAGCCTCAATTGGTACCGGGCTGCCAAGATTGGGCCACCGACCAGCAAAGACCCGCAGGCGCGTAGCTTCGAGCCCAGTGCAGGACCTTCAAGGGTGGAGGTGCCGACGCTCGTAATCTGGGGCGACAAGGACCGGGCACTGATGAAGGAGAACCTCGACGGGCTCGACCAGTACGTCCCCGACCTCACCGTCCGGCGCATCGCCGACGGCACGCACTGGGTGATCCACGAGTACCCGGAAGTCGTCAGCGGGCACATTCGGGAGTTTCTGAAGCGATCCTCGCTCGAATAAACAGATGTAAATCAATGCCCTGAGTCTTGAATGACGAAATGTCGCAGATTTCGATGCTGCGACGCACCAGGTATTTTGTTGCATCGCACAATAACCTGCCTATATTGACGTTATGGTCAACTTTCAAAGGCAGGAGAGCCCCATGGACCGCCAGGATATCGGCCTCAAGGCCGCCATCAAGAATGCCAGCACGCTCGTGCAGGAGACGGCCTCGAAGTCCGAAGCCGCAGCCCTCGAGGCCGTGGAGCGCGTTGAGGCGACGTTTGCCGGCGCGCAGGCGAAGTGGAACGACGCACGCGATCTCGGCAGTGAGGTCATCGAGGACCTCGGTCACGCCGGCCGCACGACGCTGAACGGCGTCTCGGAGTACAGCAACGTCCTCGGCCGCTACGGCAAGGACGCGCTGACCGATACCGTCGAGTTCGGCCGCCAGAGCTTTCAGGCCAAGAGCGTGAAGGAACTGGTCGAGCTCAACGTTGCCTACATGTCAAAGCGCAGTCAGGCAATGTTCGCCTCGGTCAATGAGCTCAACGCGATTGCGCAGGCGAAGACGGTTGCAGCCTGGTCGCCGCTCGGCGAGACGCTGCGCAAGGCCGGCGAGAAGACGTCCCAGGCCACTGCCTAGTCGTGAGGGCAGCGGGGTAGGTTGCGGGCACTGCGGCGCTCCACCAGCGATGGTGGAGCGCTTCTTCAAAGCCCTGCGGTCTACTTGAAGCCGAACACGTCCTGGTGGTAGCGGCCGCCTTCGATCATGCCTTCGAGCCACTCGGAGGACTGCTCGAGCGTGGTGCCCCGCTTCTCCATGTGGATGCGGATCAATGCCTCGCGCACCGCAGGTGCCATGAAGCGCCCGTCGCCGCATACGAACACCATGCCGCTGTTCTCGAGCGCCGACCACACCTGCTCGCGCGCGCCCCAGATCGCATCCTGCACGAACCGGTGCGGGGACTTGTCGGAGCTGGAGAAGGCCGTGTGCACCTTGGCGACGCCCGTCTCTTCCCAGCCCAGCATCTCATCGCGGTAGAACCAGTCATGGTCGGGATGCCGGCAGCCGTAGAACAGCAGCGCGGTGGACGTCTCGATCCCCTTTGCGCGCTGCGCTGCACGCTCCTGCAGGAAGCCTCTCAGCGGCGCGAAGCCTGTGCCGGGTCCCACAAGGATCAGCGGCGTTTCGGGGTCCTCTGGCGGCGCGAACGGCGGGTTGGGCCGCCGCACGAAACCCAGTATCTCCTCTCCGGGTTGCACCGAGCGCAGGTGCGAGGACGCGACACCCTGGTAGAAGCCGCTGCCCGACCAGGCCGGCGCGGCCACAGTGCCGACGGTCAGGTTTATGGCATCCGGCACCGCCAGCGGCGAGGACGAGATCGAGTAGAAGCGCGGGCGGATGGCGGAGGTCATCTCCAGCAGTCCCTCCAGCGACAGCTCGATGGCCGGAAACCGCGTCAGCAGATCGTAGACGGTGACGCGCTTGTCGGTGATGTCGCGCGTGAATGCCTTCTTGGACTCTTCGTCCTC
>CADEEC010000288.1 GCA_902826255.1 uncultured Hyphomicrobiales bacterium | reverse complement strand
CTCCTTTGTTGGCGAACAAAGGCTCGTCGTTGAAGTCGGGGTGCGCCGTCACTGCCGCGGCCAGGATGCCGGAGCCCTTCTCGAAGCCCGCCGCCTCGGGATCGACCTTGGTCGGCCACACGTAGGCGTACACGCTGGAGCCGGCGAACTTGCCGGTTGCTTTCGGCTTGTCGGCACCGGCCTTGCCGCGCGTGGTCATGAAGAACGTCACCAGGTTGTCCTTCACCTCGGCGCGCGCCTCCAGGATGTCGAACGAGGCCTTGACCTTGGCATCCGCCCTGGCCTTCGGCTTGACCCCGTGGGCGGATGCGGCACCTGCGGCCGCGAGCATCAGGGCGGTAGCCGCAACCAGTCCGGTACGCATGAGCAGCTCTCCTTGCAATAGTGATAGCGAGTAGCTACTATATTAATGCGCCCATCATCGTCAATTATAATATCGACTCGCTATCACATGCCTTCGCACCAAGCCCTGGAAGCCGCGCATCTGATCGACCGCCTCGAGCGCCTCGCCCGCGCCGGCGAGCAGGTGGAGGGGCTGAACCCCGCGCAGTGGGAAGCCCTGCGCTATCTGGCGCGCGCCAACCGCTTCTCGCGCACGCCGGCCGCGCTTGCCGACTATCTCGCCTCCACGCGCGGAACCGTGTCGCAGACGCTGATCGCGCTGGAGGCCAAGGGCTTCGTGACGCGCGAGCCCAGCGAACGCGACCGGCGCTCCATCGATCTGCAGCTCACGCGCCAGGGTCGGCGCACGCTGGACAACGATCCGCTGACGGCCCTCGCCAGCCACATCGAGCGCGCTGCCGGCGCGCGCATCGAGGACCTGGTCGAAAGCCTGCGCGGCGCACTCGCCAACACCATCGCGCACAACAAGGGCAAGGCGTTCGGCGCCTGCTACACGTGCCGGCATTTCCGGCGCAACGCCCGCGCGTCGGCAAAGGCGCCGCATCATTGCGGTCTGCTCGACGAGCCCCTGTCGGACGCCGACAGCCGCGACATCTGCGTCGAGCAGGAGTCGGTGCCCGCGTAGGAGGTCCGCAACACCTCAACTCCGCATCTGTCATCCCGGCACTTGTTGCCGGGATCCAGAGTCCAACGCGCTTCGGAGCAAGCCGAGAGATGGATCCCGGGGACAAGCCCCGGGACGACACCACTGGGTTCCGGTACGGCTAAAACCTCTCCACCCACGGCCGCAGCTCGACCTCGAGGCTCCAGGCGCTGCGCGGCTGTTTCAGCGTGGCCATGTAGGTGTCCGCGATCGCATCCGGATCGAGCAGGGCATCCGGCGATGCGGCATCGCCGGGCCGGCCGCGCGCGGCGTTCCTGACGCCGCCGTCGATCACGAAATGCGCAACGTGAATGCCCTTTCCCTGCAGCTCGCGCGCCATCGATTGCGCGAGCCCGCGCAGCGCGAACTTGCCCATGGCAAACGGCGCCGATTGTGCATAGCCCTTCACGCTCGCCGAAGCGCCGGTGAAGAAGATCGCGCCCCCGCCGCGCTTGACCATGCGCCGCGCCGCCTGCTGGCCGACGAGAAAGCCGCCGAACGCCGATACTTCGATCGTCTGCGCCACCTCCTTTGGGTCCAACTCCAGGAACGGCCCGCGCGTGCGATAGCTGGCGTTGTAGAGCACGACGTCGAGGTCGCCGAGCGTACGATCCACCGCGGCAAACAACTGCGCGACGCTGTCGGCCTGCGTGGCGTCGGCCTCGATGACGCGCGCGCCGATGTCCTTGGTCAGGGCTGCGAGCTTGCCCGCATCGCGCGCTGCGAGCGCGACCTGGTAGCCATCCTTGCGCAGCGCACGGGCAAACGACGCGCTGATGCCCGATCCTGCCCCGACGATCAGTGCGCTTCTGCTCATGGCGAAACTCCCTGCTACAACCCTGCACGCGTGGGCGCAGTCTAGGAGATGCCGGCGACAATCGGAAACGTTGCGCGTCAGGCGCGCGGATGCGCCTGCTCGTAGACGGCCAGCAGCCGCTCGCGGTCGACCTCGGTGTAGAGCTGCGTCGTCGACAGGCTGGCGTGCCCGAGCAGCTCCTGGATCTGCCGCAGGTCGGCGCCGGCAGAGAGAAGATGCGTCGCAAACGAATGGCGCAGCGCATGCGGCGTGGCTGTCTTCGGCAGTCCGAGGGCGTGGCGCATGGCCTCCATGGCGCGCTGGATGGTGCGCGCGTCGAGCGGCCCGCCTCTCGCCGCGCGGAATAACGGTTCGTCCGGTGCCAGCGGAAACGGACACAGCTCGATATAGCGGGCGACGGCCTTCTGCGTAACCGGCAGCACCGGCACCATGCGCTCCTTGCTGCCCTTGCCGATCACGCGCAGCACGTCGCGCCCAGGGATTGGCGCATCGCGCAGCGTCACGCCGAGTGCCTCCGAAATGCGCAGGCCCGAGCCGTACAGCAGCAGCAGCACCGCCGTGTCGCGTGCCGCCATCCAGTCCGTGTCGGCGCCTGCTGCATCCTCGATCACGGCCGTGGCCTTCTCGATGGTGAGCGGCTTGGGGATGCCGTGCGGAACCTTGGGACGGGCGATCTGCAGCAACGCGCGGTTGCGCAGGATGTCCTGTGCCTCGAGCCACCGGAAGAACGTGCGCAGCGAGGACGTAGAGCGCGCGAGCGAGCGGTCGCCCAGCTTGGCCCGGCGGCGCGCGGCCAGATAGGCGCGGAAGCGGCGCACATCCAAGCTTGCGAGGTCGTCAACGCCGGCCGGGCGGCCAAGGTCACGCTTCAGCCAGCCGAGAAACTGCCGGACGTCGCGGCCGTAGGCGTCGAGCGTGTGCGCCGAGCAGCCGGCGTCCTCGCCCAGATGCTGCAGCCACGCCACCACGGCGTCATGCAGTGTACCGCCGATGTCATCGCCGGTTTCGGGCGCGTGCACTGAATCGTTTTCGGTCATCGTCCCATGGCCGGATGCGGAACGCATCGGCAACATTCCTGCGTCGGCTTAACAAGGCGTAAACGCCGTCGCCCTGCCGCGCTTCATGCGAGTGCTTCTAATTGGGCAAATCTGTCTTGCTTCCGTCGATATCG
>CADEEC010000287.1 GCA_902826255.1 uncultured Hyphomicrobiales bacterium | reverse complement strand
TTTGCGATCCCGCGCTCGACTGCCGCCTTCTGCACATCGAACCCAACGTTCGGCACGCGGAACTGGCGCGCATTGGGAAGCGTCGGATACTTCGCCACCAAGTCGGGCCTTGGCGTATAGATCGGCTCGCGGTGCACCGGAACGGCATCGGGTAGACCGAACGCATTGGCCCGCGCCTTGCCGTTACCGTAGTGCATGCAGCCGTGCTTCATTGCAACGCGCTGGATGCCGCCGGACAGATCGATTGCCCACGATACGGTGTCCGGATTGGCTCCGCCGATCCGTTCGATCGTCGCTTTTTCGACTTCTGTCAGGTCCGTGTCCCAACCCAGCTTCTTGAGCACTCCGTAAGTGAACTCAGGATAGCCGTCTTGAATCTCTGACCCGACCGAGTAAGAGCCTTCGGCCAACAGGTTGTGCCGGATCTCCTGCTCGACCTCCTTGCCATCGACCATACCTTTGGTCTTGACGACACGCTCCACGCCGAAACGTGCGCGGAACGTACCGCCGCCGTCCATGACGTGCAGATTAGTATTGTAGAGCGTGTGCGTGCCGGGATGCTTGAGCTCTGGCGTTCCCCAGCATGGCCACGGCAACCCGTAGTAATCACCTTTGCAGGGGCCATCGCTTGCCCGCAGCGTGACAAGGTCGAAGTCCTTCTGGTTGGCCATGTGCAGCTTCAGGCGCTCCGGCGACTGGCCGCAGTAGCCCGTCGACCAGCCTCCGCGGTTGATCTCACGCAGGAGATCTTCCGCCACCGGCACGTTGTTCTCGACCTTGATGTTCTTGAACATCCTGTCGGCGAAGCCGAGCTTGACCGCCAATCGGTACATAACCTCGTTGTCGTCTTTCGCCTCGAAGATCGGCTTGACGATCTGCTCGCCCCACTGGAGCGAGCGGTTGGATGCGGTGCGAGAGCCTGCCACCTCGTAGCTGGTAGCGATTGGCAGCAGGTAGGTATTCTCCTTGCGATTGCCCATCACGGCCCAGGTCGTGGGCACAGGATCGGCAACGACCAGCAGATCGAGCTTGTCCACGCCCGCGGAGGCCTCCGGAATACGGGCCACCGTGTTGCCGCCGTGGCCCATGATGACCATGGCTTTCAGGTTGTCCTTCTGAGACACTTGGTCCTTGGGCAGCAACGTCGCGTCGAACCAGCGAGTCGAGGGGATGCCCGGGGTGTGCATCATCTTCACCGGTTTGCCGTCCGCGCCGGTATAGGTGTCGAAGCGCGAAGCCATCCAGTCGAAGTCGACCTCCCAGACCCGGCACCAGTGACGCCAAGCGCCTTCGGCCAAGCCGTAGTAGAGCGGCAAGGTCACGATATCGAGGCCGAGATCGGTCGCGCCCTGCACGTTGGTGTGGCCGCGGAAGATGTTGGCGCCGGTACCGAACTTGCCAACGTTGCCGGTAGCGAGAAGTGCGATGCAGAACGCGCGCACGTTGGCGGTGCCGACGGTGTGCTGCGTGGCGCCCATGCACCAAATCAAGGTGGCCGGCTTCTCGGTTGCGAACAACTTCGCAACGCGCTCCAGCTGGGCGCCCGGAACGCCTGTGACGCGTTCGACCTCGTCAGGTGGCCACTTCTCGACTTCCTTGCGGATGTCGTCCATGCCGTACACGCGCTGGCGGATGAACTCCTTGTCCTCCCAGCCGTTCTTGAAGATATGCCACAGCATGCCCCAGATCACGGGGATATCCGTACCTGAGCGGATGCGCACATACTCGGTGGCGTGAGCAGCGGTACGTGTCATCCGCGGATCGATGACGATCATGTTGGCGCGGTTGAGCTCCTTGCCTTCCAGCACGTGTTGCAGCGAGACCGGATGCGCTTCCGCAGGGTTGCCGCCCATGACGATCATGGTCTTGGCATTGCGGATGTCGTTGTAACTGTTGGTCATCGCGCCGTAGCCCCAAGTGTTGGCTACGCCGGCGACTGTGGTGGAGTGGCAAATACGCGCTTGGTGGTCCGAGTTGTTGGTGCCCCAGAACGCGGCGAACTTGCGATTGAGGTACGCGGCCTCGTTTGTGAACTTTGCCGATCCCAGCCAGTAAACAGAGTCGGGACCCGACTTCTCGCGGATGGCCATCAGCTTGTCGCCGATCTCATTGATGGCCACATCCCAGGAGATGCGCTGCCACTGGCCGCCGACGAGCTTCATGGGATAGCGCAGGCGGCGGTCACCGTGCGTCAGTTCGCGCGTCGCGGCACCCTTGGCGCAGTGGGATCCACGATTGATGGGGCTGTCCCAGCCCGGCTCCTGGCCAACCCAGACGCCGTTCTCGACTTCAGCATGAATGGTGCAACCCACCGAACAGTGCGTGCACATGTTCACGCGAACGATACCCTTTGCCGGCGCGGGGCCGGTGGAGGCAGCGTTGGCCTTGCGGATGGTCCCAAGCGGCAGCGCGCCGAGCGCTGCCAGGCCACCGGCGGCCACACCGGACCGGCGAAGAAATGTTCTGCGGTCGAGGGTTCCGTCTGCCTGACTTGTGAGCAAGGCAGAGAGTGCGCCGCGACGCCCTTGACGATCGCTCTTCTTGATAAGCACAGCCAGCCCTCCCCTAACGCTTTGCCGGGTATCGATTGACCCGATAGAAGGTTTTTACGTGTTCGGTTTCCCGGTAGCGGGCCTTGCGCTTCTCGTCGTTGCTTTCGCTGTCGGCCTGCGCACTCGTCGTCATCGCTCCAGTGGCGGCGGCTACGCCGGCACCAGCGCCAAGGACACGCAAGAAATCACGGCGCCCTACCTTGTGCTTGTCATCGGGCATGTTTCGCCTCCTCCTTTTCGCTTCCGTCAGCTTGGAAGCTTGAAGCCTTCTGATTCTATTTCCATAAACGTTCGACCGAGCGCACCGACCGCGCGGTAGAAATCGGCTCCCGCCGCCAACTCCAGGTCGGCAAAGAAGCGCGCCATCCACGGGGCCATGTGCTTCTCGAACAGTTCGCGCTGGGTGCCGTCCGGCACCTCGATCTCGCCGGCGGCCATCGCAGCCATGACCTCGCAGAGGATGGCGGCATGGTCCTCGGGCTCGGATTGGCCTTCCACC
>CADEEC010000286.1 GCA_902826255.1 uncultured Hyphomicrobiales bacterium | reverse complement strand
CCCTGAGCAGCAACGACCGGGGGCCAACGCCATGATCGGGCCGGCGCAACCCCTGTTTGAGGTTTCCAACCTCAAACGGCACTTCGGCGGCCTCGCCGCCGTCGACGGCGTGTCGTTCATGGTCGCTCGCGGCGAGGTGATGGGGCTGGTCGGGCCGAACGGCTCGGGCAAGTCGACGCTACTCAATGTGGTCTCGGGCCGCATTCCGCCGATGGCAGGCGACGTGCGCTTCGACGGCGCGCCGGTCACCGGCCTTATGCCGGAGGCCATCTGCCGTGCGGGCATTGCCGGCACCTTTCAGCTGGCGCGCATTCCCGATGCGCTCGATGCGGTCGACAACGTGGCGATTGCCGCCATGTACGGCCGGCGGCGACTCGGCGTTGCCCAATCGCGCGCGGAGCCCAGGAGGCTGCTGGCGCGCGTCGGCTTCACCAGCAGTACGGCGGCGCATGCGGACTCGCTGACATACTTCGACCACAAGCGGATCGAACTAGCCCGGGCACTGGCCTGCGCACCGGATCTGCTGCTGCTGGACGAATGGCTCGCCGGCCTCAACCCGACGGAACTGGAGGACGGCATCGCGCTCGTACGCTCGCTCAACGATGAAGGGCTCACCATCATCATGGTGGAGCACGTCATGCACGCGATCCGCTCGCTGTGCGGCCACATCGTGGTGCTGAACGCGGGGCGCGTCATTGCCGCCGGCACGCCGGAGGAGGCGCTGGCCGATCCGGACGTGGTGCGCGTGTACCTCGGCGAGAGCGTCTGAGCCGGACGCCGCTGGTCAGCTCTTTTGCAGATTGCAGAACTTGCCGCCGCCGTACCGGGGGCCTTCCGTCCAGCATCCGCTGTTGCGGCACGTCCTGAGCTTGGGGGCGCAGTGATCGGCGGCGCACTTGGCCACGGGCTCTTTGCTCCACTCCGGGCAGCGCGCCTTGCATTGGTTGAAGTAACCCGTGCACGAGGTTTGCGCCGGTGCCTCAAGCGAGAGCAGACCGGCAAACGCCAGCACGGTGCCAACGGCGAGCAGACCTTTACGCATGCTGTCTTCCCCTACGACATGTTGCACGCGCAGATGACAATCCGTTGACGGCACGTGCGTCAAGAGTACCGGGCGCAACGGCCGGCATTTTTCACAGCCCGCGAGGGATGCTATTCCGCCGGGTGCGTCTGGCCGGCCGGCTCGACGTGCTCTTGGCGCTTGCCTTTGAAGCGATTGGCAAGCGCGATGATCTCGCCGACGATGCCGCGCCGGAACAGCAGCACGGTGACGATGAAGATGGTGCCCTGGATCACCAGCACCCACTCGCCGAAGGTGGCGAGGTAGTTCTGCATGGCGACGATCACACCCGCGCCGACGATTGGCCCGAACACCGTGCCCATGCCGCCGACCAGCGTCATCAGCACCACCTCGCCCGACATCTGCCACGTCACGTCGGTAAGCGACGCCAGGCGGAACACCATCGCCTTGGTGGCGCCGGCGAGGCCCGCCAGCGTGGCTGAGAGCACGAACGCCATCAGCTTGAAGCGATCGACCGCGTAGCCGAGCGAGACGGCACGCGCCTCGTTCTCCCGGATCGCCTTCAGCACCTGACCGAACGGCGAATGGATGGTGCGGTAGATGATCAGGAAACCGGCAAGGAATATCGCCAGCACCACGTAATAGAACACGAAATCGTCCGTCACCGGCAGCAGGCCGAACAGGGGCCGGCGCGGGATCGCCTGGATGCCGTCCTCACCGCCGGTAAACGGCGCCTGCACGCAGAGGAAGAACACCATCTGCGCCAGCGCCAGGGTGACCATGGCGAAGTAGATGCCCTGCCGGCGAATGGCTATGAAGCCGACGATGAGCCCCAGCAGGGCGGCAACCGCCGTCGCGAGCAGGATGGCGACCTCCGGCGTCAAGGGCGGCAACGGGATCGTGAGCCAGGCCCAGCCGACGAACGGAATGCCGACCGGCAGCTGCACGGTGCCGACCTTCGCGAGATGACCCGCAATGTACGCGGCAAAGCCGAAGAACATCGCGTGCCCGAACGACAGCAATCCGACGTAGCCGACCAGCAAATTGAACGCGCAGGCGAACAGCGCGAAGCACAGCACCTTCATCAGGAAGACGGGGTAGACGAACAGCGGCGCGATCAGCCCGATGATGATGAGTGCCGCCAGCACCCACATGTCCACCGTTTTGGAGGTCGAGATCACGGCAGCCTCACTTGGGTGTTCCGAACAGGCCCTGCGGCCGGATCATCAGCACGATCGCCATGATGATGAAGATGACCGTGTTGGAGGCCTCCGGGTAGAACACCTTGGTCAGGCCTTCGATGATGCCCAGCCCGAAGCCCGTGACGATCGAGCCCATGATGGAGCCCATGCCGCCGATCACCACCACCGCGAACACGACGATGATGAGGTTCGCGCCCATGACGGGATTAACGGAGTAGATCGGTGCGGCGAGCACGCCAGCGAGCGCGGCGAGGCCGACACCGAAGCCGTAAGTGAGCGTGATCATGCGCGGCACGTTGATGCCGAACGCCTGCACCAGATCGGGCCGCTCAGTGGCAGCGCGCAGGTAGGAGCCGAGTTGGGTCTTCTCGATCACGAACCATGTGCCGAAGCAAACCACGAGGGACAGCACCACCACCCATGCGCGATACCAGGGCAGGAACATGAAACCAAGGTTGGTGCCACCGGGCAGCGGATTGTTGTAGGGCAGCCCCGAGATGCCGTATTCGCGGCGGAACAGGCCTTCGATCACCAGCGCAAGGCCAAAGGTGAGCAGCAGGCCGTAAAGATGATCGAGATGATAGAGGCGTGAGATGAATAGACGCTCGATGATCATGCCCGTGATGCCGACAATGATCGGCGCCAGGACCAGCGCACCCCAGTAAGGGATGCCGAGATAGGTCAGCAGCATCCACGCGACGAACGCACCCATCATATATTGGGCGCCGTGCGTGAAGTTGATGACGTTCATCAAGCCGAAGATCACCGCCAGCCCCAGCGACAGCAGGGCATAGAACGCACCGTTGATCAGCCCCAGCAGGAGCTGACCGAAAAGAGCCTGCGGCGGTATGCCGAGCAGTTCGAACATAGGTGCGCGCTTCTTCGGGCTTGGATGACCCTGGGCGGATCCTGCG
>CADEEC010000285.1 GCA_902826255.1 uncultured Hyphomicrobiales bacterium | reverse complement strand
GGGTAGCTAGGTGCTGCCCGCGGCGCGTTGTTGCCGGCGTGGATGCCGAAGCTACGGCGCTTATGCTACGCTGTACCCGCCCGGATGGGCCACAAGCCGCAGCAAGCGGCGCCGGCGAGGAGGACAACGCAGCATGAAGCTTTACACCTACTGGCGTTCGCTGGCGACGTTTCGCGTGCGCATCGCCCTCAATCTCAAGGGCATCAAGTACGAGCCGGTCTATGTCGACCTCGACGGCGGCCAGCAGCATCAATCGGCCTACAAGTCGGTCAATCCGCAGTCCGTGATCCCGTCGCTGGTGGAGGACGACGGCAACGTGCTGTTCCAGTCGATGGCCATCATGGAGTACCTGGACGAAGTGCATCCCAACCCACCGCTGCTGCCGAAGGACCCGCGCGGCCGAGCCCGCGTGCGCGCACTGTCCCTGATGACGGTGGCCGATACGCACCCGCTGATCGTGCCGCGCGTGCGCAATCGCGTCGACGCGCTCTACAAGGTGGGCGAGGAAGGCAAGATCGAGTGGGTGAAGCACTGGTTCGCGGCCGGGCTCGACGCCTACGAGAGTCACCTCTCCCGCGACGAGGGCACCGGCCTATACTGCCACGGCGATACGGTGACGATGGCCGACCTGTGCCTCGTCAGCCATGCCGCCGGCACGCGCGTGTTCAAGGGCTCGATCGACAGCCATCCGACCGTGAAGCGGATCGTCGACCGCTGTCTGGCAGACGACCGTTTCGCCAGCGCCCAGCCGCTCCGCCAGCCGGGCGCGCCCGTGGGACACTAGCCACGCTGCGCTCCCTGCCTTGTCATCCCGGCCGAGCACAGCGAGAGCCGGGACCCAGGGGCCAAGAAAACCCATCGCGAGACGTGTAAGCCCCTGGGTCCCGGGTACGCGCTAAGCGCGTTTCGGGATGACAACTTCCAAGTTCCGCAACTGGTCTCGCCGGCCGTTCATGCCTCTCCTGTGTCATCCCGGAATGCGCGCCAGCGCATATGCGGGGTCCAGCCGCGGGCGACGAGCGCGGAGCTGGATTCCCGATAGCCTCGCCTGTGCTCGGCTTCGGGAATGACGGTTTGCTTGGAGATCGCCAGGCCCAGGCCCAGCTCCTGCGCCAACGGGGGTATTAATGCGTATGCGCCAAGCTTGTGGTGTCATCCTCGGGCTTGTCCCGAGGATCCATGCATCAGCTGGCTCAGGCGTTTATTGATCGATGGATGGTCGGGACCCTGTACAAGCCCGACCATGACACTTGTGCGGATGGTGCACCCGAAGGCAGGCGCGGAACCGTGATTGGTGTTTGCGGCGTCCACGGATAGCATTGCGTCCGCGGGGCGTGGCTGCCTGAACTCCGCACAGAAATCACAATGGGCGAAATCCAACCGCCCAAGGGAAACGCTGAGAGGACACCATGAAGCTCGCTGCCGTTTGCGCGCGCGTTGCGTCCGCGCTTGTCCTGATGCTGGCTGCCGCAACGGCCGCGCTCGCACAGGCTTATCCGACGCCGAAGGAAGGAAGCTTCATCGCGCGCGACTTCAAGTTCCACACCGGCGAGGTGATGCCGGAATTGAAGTTGCACTATCGCACCGTCGGCGAGCCGACGGGCGAGCCGGTGATCGTGCTGCACGGCACGGGCGGATCGGGCGGTGCCATGCTGAACGCCAACTTTGCGGGCGAGCTGTTCGGTCCCGGGCAGGCCCTGGATGCGACCAAGTATTTCATCGTGCTGCCCGATGGCATTGGCCACGGCAAGTCGTCGAAGCCCTCCGACGGCCTGCGCGCCAAGTTCCCGCGCTACAACTACAACGACATGGTCGCGGCGCAGCACCGGCTCGTCACCGAGGGGCTGGGCCTTAAGCGCGCGCGGCTGATCATCGGCAACTCCATGGGCGGCATGCAGGCGTGGCTGTGGGCGTCGGCCTATCCCGACTTCGCGGATGCGCTGGTGCCGATGGCCGCGCAGCCGACCGAGATGTCGAGCCGCAACTGGATGATGCGCCGCATGATCATCGATGCCGTGCGCAACGATCCGGCCTGGAAGGGGGGAGACTACACCGAGCAGCCGCAGGTCTTCCGCATCGCCAACGTATTCTTCGGCATCTCCACCATCGGCGGCACGCTGGCCTATCAGAAGCAGGCGCCGACGCGCGAGGCCGCCGACAAGCTGCTGGAGCAGCGCTATGCGGCGGCAACCAAGATGGACGCCAACGACTTCCTGTATGCGTGGGATTCCTCGCGCGACTACAACGCCGCGCCGGGCCTGGAGCGTATCACCGCGCCGCTGCTGGCGATCAACGCGGCCGACGACGAACGCAACCCGCCCGAAACCGGCCTGATGGAGGATGCGCTCAAGCGCGTGAAGGGTGGCAAGCTGCTGCTGATCCCCGCCAGCGACGAGACACGCGGGCACGCGGCGACGGGGATGGCGAAGTTTTATAAGCGGGAGCTGGCGGAGTTCCTGGCGACGGTGCCGAAGCGGGGGATGTAACGCTTGTCATCCTCGGGCTTGTCCCGAGGATCCATCCATCAACGAACGCCGAAGCGGGCATGCCGGGTGCGGAGCGCAAAACGGCGACCGTGATTGCCCTCATTGCACGCGTTCGCTATAAAGCTGCCCATCCTTCTTTATGCAATTCCTCACGGAGAGACAGCATGGCCTATGCGGTCGTTAGCTGGCTTTCTCTGGCGAGCGCGTCTTGCTCGACTTCCTGAAGCCAGGGCGGCGAGGTTCGAGTTTCGCAGTAGCCTGCTCCTGATCCTTTGCAACGACCAGTGCACCGTTGTCGTCAATGTCATCGAGGTCGAAAGCGCCGACTTCGTTCGCTCGAATGACTAGCGCTTGCCACTTGTTTTCGTGCACCTGCTTCGCCAAATAGGCTCGTTTGATGATGTGGTAAGGGTTATGGATGACCGCGTATGAAAGGTCGCCCAACGGTCCGGGCTTGAGCGCGATAAAACCGAGTGCGGACAGCCTGTGTATTCGATCCTTCCATGTTCGTAGTGCGCGCTGACCCTCGAATCCTGCGTGGAACGCCATCTCCTCGGGTCTATTGAGAGCTAGGAAGTTTTCGTCGGTGCGTATGCGGGACCACAGTTCCAGATAGGTTCGGCTCACCGGTGCAGCTTTCCCGGCATGATCGTCAATGAGGCTTAGCATAAGCGGAATGACTGAGGGCAAG
>CADEEC010000284.1 GCA_902826255.1 uncultured Hyphomicrobiales bacterium | reverse complement strand
GGCGCACGGCATCGGCACCAGCGAGGTCGAGCACGTGCTCGCCACGCAGACGCTGACGCAGAAGAAAGCCAAGAACATGCGCGTCACCGTCGACGGCCAGCTGCCGCACGGCGTGACCGCGAAGGACATCGTGCTCGCCATCATCGGCAAGATCGGAACCGCGGGCGGAACAGGACATGTCATCGAGTACGCCGGCGATGCCATCCGCGCGCTGACGATGGAAGGCCGCATGACGGTGTGCAACATGTCGATCGAGGGCGGCGCGCGCGCCGGCATGGTGGCCCCCGACGAGAAGACCTTCGCCTATCTCAAGGGCCGGCCCAAGGCACCCAAGGGCGCCGCCTGGGACATGGCGATGAAGTATTGGGAGACGCTGCGCACGGACGACGGCGCGCACTTCGATTCAGAGATCAAGCTCGACGCTGCCAGCCTGCCGCCCATCGTCACCTGGGGCACCTCGCCGGAGGACGTCGCCACCATCGAGGGCGTGGTGCCGAACCCGGCCGATGCAGCGGACGAGGGCAAGCGCGCCAAGATTGCGCGCTCGCTGGAGTATATGGGTCTGGCGGCCGGCACGAAGATCACCGACATCCCGCTCGACGTGGTGTGGATCGGCTCGTGCACCAACGGGCGTATCGAGGACCTGCGCGCGGTGGCCAAAATCGTGGAAGGCAAGCAGGTGTCCGACCGGCTCGCCTACGCCATGATCGTGCCCGGCTCCGGCCTGGTGAAGGAGCAGGCCGAAGCAGAGGGGCTCGACAAGATCTTCCTCGCCGCCGGCTTCCAGTGGCGCGAGCCCGGCTGCTCGATGTGCCTCGGCATGAACCCCGACCAGCTCAAGCCCGGCCAGCGCTGCGCCTCGACCTCCAACCGCAACTTCGAGGGCCGCCAGGGCTACCGCGGCCGCACGCACCTCGTGTCGCCGGCCATGGCCGCCGCTGCTGCCATTGCGGGGCAGTTCGTGGACGTTCGCAAGATTGGGTGAGGCGAGGCTGTCATCCCGGCACTTGTTGCCGGGATCCAGCGATCAACATGGGCCGGAGCAAGCGGACGGATGGATCCCGGGGACCAGCCCCGGGATGACGCGCTAGGCGTCCTTCACGGCATCGTGGAACCAGACCTCGACGTCGCCTTGCATCTTGAGGGTTACGGGGCGGCCGTTGCGGGCCATGGTGTTGCCGGCGGCGACGCGCACCCACTTCTCGCTGACGCAGTATTCCTCGACGTTGGTCTTCTCCACGCCCTTGAATCGCACGCCGACGCCGCGCTCGAGCAGCGCCTCGTCGTAGAACGGGCTTTTCGGGTCGGCCGACAGGCGGTCGGGAGGTGTGTCGCTCATTCTCATGATGTCCAGTCGAACTTGCCTTCGCATATCGCCGCTAGGCGCCGGCGGCAAACACTTTCGAATGGCCTGCGACCGCGCACCCGCTAAACTCAACGCCAAGCACGGGAGGAGCCACGCATGACGACGCTGTCCGCGACCCAAGCCGACGCCATTCTCGCGGAGAATTTCGCACCGTGGGTGCTGGCAACGGGCGTGAAGACGGACGCGACAACGAAGGATAGCGCCACGCTGCGCATCCCGTTCTCCGACCAGTTCTGCCGCGTGGGCGGCATCATGTCCGGGCAAACGCTGGTAACTGGCGCGGACACGGCGATGGTGATCGCGCTGGCGGCGGCGAGCGGCGGCTTCAAGCCGTGCACCACCGTCGATCTCTCCATCAACTACCTGCGGCCGGTGACGAAGGCGGACGCGGTGCTGGTGGCGAAGGTGATCCGGCTCGGACGCACGCTGGCGTTCTGCACGTGTGAGATCAGCGAGGCGGGCTCCGACAAGCCGGCGGCGTTCGCGACCGGCACCTACGCCATTCTGGGCTGAGTGCAGCTACGGTGGCTCGCGCGCCACAGATGCATCTGCATCGACATCCGTTAAGGCGGCATTAGCACTTTACGTGCGGCGCAAATCACGGACAGGTCTGGGCGGCTGAGCTCAAGGTCGTGAGCCCAGTGCGTGCATTGCGTTTCTGCGGAGACCGCACCGCATGCTCCGATCGCTCGGCCTTGCGCTCAGCCTGATGGTGTCGCTGGCAGGCGGCGCGTCGGCCCAAGGTCCAGACCAGTTGTGGCGCTGGACCGGCTTCTATATCGGCGCGGGCATTGGCGGCGGCGCCGCGCTGCAGACCCAGACGCTGAACGACATCGTCTTCGGAAGCATTAGCGAGACCACCGGCGCCGGCGGCGTGCTGGCGAGCGTGACGGCCGGCTACGACTTCCGCATCAATAGCACCATCGTCGCCGGCGCCTTCATCGACGCCGACATCTCCAACATGTCGAACCCAGACTTCGGCGCCATGAGCCTGCCGTTCGAGCATCGCTACAGCCTGTCTGTCGGCGGCCGCCTCGGGTTTCTGGCGACGCCGGCGACGCTCTGGTACGTGGCGGCGGGCTACACGCGCGCAAGTTTCGCGTTCGCGATCCTCGGCAACTACGACTTCGACGGCGTGTTCGTCGGCACCGGCGTCGAGACGCGGCTTGCCGGCAACTGGTCGCTGCGCGGCGAATACCGCTACACCCAATTCGCCTCCGAGCAGCTGCTCGACCTGTGCGGCTGCGGCTCGTTCGATGCGGAGGGCAGCATGCACACGGGCCGCGTCGTGCTGGTGTATGCGCTGGGTGCGGCGCCGTAAGCGCGGCGCCTTCGGCCGACTTGCCGATATCGCATAGTTGGCAGGGGATGGCTGCATACGGCGGCGGTTTCGCGAAGTGTACGGCTTGGGCTAAGGTCTGGCCCACTTGAGAGCCGCACGGGACACGCACGGAGCAGCATGAGCGCCAACGGGACCAACTGGTCGAGCGACGTCTTTCGCGAGCTGAAGGCGCGCAACATCGAAACCGTGTGCACCGTGCCGGACGGCGGGCTGACGCGGCTGCTGAACATGATCGAGGCCGGTGACAGCGGCGTCCGCCTCGTCACGCTGTCGACGGAGGAGGAGGGCATCGGCATCGCCACCGGCTGCTGGCTCGGCGGCCAGCGTGCGATGATCGCGATGCAGTCGTCCGGCGTTGGCAACTGCATCAACGCGCTGGGGCTGCCGACGGCATTCCGTGCGCCGTGCCTGATGCTGGTCACCATGCGCGGCCAGTGGGGCGAGTTCAATCCGTGGCAGGTGCCGATGGGCCAGG
>CADEEC010000283.1 GCA_902826255.1 uncultured Hyphomicrobiales bacterium | reverse complement strand
AGCTTGTTGACGGCGCCTTCGGTGCCTCCCTGCGTGATGCGCGAGCCCTTGATGGCTTTTGCAACACGACCGGCGATGCGCTGCATGGCCTTGTCGATGGCGCCCAGCGAACGGGCGCGCGGCAGCAGCGGCAGGTAGGTCAGATCGATATCGACGGAGAGCCGCGGCAGGTCGCGCACGAACAGGTTGATGGCGGTGCCGCCCTTCAGAGCGAAGCTGGTCTCTTGTCCAATGAACGGCATGGTGCGCAGCAGCAGCGCGACCTGGCGGCGGTAGGTCTCATTGAACGCCATCGAAGGTCTCGGGCACCGTGATCAGGTGTTTGGCGTCGAATCTGCCGCCTTTCACCAGCATACGCTTGCCGGAGCCCAAATCGATGGCGGACCTGTCGAGACGCTTGAGCCAGGCGTGGCGATGGCGGTCGGCAAAGAAGAAAAACAGGCGCTTGACCTTGACGCTGCGGCAGTCGGCGAGCAGCGCTTGCAGGCGCGTGGGACTGAGCGTGCTCAGCCCCTCCATCAGCATGTCGGCCTGATGGAAGGTTTCCTGGTCGGGGAGCTCGTCGAGCAGTTCGATGATGGCGCGCTCGGGAGCAGACAGCATCAGCGGCCAGTTCCATGGTCCCCACGGCTGCACGACGATGCTGTCGGGTCTGCCGGGATGCGGCGCGACTGCGGCGTCGAGTCGATGCGGCGCCGCCGAGACGCGCTGCTTGCGAAATAGCCGGCCGTCGTTGCGGTAGGCGAAGCGCACGCCGACGTCGAGATCCTGCAGCCAGGTCGGTGGTTTGTCGGGTCCATACAGAGTCACGCTGGTGGTCTGCTGCTGCAGGTAGTGGGCAAAGCCGTGCAGCTCGAGCGCGGTACGGCCACCGACGACGAGATCGCGGGCGAGCAGCGTCTGCAGCGAGACGACGACCTGTTGCCAGCCGAGAGGTCCGCGTGGACGCTGGTAGACGCGGCGCACCGGCTGCTGCAGCCAGCCGGCGGCGACGTATTGGCTGCGCAATCCGGTGGAGTAGCCTTGCCGGCTCAGCCACGCGGCATCGACCAGCAGCCCTTCCGGCAGCAGGCGCTCAAGCTGGTTTAGTTTTCCATGCTTTTGCTTAGCCATGCTGAGCAAAATAGCATGATTGCAAACTACCGGCAAGTTTGGCAGAAGCCAGAAAAGCGTAGTTATACTATGCATAATGGATAGTCTGTAAACCGATGCCGGGGCCGCTCCCTGGGCGAGCGCCCCGGCAGATCGCCGGCTTCAGGCCGTGGGCGGCCGGTCGGACCTCAGTGGCCGCGTGGTGTAGGCGCCATGCGGGAACGCCATATAGCGCGGCAGCCAGCCCGTCACCTTGCTGCGGCCGTCGCCCGCCAGGGCCTTACGCATGATGTCCTTCTTGGCCGTACCGGTCGCGGTCAGGTAGCTGTCGGCGGCGCGCTTGCCGATCATCTCGGTCAGCATGGCGCCGATGCTCTCGCGGTCGCGCAGCAGGTCGAAGAACATGGCGTCGGGCTGCCACTGCGCGCCGACATCGACGGCAAGCTGCTCCCCGAGCGTATCGATCAGCGCCGTGCCTGCCGCCAGGGTCTCAGCCATCACCACGGCCAGCAGCCGGTTCACATCCTTGTCCGGCATCTCCAGCAGCTTGGCGAACACCGCCGCCGTGCGCGCGCCACTGGCGTCGTAGGCAACGAGCGATTGCGCGTCGTCGAGCCCCAACGCGCTCACCGCCTCGTCGCGCAGCGCGCCGAACGCCAACCGCGTCGGCAGGGTAGCGATGGCGGCGCCGATAGCTTCGCTGCGCGGCGCCTGCCGCTCGGGCTCGACCTTCCACCATTTGGCACCGCCGATCACGTGCGCCAGGAGCAGCCGCAGCGCCACCTTCGGCGTCCGGGCGACGGCGAGCCGCACGGCGCTGTGGCGCACCAGATCGACGTAATTGGAGAGCGCTTGCGTCATCTCGGGGCGCTCGGTTGCTTTCCCCTCGTCCGGCTCGCCGGCATGATCGCCGCGCTTGCGTGCGCTCGTGCGTTTCGGCCGCAGGCCCTTGCGGATGGTGACGTGACCGTCGCCTTCGACCACGATGTAGACGGCGCCGCCATCGGCCTTGGTGGCGCCGTCGTAGTCCCACGCATCATAGCGCGCGCCGGGCTCCAGCACATGCACTTGCGACCAGCCGGACGCCAGCAGCCTGTCGCGCGTCGCGGCGATGGCGGCGTTCTGCAAGCGCCAGAACGCATCCGCGTCGGCGAAGTAGCGCTCCTCGCCGAACAGGTCGGCGACGATGGCGCCGTCGTACTCCGCCTCGTCGAACAGCGCGGCGCTGGTGGCGATCTCGGCACCGCCAAGCAGCCACGCCTTGAGCTGCCAGGACGGCGGCGGCTCCTGCTCGGGATCGGTGGCGAGCGCCAGCCATGCCTTCTGCCGCTCCCTGGTGGCGAGCGTCAGCAGGCGCAGCGTCGCGGCATCGATCTCGCCCGCGCGATAGAGGCGGCGGATATCGGGATCGAGCTTGGCGAGCGCCAAGCGCCGTTTGACGATCTGCTCGGTCACCCCGAAATGGCTGGCGATTGCGGCCTCGTCCAGGCCTTTGGCGCGCAGCCGGGCGAAGGCCTCGAACTGGTCCATCTCGTCCATCGGCAGGCGCTCGACGTTCTCGGCGAGCGATGCCTCGATGGCGGCGGCGTCATCGTCGTCGGCGAGCACCATGCAGGGGAGCGGATCGGCATGCGGGTGATCGGCGGCGGCGAGCTTGCGCGCGGCGAGGTAGCGCCGCTGTCCGGCCACCACGTCGAAGCCCGCGCAGTTCTTGCGCACCAGCAGCGGCTGGATCACGCCGATGGCGGCAATGGAAGCGGCGAGGCTGTGGATGTCCTTTGGACCATGCTTGCGCACGTTGAGCCTGGACACCTTGAGGTCGGCGAGCGGAATGTGCTGCAAGTCGCGGGGCATGGGTCTCTCCTTCATCAAGCGGCCGATTGCTGCGCGGGCGGGCTCTGCAGGGCGTCGAGATAGGTCACGGCCTCCTGGGCACGCGCGGCGGCGGCAAAGATGGCGCGGGCATCCTGTTTCAGGACTTTGAGCCAGTGGTGCACGTAGCGGGCGTGGTCGGGGTGCGGCTCGTGCGCGATGCCGAGGCGGGCGCACAGGAACGCCGCGCCGATCTCGGCGCAGCATTCCTCCATGGCGTAGGCGT
>CADEEC010000282.1 GCA_902826255.1 uncultured Hyphomicrobiales bacterium | reverse complement strand
ACGGACCGCTATGGCATCGTCCGAGCCGAATACGGCCTTGCGCCAAGCTGGACAGTTTTCGCTGCCATTGGGCGAAGAACCTCCCAGAGCGAAACGCTCGACTCGATTAGCTCTCTTATCAACGCGAGGGGCGATATCGCGCAGACCTTTGCTTAAGGGAAGCTAGTAGAAGAGGATAGAAGCTGGATCTGGATCGATAATTTCAAAGATTCGCGTGTCGCCCGCAGTTTCATTAGCCATAAGTATGACGCAGCGCTCAAATCTGAGATCGCGCTCCTCGTTGGCGAGAATGCGTGATGGCCAAGAAAACCACACGCCGCGATCGCGTTGTCGCCGCCGGTCAGTTGTTGTTCGGCGAGACGCGTTGGCAAAGCCCGCTGGCGCGTCTTTCCGGCTTGTCGCCGGCGCTGATGCAAAAGATCGCCGACGGCACCCGCGAGGTGACGGATGACGTCTACAGCAAGGTTGCGCAGGCCCTGCTCGGGGAGATCGAGCGCATGAATAAGGCGACCAACCGCGTCGGTGAAATCGCCGGCGCGATGCTGGCAGATCTGGATGGCGAGAAATGACCAAAATTCTTGACATGATGGCCCGCGAACACGCTGCAGCAGAGTCTGCGCGGCGGCTATTCTCCGCGTCCAGATAGGTCCGCGCAGCCGCGTCGAGGCCAAGGCGTTGGCGCAGCAACTCGCCACGCTGTGCCAAACGATCTGTGCCGCAGCTGCCGATATCAGGAACGCAATGCCCATGAGCTCGCCGCCGCCCAGTGAAACCGCTCTCGTCCGGCACGTCATCGATGCCTGTCAAAATGCCATCAAGCAGGCGGTGACCCAGCCGTCGCGCGTCAACGGTCTCGCCAATGGGCTTGGTGCGGCGCTGAGGTCGCTGCAACTTATCCAAAGCGAGGTTGCCAAGGGCAGCGCCGGCGCTTCGGTCATCATCGACAACGCCGATGCGCTGACTCGTAACGCCCTTAGCGATGTTCTGCGTATTGCGTCGCAGCCAGATGACGCACTGGCTGCGCTGGCGGCAGTGAGCGACGTGGCACCGCCTGCGCCGTCCCCGGCTTTCGATCCGACAAGTCGGCCGCGGGGCAGACCCGCTCCAGCCACTCATTGCTGCCGCTTTTCAGTGAAATCTCGCAGGCCTACATCGACATGCGCATCGAGCGCGACGGTGAAAATCATGCGGACATTTCCATCCTAAAGCTTCGCCGACAAGCGTTTCTGGATGTGGTTGGTGACCGCACGCCCGACAAATACTTCCCGTCCCATCTTCAGGCCTTCGTCAGCAGGATGCAGTACTGGCCGGCGAACGTCACCAAACGTGCGGATATGGAAGGCAAGTCAACTCGCGATGTCTTGGAGGAAAACAAGACCTTCGCGTTGAAGACCATGAAAGATAGCTACGTCGCCAATGTGCGCACGATGATGCGGTATAGCATGCAGGATAATCACTATCGCGATCCATTCGCCGGAGTGAAGATAGCGTATCCGCAGACACTGATACCATCCAAGCCACGCGAAGGGGTGGCCATGGATGTTACCAATCGGGTTTTCCGCAACGGTGTCGCGTCCGGCTTTCTCGACGAGGCCATGCTGCCGCTGCTCGCCAAGCTCACGTCGCGTCGTCTTGGACTTCTCACGTTCCTACGCGCTGACGACATCCGCCAGAAAGACGATGTCTGGATCGCGCAAACCGACGGCATCGTGGAGGTCAAGGACGAGAAAACGGGCAAGAAGTCGTGGCGGCGCGTTCCGATCAAGACCTCGGAATCGATGACATTCTACGTCCTGCACAACTACCTCGATGAGATCGGTTTCGTTGCATGGATGCGCTCGCGCAAGGGCTTCATCTTTGAGGCGGCGCGCGAACACCCCGACCCCTCGAAATACATGTCGAAAACGATGCAGAATCATATGAAACGCTGCGGTGCCAAGGGAGGTGAGGTTTTCCATTCGCTGCGTGGTGACGCGATCGACGAGATGCGGGGGGCGGACATCGAGGGTCGTGCGCGCCGGCTGCAGTCAGGACATGAACAGTGCACGACAACTACGGTTTCCGCGCGCTCACGGCCAAACAATGCCAGTACCTCGCCAGTAGGCCGCTTCAGGAGGGAATCGACTGGTCTGTATTCAGGGGGCTTGATTTCGATGCGATGGCGGCTCGCCGCGCGTGCCCGCGGCCGTCGGCCGAAGCTGGAGGATTGATCACATGGTAGCAGGTCAGCTCAAGCACCCTGCTGGCTATGTCGTGCCTCCTTCAAACGAGGGCACGATCTCCTCACCCGAGTCGTTGAGACATTCTGCGTCTGGGACACGGATACGCTCCTCATCTATCGCCGGGTCTCCGCTTCAAGCGGTTATTGCTTTTGTTGGCAAGGGCGGGCTGGCAAATCCACGACGCTCACAAACCTTGCCGTCGTCGCCGCGCAGAAAAACTATAAAGTTGGTGTCATCGATTGCGATCCGCAGCTATCGAGCTTCGAATGGCGACGCGTCCGAAACAAATCGGATATTCGAGTTTGCCGCTGCAGTGAGAACGAGATCGAGCAGAGTATCGCGCTGGCACAGCGCTGCGGGATTGAAATCCTGCTCATCGATATGCCGCCCGGCGCACGGCATGCTCTCGTAGCGGCGCGTTACGCCGCCTTGGTAATCGTTCCGACGCGTCCGACGTTGTTCGATCTGCGTGTCACCCGAAGCATCGTCCAACTGCTGAAGTCAACGCAGGCGGCCTATGCGATCATCATCAATGCGGCACCGCCTCGGCGGCGCGATGGAGATGCGCCAGCGGTGCGTGAAACCCGCGAGGTTCTAGCTCCAGTAGCAAGGCGTGTCTGGTCACGGCAGATCACGCACAGACTGTCGGTGGTCTGTCCGTCGTCAGGTAATTTGAGACAGATGGCAGGCTGATTTAGGAGAGTTGGAGTCCAGTTTAATGATGCTTGGGCGACATTGCCAAATGGCTTGGGCAAGTTGATTTTTGTGAGTTTTTTGTTTTAGGGTCGCGGCTGTTCGGACAAGGACTGCTGGGATATGCCCATCGAACATGATCCGACGCTGGTTGCCCTGTCACTGCTCGTGGCAATACAGGCAAGCTACGTCGGTTTGAATCTGGCGCTTCGCGTTTCGCAGGCGTTCGCGCTGAATCGCCGCCTGCTGATCGCCGGTGCTGCGCTGTCCTTTGCGATCGGCATCTGGGCGATGCATTTCGTCGGC
>CADEEC010000281.1 GCA_902826255.1 uncultured Hyphomicrobiales bacterium | reverse complement strand
ACGTATGGATCCCGGGCACAAGGCACGGGATGCCACCCGTGTTTAGGTGGCAGTGATGACAGTATCTGTTTGCGATCTTCGCATGTCATCCCGGCCGAGCTTTAGCGAGAGCCGTGACCAGAGCTGCAAGCACCATCAACCCTCTGCCGCCGATGAAGCAGCGGGCCGAGCCGATCGGATTTCGCGCTAGCTGCGGCCGATGCCCCACTCGCGCGCGGCGAAACCGGGATAGGTGTCGCCGATGGTGCGGGCGATGTCGCCGCGCAGCAGGGATAGCGTCGCCGCGTCGGCGCCGGGTGTCGTCGGCACGCTGGCCGGTGCGTCGTAGTCGAAACCGGTGGCGGCGCGAATGTCTTCCGCCGAGACGCCCGGATGCGTGCTCGCCAGCGTGAAGCGTTTCCGCGACCGGTCGAAGCTGAACACGCACAGGCTGGTGACGAGCGCGTGCGGGCCGCCGGGGCGATAGACGTCGGGCGGGCTGGTGCCGGGCGCGCTGACGAAATCGACCTTGCGCACGAGCGTGCGCGGCGAGTGCTCCTGGTGGAACAGGATCACGCGCGGCACCACGTAGTAGAGATAGGCCGAGCCGAACGACCCCGGAAAGCGCGCGTTGGCGCGCGGATAGTCGGCGATGTCGCCCACGCCCACCAGATTGATGTTGGCCTCGCCGTCGATCTGCCCGCCGGACAGGAAGAAGGCATCGATGCGGCCCTGGCCCGCGCAATCGAACAGCTCGCGCGCGCCGTCCGTGAACGAGCTGTGCGTGCGGCTGCCGAGAATGGAGACGCGCAGCCGCCCGCCGGATCGAGCGTGTGCCAGATGGGCGGCGCTGCCGGGGATCGGCGAGCGGGCCCCGACGGCGACGTGATCCAGGCCATCCAGCATGGCTGCGATGGCCAGGATCATTGTCTCTGTGCGGCTGGGTGCGCCGTCGGCGGAGGCGGGCGTGGTCATGGGCCCATATCGGGCCAAGACGCTCAAGTGTGCAAGGGAGCGATGTGTCCGCTGCCCGCCTGCCGGGTCAGGCCGCCCTATGGACCTGGTGCCGCGGCGACGCGCAGCCGAGGTTGCCCGCGGTTGGCGACAGGATCCTCAGGGCCTGATAGCGCGGCCGGGCGAGACCGCTGTTGCGCTTCGTGCACTCGGCTTCCGCTTCACATTGTGTTGCGTGTTTTGACAGCAGCATCACATCGTCCGCTGTTGTTGGCTCGACGACCACCCATGTGTCGAGCGGCAGACTACTCACCTTCATACCGCATCTCCTCGGTGCCCAGTTTATTGGCCTCATGACGCATCGCGCTCGCTACGCGCACGCGATGCACTGGATGCTTTTTGGTTAGGCAGAGTTTGCGGCGAGATATCGAACAGAGGCTTGTGCGTTCTCGTCGCGCAGCGCGACATATGCACAGCTTTCGATGCTGCACGGCACGCGAGCGCTCGCGCGTGCGTCACGCACGTTGCAGTGCGCCATCCGCGTGTGCGGCCATCCAGCGCGCAAATCCGTCGGCGGTGGCGGCGGCGGCCGTATAATCACGTAGTGCGCTGCGATCCGGCGGGTAGGCGTTGTCGAGGCCGACGGGCCAGGCGCCGTTCTTGGCCTCGGCAATGGCGCTGACGTAAAGCGCGGGGATGGTGCCCGCCGCCAGCGCCGGATCGCGCAGGAAATTGGTGTCCTCGATCCGCTCCGCGGTCACGAATGTTTGACGCGCGGCGTGCGCCATCGTCATCAACTCGCGTTGCACGCCGACCCAGACGTTGCCGTGCGCGTCGGCACGCGCCACGTGGAACAGCGTGATGTCCGGCTTGATCGCCGGCAGCAGGACAATGGGGTCGCGCGTGCCGTTCTCGGCGAGCGGATTGTCGATCACCTTCCAGTCGGGCCGCACGCGCGTCAGGTCGGAGCCGACGATGCCGCGCAACGGCATGAACGGCACGCCCTTCTCGGCCGCCTGCAATCCGGCATGGATGGCGGGGCAGGTGGCGTCCTTCATCCTGAGCGCCCCGTCCTTGATCGCGGCGGTGAAGCGGGGTGCGAGCCCGTGCTCGCCGAGCGTGACGGCGGCGGCCTCCACCTCGGCGACGCAGCCGGCGCCGACCAGCATGTCGACCTGGAAGCCGCCCTGCGGCACCGAGACGATGCGCAGGCCGCGGGCAGGGCGCGCGATCAGCGCGCGCACGGCGCTCATGGCGCAGCCGGAGTAGTCGGCAGGCAGGGCTATGCGGGCACCGTCCGGGATGCGGTCAGCGAGATCCTCGAGGCTTACGAATGCGGGGCCGGAGATGGGGGCGTGCATGCCGGCAATCCTTCCTGGCGGTTCGGTAGGCAGTAACCACGTCCCTATCGTAGCAGGGTCCTGGGACCTTGTGTTGCCTTGTCAGGCGCGGTCGCAACCGCTACCTGAGCGGCATGCTCGACAAGCTGAAAGCCAACAACCGCGCCTGGGCCGCCCGCATGGTGGCGAACGATCCGGGCTTCTTCAAGCGTCTGGAAGGCCAGCAGGCGCCCGAGTACCTGTGGATCGGGTGTGCCGACAGCCGCGTGCCGGCCAACGAGATCGTCGACCTCGATCCGGGCGAGCTGTTCGTGCATCGCAACGTGGCGAACCTGGCGCCGCCGCAGGATGCGAACTATCTGTCCGTGCTGCAGTTCGCCGTCGACGTCATCAAGGTGAAGCACATCATGGTGGTCGGCCACTACGGCTGCGGCGGCGTGCGCGCGGCGGTCGACGGCCAGCGGCGCGGGCTGGTCGACCACTGGCTGCACCCGATCCGCGAGGTCTATCACGCCAACCAGCAGGAGCTGGAGGCGATGCTCGATGAGCGCGCGCGCTTCGACCGGCTATGCGAGCTCAACGTCATGCGACAGGTGAAGAACGTCGCCTCCGACGTGTTCGTCGAGGATGCCTGGGCGCGCGGGCAGTCGCTCTCGGTGCACGGCTGGGTGTATTCGCTCTCCACGGGGCTGGTGCGCGATCTCGGCGTGACGGTGAACGGGCCGCGGTAGGGTCGGGTACCGGAGTCAGGTCCAGCGCGCTTCTTGGTCGTCAGAGCCTGAGCGGGCTTCGGGATATTCCCGATAACAGGCTTTCGGCTCGCCTCTCGCCTCACCCTGTCATCCCGGCCGAGCGCAGCGAGAGCCGGGACCCAGGGGCCAAGAGCTCAGCGCGCCATGTGCAGCCCCTGGGTCCCGGATATTCGCCTGCGGCGAATTCCGGGATGACAA
>CADEEC010000280.1 GCA_902826255.1 uncultured Hyphomicrobiales bacterium | reverse complement strand
TGTAGAGGCGGCAATCTGCACCGAACTTGTGAAACGCCACTGCCCCCGGGAACGATATCGGTACTTCTTCCAGTCGCTTTCCTGACAGGCGACCTGCTGGCCTTGCCTCATGAACGCGATGTGAAGATGGCCGCGGCTTCGGGCGAACCAGCGCTTTTGGCGAACGTAGCCACTGACAATCGTGTGGTCGCCTTCAGCCTTTACTTTGACCCAAAGCACATAGACCGATGAATTCGGGTCAATCTGAATGGGGATATCAACACGGGCCGGGCGCGCATCGACGGGGGTAGCGGCCATGAGCGCCGCAGGCGCAATTGCGCCCATAAGCAAGTATCGCATGTGGAAATAATCCTGAAAATACCAGATTCAACGCCGGGCTGCCCGGCGCGCGCAAAGCTGGGATCTCAGGCTGCTGGGGGCTCGGTTGGCGGAGTTGGCATCAGCGAGGCGAGCGCCGCAGCCTTGCTCGGCCAGAGCAACTCTTTGTTTGCGAAGGCCAGCATCGCGCCGTCGCTGCCATCAAATACCGTCGTCATGGGGCAATGGTGATGATGATAGAGTTCCTGCGAGGGATCCGAGGAAGAATCGTCGGAGAAATCTTCGTGGGCGTCAGCATGGTGCGCATCAGCCACAAGAACTGTGGCCTGACCGTGGTCGTCATGGGCAGCGGCAGGCGCATGAAAACCGGCGCAAAGCACCGAGAACAGAATCAGGAACTGGAGAACAATGCCCCTCATCGTTTCCACCTAGCAGAGCAATACAGCAGCAGCAAACGCATCACTTGCACTGTTCCTGGCCCAGAACATGACGAAGCTCCTCTGGGATCGACATGGGCACGAAGGCGCTGACCGATGCTCGACCAGTGTTCCCCAGAGGAATGCGGCCCAGCAGCGCGCCGAGGGGTGCAAGCATCAGACGCAGAACTTGTCCGCGCGCTTCGCGCCATTCGCGCCGGGAAATGGCAAAGATCAGCATGACGGCATGGGCATGGAGGTGGAGCCGCAGGATCTGCTGAGAAAGGATATGCGCGCGTTCCAGATAGTGCCAGGCATCGGCCGCGTCCTGGCCAGCCCTCGCTTGCCGGAAAGCACCGATCTCCGCCCAATATGCGGTTTCGAGCTGCTTCATACCGGAACCCCTCTTGCCGCAAGTTCATATCGAGCCTGCCGAACCACCTGCCATCCACCTTGAAGCCCGAGAAGCGCCATGATGAGCGCGACGACGAGGTCGGGGAGGCCGCTGCCCGTCCACAGCACCACGAAGCCCGCGCCAATCACCAGCAGGTTGTTGATCGCATCGTTGCGCGAGCAGACCCAGACTGATCGCATGTTGGCGTCACCCGACCGGAAACGATAGAGCAGGAGCGCCACCGAGATGTTCGTCACCAGCGCGAGAGCGCCGATGCCTGTCATCGCCCAAGGATCGGGCTGGGTTCCAGCAACAAGGCCCCAGACCGCCGAGACCATCACCCCGAGTGCAAAGGCCAGAATGGTCAGCCCTTTGACCAGCGCGGTCCGCGCCCGCCAGACAAGCGCCATTCCGGCGACGCCAAGGCTGATCGCGTAGTTTGCGGCATCGCCCAGAAAATCGAGCGCGTCAGCCTGTAGCGAGCGGGATCCCGATGCGGCACCCGCGATGATCTCGACGAAAAACATCACGGCATTGACGACGAGCGCGATCCACAACGCCCTGCGCCACGCAGGATCATTGCGCGCGGTGTCGTCACTGCAGGAACTGGCGCAGCAACTGTCCGCCATGGCCGAAACTCCTTGGTTCGTTCGAGTCGGCCCTCTATATGCACCCTGTAGCAACTACAGGGTCAAGCGATGAAAATCGGCGAACTGTCCAGGGCGACCGGCACCAACATCGAGACGATCCGCTATTACGAGCGGATCGGTTTGTTGCCCGAACCGGCCCGGACTGCGGGCAATTATCGCTCCTATGGCGAAGCGCATCGCACGCGGCTCGCTTTCGTCCGTCATTCACGCGAGTTGGGCTTCACCATCGAGGAAGTGCGCTCGCTGCTCGATCTGGCCGACCATCCCGAGCGCGAGTGCTGCGAGGCCGACCGGATCGCCACCCGGCATCTGGCGCAGGTCGAAGAGAAGATCGGCCAACTCGTTACCCTGCGCGACGAACTATCGCGCATTATCGGTCGCTGCCGGGGCGGACTTGCCGCCGATTGTCGCGTGATCGAGGCGCTGGGGGATCACACCATGTGCAACGGAGACCACGAATGATCTATCTGGTCGTCAAAACCGCTATCTCGGCGATCATCATTGTTGTGGTTTCCGAAGTCGCCCGCCGGAGCGCTGGACTTGGCGCATTGCTGGCATCGCTCCCGCTTGTCGCCGTGCTCAGCATGATCTGGCTCTGGCGCGACACTGGCGACGCAGCGCGTACGGCCAGCTATTCGCAAGCCACGTTCTGGTACGTTCTTCCGAGCCTGCCGATCTTCCTGCTGATCCCGGTTCTGCTTAAGCGCGGCTTCGCGTTCTGGCCCGCACTCGCGGCCGGCTGCGCTCTCACCATCGTCCTGTACGTCGGCATGGCGGCGTTACTCGCTCGTTGGGATGTTCGGCTGTGAAAGCGCCTCTCCGAATTGCGTGGTACGTCCGAGCGGGCTGGCTTGGGCGAAGGACGACTGCAGGCGCGGCCTTCATCGCGATCAAGGCGAAAACGCCCCCGCTCCAAACGTAACACAACTCGCGGAAGCATCTTGCCCCGCTCTCATTCGATTTGCCCGGATGTGCTCCGGGTTTCGCAGGAGCAGAGATGAAGACACTCGCATCTAATGCGACGACTAATGCTGTGCGTATACGCTGGTGCGCGCGGCCCCGAAGGCAATGACGTTATACCGTTGCGCGCGAACACCCGGCACCTCCATGCCCGGCGATCCGATGGGCATTCCCGCAACTGCAAGCCCACGAACACCTTTCGGGCGGCTCGCCAGTACGCGGCGCATGTCCGCAATAGGAACGTGTCCCTCGAAGGCGATCCCGTCCACGATCGCGGTGTGGCATGACACAAGGTTTGCGGGAAGACCCACCTTCCGCTGGAACGCGGTACGGTTCGCGTCATCGACGATTCGCACATTTCTGCCGAAGGTCTGCCGAACCCGCGCAGCCCATTGTTCGCAGCACCCACACCCCGGATCGCGATGCATCAGGATGTCGCCTGCCGCTAGCGCGGGCGTCGAAAACAACGCCAGTACCAGAACGAGCTTTCGCATGTGT
>CADEEC010000279.1 GCA_902826255.1 uncultured Hyphomicrobiales bacterium | reverse complement strand
GAAAGAGCTGCTGCGCAAGTTCTCCGAGCGTATGCCGGCGCGCAAGGTCCTGATCGACCGGTTTGTCACTGGCAAGCAGCCGCGCCTCGGCGAGCTGCCGCTCGACAACGGCGCCGGTCCGCTGGACATGCTGTGGGGCAAGTACTTCGCGACCGGATCCTACGAGCCGATCCTGCGCATGGTGTCGATCCTGGCGTGGTCAAAGGACCCAAACAACGTCGAACGCCTGACCGTCGGCAGCATGACGAAGCTGACGCTGGCCACCAATGCCTCGCGCGACAAGGCGCTGCTCGACATGCTCAAGAACGCGATGCGTCACGAATCCGGCACGACGCGCGCGGTGCTGACCGAGGTCATCGACGCGGCGGAGACGTTCGAGTTCGGCCGCGTGCGCAAAGATGCGATGGCCTCCATCGAGCAGCTCAAGATGAAAGGCCCCGAATCGGCACGCAACACCATGTGGTGGGGTCAGGCCGGGCAGACCGCGCTTGCGCTCGGCTGCATCGTCGCCGGCGCGCTGGGGCATGTCGAGGTTGGCATTCCCTGCATCGTGGGCGGCGCCGTGTCCTCGGCCGCGCTGAAGTACATGGTCCCAGGACAGTAGCTTCAGACGTTTTTCGCAATGTCGATTTTGCGTCTGAATGCGCCGGTAGCCCGTCCGCACGCTTCTGGTATACCTGAGGTATCAGTACGCCTACGGAAGCTGGGCGACGGGACGGGAGGACATCATGGGATCCAGGTTTAAGCTCGTATTGGCAGTGCTTGCAGCCCTCGGCGTATGCGGCGGTCCCGCGGCGGCACAGGATTATCCCTCAAAGCCGGTGAAGATCATCGTTCCGTTCGGCGCGGGCGGACCTGCCGACATCTATGCGCGCTTCATTGGCCAAGGCCTGCAGGACAGCCTCAAGCAGTCCTTCGTCATCGAAAATCGCCCGGGCGCCGGCGCGCAGATCGGCACGGTGGAAGTCGCAAAGGCAGAGCCCGACGGCTACACGCTGCTGATGATGTCGAACACGCACACGGTCAACGAGACGCTGAGGCCCGGCCGCTCATATGAGCTCATGCGCGATTTCGTCGGTGTCGCTCCCGTGAATTACTCCGACCTGATCATGGTCGTGCATCCGTCCGTGCCTGCCAAGAACGTGAAGGAGTTCGTCGACCTGCTCAAGTCGAAGCCTGGCGAGCTGAACTATGCCTCCTCGGGCCTCGGCACGCCCTACCACATGGCCGGCGAGCTGTTCAAATCCATGAGCGGTACACAAATTGCGCACGTTCCCCACAAGGCGAGCGGAGAAGCGCGCAGTGCCGTTCTCGGCGGACACGTGCAGATGATGATCGACGCCATCACCACGACCGCACCCACGGTACAGGGCGGGCAGCTCCGTGCGCTCGCCACCACCGGCAAGACGCGCTCGACCCTGATGCCTGAAATTCCGACCGTCTCGGAGTCCGGCGTTCCCGGCTACGAAGCCACCATCTGGCTCGGCATCATGGCGCCTAAGGCGACACCGAAAGCCGTGGTCGACAAGCTCAACGCCGAGATCAACAAAGTGCTCGCCAAGGCCGAGGTCAAGGACGCCTGGGGCAAGCAGGGCGCGGTGCCAATCGTCATGTCGCCGCCCGAGTTCGAAACGTATCTCAAGGGCGACATCGAGAAGTGGGCCAAGGTCATCCAGACGGCCGGCATCAAGACCCAGTAGCTCGCGGCGATGGCAGACGCGATAGAGCTCACGGTCAACGGGACGACCCGATCGCTCGCAGCCGACCCTGACACCAGCCTGCTCAGCGCGCTGCGCGGCGCGCTGGGGCTGACGGCCGCACACTTTGGTTGTGGAGCCGGCCAGTGCGGGGCCTGCAACGTGCTGGTCGACGGACGCGCGGTCGCCTCGTGCGACACGCCGTTGTGGGCGGCTGCCGGCAAATCCATCGTCACGCTTGAAGGGCTCGGCACGCCGGAGAAACCGCACTCGCTGCAGCGGGCCTTCATCGCCGAGCAGGCCATGCAATGCGGTTACTGCATCTCCGGCATCATCATGTCGGCCAGTGCGCTGCTGCGCGAGAACCCGAACCCGACCGAGGCCGAGGTGCGCGCCGCACTCGACCGCAACCTGTGCCGCTGCGGCGCGCACAACCGGATCGTGCGCGCCGTGCTGCGCGCGGCACGCGAGGGGCAAGCGGCATGAGCACGGGTCCGGGCCTCGGCTATCACATCCTCGACAAGGGCGGCGCACCGCTGCCCGGAAGCCTGCAGACCAACCCGCGGCTGTCGAAGTGGCTGAAGGTGCGGCCTGACGGCATTGTCGAGGTCACATCGGGCAAGGTGGAGATCGGACAGGGCATCCTGACCGCGGTGGCGCAGATCGTGGCGGACGAGCTGGATATCGACATCGCGCGCATCCGCATGGTGCCGGCCTCCACCGCGATGAGCCCGAACGAGGGCGTGACATCAGGCAGTCTTTCTATCGAGCATTCCGGATCGGCCTTGCGATTTGCGTCGGCTGAGGCGCGCGCGATTTACCTGGATTTGGCCGCACAGCGTCTCGGCGTCCCCGCCAATGCCCTCACCGTGAGCGACGGGACTATCGCCGGTCCGGGCAATCTGCGCACGAGTTACTGGGAGCTGGCGGACAACAGCCTGCTCGAGCGGGACGCCACCGGCAAGATTGCACCGAAACCTGTTGAGCAGCGGGCTTTCACCGGCTCTGCGGCGCCGCGGCTCGATGTGCCTGACAAAGTGTTCGGCCGACCGCGTTTCATCCATGACGTACGGCTCGACGGCATGCTGTTCGGCCGGGTGCTCAAGCCTGCTGCGCCCTGGGCCGCGCTGCAATCATTGGACACGGCGGCGGCCAAGCGCGTGGCAGGCGTGGTGTCGATCGTGCGGGATGGCAGTTTCGCCGGTGTCGTCGCGCAAACCGAGGCAGCAGCCGCGGCGGCGCTCGGCAAGCTGGCTGCCGGCGCGATCTGGGACAGCGGCGAGCCGCTGCCGGATGAGACGAACCTGCGCGCCTGGATCAAGAGCCAACCGGTGGAGACGACGCCGATCAATGAGCGCAACCCGGACGGAGAAATCGCCAAGGCGGAGCGCACGATGCGGCGGGAGTACTCCCGCCCCTACATCGCGCATGCTTCGATGGCGCCGTCGTGCGCGATCGCGCAGTGGACCGGTGGCGCGATCCGGGTCTGGACGCACAGCCAGGGCGTCTACAATCTGCGCGCCGACCTTGCGTTGATCTTCGGCCTGCCGCCCGGGCGCATCGTGGG
>CADEEC010000278.1 GCA_902826255.1 uncultured Hyphomicrobiales bacterium | reverse complement strand
CAGGGACTGGCCGCCGGCTGGACTGGTGACCAACCCCTGCCCGGCGGCGACTTCGCATTCGATGCCATCGACTCACAAATCGCCCAGCTTCACCGCGCCTATCCGTTTCTGCCGGATGGACATGCCCAGCGGCTGACACGCGCCTATGGCACGCGCGCGCCGGCGGTCCTGGGCAACGCAAACAGCCTGCAGGACCTCGGCGCATCGTTTGGCGCGTCGCTGACGGAACGCGAGGTCCGCTACCTGATCGCCCACGAGTGGGCACAGACCGCCGACGACATTGCCTGGCGGCGCAGCAAGCTCGGACTGCACATGACGTCAGCGCAGAGGTCGGCGCTGGCCGCGTGGATGAACGACGCCGTGCCCCGCGCCGCAACGGCATCGAGCGCGGTGCAGACCTAACTACTCGGCCGCGAGCCTGCTGCCCGCCGTGTTGGCGATGGCCGCTATCGTGCGGGTCAGGGCCTCGCCTTCAGGATCCTTCGAGGCCGCCAGCCGGGCCTGCAGCACCGCATCCGAGAACCGGCTGCGTGACAGCCGTCCGTCAAGCCCGGGCGCGACCACCTCGTCCATGATGCGGGTCCAGTTGGCGAGGCCGCGCTTGTAGGTGTCGCCATAGCCGCGCACCAGCGCCGCCGTCGCGACCACCTCCCGCGCAGCCGCGGAATCGACGGCAAGCGTCTTGTCGATCAGGGTCAGCCAGCGCTCGACCCAGGCCTCCTCCTGGGTCTGACGCAGCGTGCGTGGCCGCCAGAAGCGCAGGCCCGACAGCAGCTTCAGCCGCAAGTAGCCGGATAGCCGCGTGGTCCTCACCTTCAGCGGCCAGGCGCGGTCCGGCCTGACGCGCGCCAGCGCCCACTTGCCGAGTCCCGGCGGCAGCAGGCCGAAAATCTCCTCGGGTCCCGGCTTCAGGTACTCGGTGATGTCGACAATGTCGCCACTGCGCGCGCGCCCTTCGGCTGCGACACGCGCGATACGCTCGTCCCGCAGCTTCAATTGCGCCACGCGGATAACATCCTCGACGCTCATGCGCACGGCGAGATGGCGCGCCAGCTCGCGGATGAACGCACCGTCCACGCCGGAGCCGCCGACGAAGCGAGCGACACGATCGAGGTAGCGCTGCGCGTAGGCCGAACTCTGATAGTCCGTGAGGCGGGCCACGCCCTCGCGCAGAACCGCTTGTGCCTCCACCGGGAAGCCACTGTCCGCGCCTACGCCTTCCTTCAGCACCGATGCCGTGCGCGTCAGTGTTGGGGAGGTGTGGGAAGGGGGAGACGTCGCCATCGCCAGACCGGCATCGAAACCGCGGATATTGGCTTCGACCGCGCGGCCGTCGGCGCGGATGGTGGCGCGAAACAGGTCGTCTTCGATCGGCAGCACCTTCAGGCCGGCGAGCACACCCAGCATCACCACGTTGATCTGGCTGCCGCTGCGCTGCGCGACGGCCATCATGTCGTCGAGAACCAGCCGCTTGGAGAAGCGCCGGATGGCGTCGCGCAACCCTTGCTCGTCCGTGCGGCCATCGCCCATGGCGACCTTCTCGTCCGTCGCATAGACACGGCGGTCGGCGCCGATGACCGCCGTGCGGTCCGGCGTCACGAACCCGACCTGCACCATGCGTGCGGCCTCCAGCAGCTCGGTCGCGATCAAAATGTCGACCTGGCCCGGCGCCGGATTGAGACTGAGGATTGGTCGCGGTCCACCGGAAGCCTGCACCATCTCGATGTAGTAGGTTGTTGCACCCGTACGCTGCGCCACCCCCGGGATCGACGTGCGGCTGACGACCAGGCCGCTCTCGGACGCCGCCTCGCTGATCCAGCCGGCGAGCACACCGCCGCCCTCGCCGCCAAGCGCAGCGATCAGAAGCCGAATGGGTTCGCGCGCAGCTGTCATGGGGTCACTCGGCAGGTGCCGGCGCCGCGGCGACCGCTGGAAGCACCGAATGCCCGCCGCCCATCACGCGCATCAACGTCCGCGAGACGCGCACCCGCAGCCGGTCCCAGACACTCGGGTTCTGGATGATGTCGATCTGCGCAAACGACGGGCAGAGCTGGGCGGCATGGGCAACCTCGCCGCACAGTCCGCAGCCGACGCAGTCGTTGTTGACGTGCGCCACGGGGTCCGTACGGAGCGGGTCCTCGTTGGGTTTGAGCGTGAGCGAGGGACAGCCCGATAGGCGCATACAGGAATGATCCCCAGTGCACACCTCGGGATCGACCCAGAACCGGCTGCGCACCACGCGCTCGCCCGCCGCCACGGCCTTGGCCATCGCCGGGCGCACGCGCCGCTGGCGCGCGAGCTGGCATTCCCCGTCGGCGATGATTACGCGCAGGCCCTTGCCGGGCTCCGTCATCGCCTGCTTGAGCGTCTGCAGCACACCGCTGACGCCATACGTGCGCACGCGCTTCACCCACGGCAGACCGAGGCTCTTCAGCGTGGACTCGATATCGATGCCGCGTCCGCGCCCTTCCACATTGGGCGCGCTGGAGGGAATATCCTGCGTGCCCGTCGCGCTCGAATAGCCATTGTTCATGATGACGAGGACAGAGTCGTCCTTGTTGAACGCGGCGCCGGCAACGCCGGTCAGCAGGCCGTTGTGCCAGAAGCCGCCGTCACCCATGACGCTAATGGGCCGTTTCGCCTGCGTGCTCGACACGGCAGCCGCGGAGGCGAGCGACATGCCGTAGCCGAGAATGGAATGCCCCTGCGAGAACGGCGGGAAGGTCGCGAAGGCATGACAGCCGATATCAGCCGCCACGTGCACGGGGCCGATGTCGCGCTTCAAGAGTTTCATGGCCGAGAACACCGGGCGCTCCGGACAGCCCGTGCAGAAGTTCGGCGGACGCGGCGGCAACGGCGCCATGGCCTTAGCAACATCGGCCTGATGCGTGCCAACCTTGGCGAGCCAGGCATCGAGCGGCGCCGGCGCGCGCCCATAACGCGTCAGGAATGCGGAGAGCCCCTTGGCAAGCGGGAGCGGCGTGTACTCGCCGGCAGCCGGCAGCATATCCTTGCCGTGAAGCTTGGTGTTGAGGTCGGCCTTGCGCAGGATCTGGCCGACGGCCTGCTCGATGAAATCCGGCGAACCTTCCTCGACCACCAGCACGGCACGCTTGCCGGCGCAGAAGCGCACGATTTCCTCCGGCACCAGCGGATAAGTGACGTTGAGGACGTGCGTCGGCACCTGCACATTGCCGAACGCATCGGACAGACCCGCCAGTGAAAGCCGACCGTTCAGCACATTGAACAAACCGCCCTGCACGATAACGCCGACATCGCCGTCGC
>CADEEC010000277.1 GCA_902826255.1 uncultured Hyphomicrobiales bacterium | reverse complement strand
CGCTTCTGTAGGCGATGTTGGCGGCCTTCAGGTCTTCCTCGCTCTTGCCGACGCTGGCAACCTCGGGGAAGGTGTAGATCACGTTGGGGATCACGCCGTAGTTCACATGGCCGGCCTGTCCCGCGAGGATCTCGGCAACCGCCATGCCCTCGTCCTCAGCCTTGTGGGCCAGCATCGGGCCGGCGATGACATCGCCGATGGCGTAGATGCCGGGGACGTTGCTCTGGTAATGGGCATCGACCTCGACACGGCGGCGATTGTCGAGCTTCACGCCGGCGGCTTCGAGGCCCAGCCCTTCCGTGAAGGGCACGCGGCCGATCGAGACGAGCACGACATCGACGTCGACCGAGGTAGCCTCGCCGCCGGCGGCGGGCTCGATCGTGACCTTGTGGCCGGAACCATCCTTGGCAACGCCCGTCACCTTGCTGGCGAGCTTGAAGCTCATGCCCTGCTTCATGAGGATACGCTGTGTGGTCTTGGCAACGTCGAGGTCCAAGCCGGGCAGGATGCGGTCGAGGAATTCCACGACCATCACCTCGGAACCGAGGCGCCGCCACACGGAGCCAAGCTCCAGCCCGATCACGCCGGCGCCGACCACCAGCATGCGCTTGGGCACCTGCGGCAGCGAAAGCGCGCCGGTGGAGGAGACGATGGTGTTCTCGTCGATGGTGACGCCCGGCAGCCTGGCGACATCGGAACCGGTGGCGATGACGATATTCTTTGTATCGAGCGTCTGCGCTGCGCCGTTGGCGCCGGCGACCTGCACTTTGCCCGGACCGAGGATCGATCCCGTACCGAAGTGGGTGTCGATCTTGTTCTTCTTCATCAGGAAGGCGACGCCGTCGACGTTGCCCTTCACGCCCTGGTCCTTGAAAGCGAGCATCTTGGCGAGATCGAGCTTCGGCGCGGGCACCTCTATCCCCATGCCGGCGAAGCTGTGGCCGGCCTCCTCGAACAGCTCGGAAGCGTGCAGCAGCGCCTTGGAGGGGATGCAGCCGATGTTGAGGCAGGTGCCGCCGAGCGTGGCGCGCTTTTCAACGACAGCCACCTTCAGCCCGAGCTGCGCGGCGCGGATGGCGCACACATAGCCGCCGGGCCCGGTGCCGATAACGATCAGGTCATAAGTCATTGCGCAATTCTACCGTTGTCATCCCGGCGCTTATCGCCGGGATCCATATCTCGGCATGCTCCGGAGCTTGCGGAAGGCTGGGTCCCGGGCGCAAGGCCCGGGATGACAGGTTCAAACCTCTAGAAGGAAGCGCTGCGGGTCTTCCAGGCATTCCTTCACACGCACCAGGAAGGTGACGGCCTCGCGGCCGTCGACGATGCGGTGGTCATAGGTGAGCGCGAGGCTCATCATCGGCCGGGCAACGATCTGGCCGCTGCGCACCACGGCCCGCTCCTCGATGCGGTGCATGCCGAGGATGCCCGACTGCGGCGCGTTGAGGATCGGCGTCGACAGCAGCGACCCGAACACGCCGCCGTTGGTGATGGAGAAGGTGCCGCCCTGCATCTCCTCGATGGAGAGCTTGCCCTCGCGGGCGCGGCGACCGAAGTCGGCTATCGCCATCTCGATCTCGGCGAGCGACATGCGGTCGGCCTCGCGGATGACCGGCACGACGAGGCCGCGGTCGGTGCTGACGGCGACACCGATGTGATAGTAGTTCTTGTAGATGATGTCCTGGCCGTCGATCTCGGCGTTGACGGCCGGCACCTCGCGCAGCGCCTGGATACAGGCCTTCACGAAGAAGCCCATGAAGCCGAGCTTCACGTGGTGTCGCTTCTCGAAGGTGTCCTTGTAGCGGTTGCGCAGGTCCATGATCGCGCCCATGTCCACGTCGTTGAACGTGGTGAGCATGGCGGCGGTGTTCTGCGCGTCCTTGAGGCGCCGCGCGATGGTCTGGCGCAGGCGCGTCATGCGCACGCGCTCCTCGCGGGCGGCATCGTTGGCGACGGCCGGTGCGCGCATCTGCGCGACCGGAACCGGCGCGGTCGCCATCGGCGTCAGCGCGGTGGCATCGGCGGCTGACGACGACGCGGCCGGCTTGGACGATGCGGCAGCTGCGTCCTCCTTCAGCACCTGGCCGCGGCGGCCGGAGCCCTGCACGTCGGCCGAGGCGATGCCCTTCTCCTCGAGAATCTTGCGCGCGGCAGGTGACGGCGGCATGCCGTTGCCGGCCTGCGGAGCGGGCTGCGACGCTGCGGGTTTGGGCGCAGGCGCGGCTTCCGCTTTTGGCGTGGGGGCAGCAGCGGGCTTGGGAGCCGGCGCCGCCGTTGCGCCCGTGCCTTCCTTGATCGAGCCGAGCACGGAGCCGATGCCGACGGTGGCGCCCTGCTCGACCTGGATGTCGGCCAGCACACCGGCAGCGGGCGCGGGCACTTCCACCGTGACCTTGTCGGTTTCCAGCTCGACAATGGGCTCGTCGGCCTTCACCGCCTCGCCCGGCTTCTTGAACCACTGACCGACGGTGGCCTCGGTGACGGATTCACCCAGCGCCGGAACTTTGATCTCTATCGCCATTCGTCTCTAGCTCGTCATGCCCGCGTACGCAGGCATCCCATTCGTTGCACGTGCCCTCTGTGATTGGATCCCCGCTTGCGCGGGGACACAGGAAGGCGACTTAAGCGGCGGCGAGCGCCTGCTCGACCAGCGACTTCTGCTCCTGATTGTGCTTGCTGGCGAGGCCCGTCGCGGTCGCAGCCGACGGCGGACGGCCGGCATAGCGCGGGCGCGTGTTGGCGATGGGCGTATGTTGCAGCACCCATTCGATGTTGGGCTCGACGAAGCTCCAACTGCCCATGTTGCGCGGCTCTTCCTGGCACCAGACGACATCCGCCTTGGGGAAGCGCGACAGCTCGGACACAAGGGCCTTGGCCGGGAACGGATAGAGCTGCTCGACGCGCAGCAGGTAGACGTCGTCGATGCCGGCGGCTTCGCGCGCCTCGTAGAGGTCGTAGTAGACCTTGCCGGTGCAGAGTACGACGCGCCGGATGGCATCGTCCGGCTTGAGCTTGATCTTCTCGCCCTCGCGCGACTGTGCGTCGTCCCACAATATGCGGTGGAAGGTGGTGCCCGCGCCCATTTCCGCGAGATCGGAGACGACGCGCTTGTGGCGCAGCAGCGACTTGGGCGTCATCAGGATCAGCGGCTTGCGGAACTTGCGGTGCATCTGCCGGCGCAGGATGTGGAAGTAGTTGGCCGGTGTCGAGCAGTTGGCGACCTGCATGTTGTCTTCAGCGCACATCTGCAGGAAGCGCTCGAGGCGCGCCGAGGAATGCTCCGGGCCCTGGCCTTCGTAGCCATGCGGCAGCAGGCAGACGAGGCCCGACATCCTGAGCCACTTGCGCTCGCCCGA
>CADEEC010000276.1 GCA_902826255.1 uncultured Hyphomicrobiales bacterium | reverse complement strand
TGAAGCCGATATAGCCGTCCGGCTGAATGCCATCGTTCTCACACTGGAGCGCAGGGATTGTAATGGCGCGAACGGTGGTGGATCAGTCCCATGCATTCGGGTGGCAACGCCCACGGTAACAGGGGTTGGCGCATGAGCAGGCGTAAACGTCAGACGTCGCCGGACGAGACAACTATCTGTCAGCAGCTGACGCGACCTGAGCGACGTAGTTGACTAGCTGTGCGACATCCTTGTCTCCCCAATTGTGGGCTGTCGCCGAACGATAGGCATCAGCTACCAACGTAGCGAATGGCATGCGCAGTTCGCAGCGACGACCGGTCTCCTCGATCAAGGTCAAATCCTTGAGAGCAGCGGACAGGGCAAATGCCACCTCCGTGTCGGTCCCAAGCAGCACCGGGATCTTTGCCGCAAGCATTCCGATGGCGGCGGGACTGTCGCCAATCACGCTCAGCATATCGGCCGGCTTCAACCCTGCAGTACTACCCAGACTGAGGGCCTCACCCAGCGCCTGCCAGTAGGCATAGAGGGGCAATTGAAGAGCCAGTTTCATCGTCGACCCACTACCTGTGGGGCCGAGATGGACAATGCTGCGTGCAAATAGGGACAAGACTGGTGAGACACGCGCTACATCGGCTGCCGATCCGCCGGCGAGCACAAGCAGCTTGCCGTCGCGAGCAGGTCCCACCGTTCCCGATACCGGTGCATCCACCACAGATGCGCCCCGCTCCTTTGCAACACGTGCAATCTCATGAATGGTGTCGGGCTTGATCGTGCTCATCTCAACAAAAATGCGGCCTGAGCAATCGCCGGCCAACAGCCCTTCCACGCCGAGGTAAGTGTCGAGCACGGCGGCGTCATCGAACAGGATCGACAAAACAATCTCGGAAGCGTCCGTTAGTTTTGCAGGAGACTGTGCGACATGCGCACCAGAGCTTGCCGCGTCGGCGCACTTGTCAGCTGTCCGGTTCCAGACAGTCAGGGCCCGAGAGCCTCGCCGTAGATGTGGAACGAGGGCGGCGCCCATCCGTCCCAAACCGGCCAGACCAACCTGCATGACATACCTTTCAGCAGTCCATCAACCCCACACATCGAGGTGGGCATTGCTGGCGGGACTAGCGACCTCGTTTGGAGCACCAAGGTTCCGATATCGACTCCGGAAGAAGACAAGCGGCTCATCGGAGGTGGACACCTTCAACCGAAGCACTCGACCCAAAACAATCAAATGATCCCCGGCCGGATGCCGGCCCACCACACTGCATTCCATCACGCCGACGGCGCTTTCAAGGTAGGGAGCGCCCGATGCACCAAGGCTGTGCGCCATCGTCCCCCACTTGTCGATTCCGGACTTCGCAAAATGGTTTGAAACAGTTTCGCTGCCCTCGGCCAGGATGCTCACCGTAAAATGCTCGGCCTCGGCGTAGGCCTGGTAAGCGGCGAGTGATGTCGCGGGACAAAAGAGTACGAGTGGCGGATCCATCGATACCGATGTCAAGGAGTTGACCGTCATTCCGACCAGCTCCCCGTCGGCACATCGGACACCGATTACGGCCACGCCGGTGGCGAAGCTTCCAAATGCACGCTTGAGCATTTCGGGAGAAGGTCCGTGCGGCAGCTGCATAAAGCCCATAGCTACCCTTTGCTGTGGTGGTCAACGGCGGAAGATTTCGCTTTGCCCACCCCCAGGTGCTCCTTGATGACTTCTGGTGCGCTGAGCAGCTCGTCACGCGTGCCCCGGTACACGATGGTGCCGCGGCTCATGACGAAGAATTCTTCGGCGACCTCCGTCGCAAGCGCAAAATTCTGTTCCACGAGAAGGATGGATGCACCACGCTCACGGCTCTTCACGATCCCGTCCCGGATGACGCTGACCATGATCGGCGACAGACCTTCTGTCGGTTCATCGAGCAGTATGAGATCAGGTTTGCTGGCGAGAGCCCGGGCAATCGTGAGCATTTGCTGTTGCCCGCCGCTCAGGCTGCCTGCGCGCTGATCCATGCGCGCCTTCAGATCGGGGAAAAAGTCCAGCGCTTCGGCAATGCGGGCTGCGCTGTTGCCGGATATGGCCTGACCTGCGACCCTGATGTTTTCTTCCACCGACAAGGAGGCGAACACGCGGCGGTCTTCCGGCACCCATGCGAGACCGCGCGTGGCAATAACGTGCGGAGACAGGCCACTTATTGTCTCGCCCTTGAAGGATATCTTGCCTGCGCTGGGCTGCACGACCCCCATTATCGTTTTGAGTGTGGTGCTCTTCCCGGCTCCGTTGCGTCCAAGCAGGCACACGATCTTGCCGGCATTCACTTGCAAGCTGATGCCGTGCAGAACATGTGCCGAGCCGTAGTGCGCGTGGACGTCCTCGAGAACAAGCATCAGCTCGCCCTTTCCGCCGCGCCGAGATAGGCGTCTTGCACCCGCGCGTTGCGGCTTATGTCAGCCGGCTTGCCAGAGGCGATCACGCTCCCTTGAGTCATGACCGTTACGGTGTCTGAGATCCCCAGCACGATATGCATGTCATGCTCGACAAGCAGCACAGTCGCTTGGTCGGTCAGGCTGCGGATCAGGATGGCGATACGCTCAGTCTCGCCGCCAGACATTCCTGCGGTCGGTTCGTCGAGCAGAAGCATGTGCGGCTTGAGGGCCATCGCGATTGCGATCTCCAGAACCCGCTTCTCGCCATGGGCTAGGTGATCGGCCATTGTCTCGGCGCGGTCGGCAAGACCAAGCCTATCAAGTATGTGCAGAGCATCGGCCTTGACGACAGGAGAGGCGTCCGCCGCGCGCCACATATTGTAGTTCTTGCGAGCTTTTGAACGCACGGCCAGCGCGACGTTCTCCAGAACAGTCAGCTCACCAAACACCTTCGTGACTTGGAATGTGCGTGCCATGCCGGCCGCAACGAGATCGTGCGATCCCCAGCCCGCGACACTTCGGCCGTCCAACAGGATGTCGCCCGCATCCGGCTTGAAGTAACCCGATATGCAATTGAACGCTGTTGTCTTTCCGGCACCGTTCGGTCCGATGAGGGAGTGCACGTGGCCAGGCTCGACCTGCAAGTCCACGCCGCTGACGGCCTTGAACCCTCCAAACGACTTAGACAAGCCGCGAACTATGAGCGAGGCCGCCATATCAGGGTCCATATACGGTTGAAAATGCCCACAAGCCCGGTTGGGAACGCGAGTACGACAAGCACAAACACGAGACCGAATACGAACTGCCAGGCGTGAAAGCGGGTTGTGAACTCGTCGCGGACGAACACGAAGGCTACAGAGCCGACGATCGGTCCCAACAAGGTGCCGACGCCGCCGAAGATCACCATGATCAAGACATTGCCGGACTCCGTCCAATGCAACGACATTG
>CADEEC010000275.1 GCA_902826255.1 uncultured Hyphomicrobiales bacterium | reverse complement strand
CCCACAGCTAGGCTGGCGTGAAGTGGATCGGGGCGATGACCTCCGGGTGACCGCGGGTCACGATCAGGACCACGCCGGCAAGACAGGCCGCGATTCCCCCCATCAAGAGCGCAGACAGCCGCTGGCGGCCGGCCGCGACCTCCCAGGCCGCGACGAAGGCCGAGGTGCAGCCATAGATGAGGGCGATGTTGGTCGCGGGCGAGGTCCGTGCCCCTTCGAACGCGGCATAGGCGCAGAACCCCATGCCGAGCATGCCGAGCACGGCTATGCGCAGCACATGGGGCGCGGGCGCGCGCCAGACCTCGCCCGTACGCGAGAGCGCGAGCCCGGTCACAATCAGCGCGGAGAGGGACCAGCGCACGATCGATAACGAGGCCGAGCCGAACCACTCCACCAGCGCCCGGCCAATTACGGGATTGAGCGCGAAACAGGCCGGGACCAGGGCGAGGAGGATCAGGTTCATGGGACCGGAGCGGACGGGAGCGGGAAGAGACGGGCTAGCCCTCGCAGATCGCACGGCCGCGGGCAAGGCGCGACCGGCTCATGGCGCGCGCCGTTGCGATATGGGGCGCGAGGGGCCATCTTCCAGGCTCGCGTTGGGAGAGCGGCCGGACCATGACGGAACGCAAAAAGACCGGGAGCAAGGATGCATCCGGAGCGGTGCAGGGACCGGGCCCGGGCCCGGGCCAGGTGCCGGCAGACCGGGCCACGGGCTGGGCTCCGTCCGTGTCCTCGGAAAGCGAGGTCGCCGACTTCGTCCGGCGCATGAAGGATATCGCGCCGGCTACGGCTATGGCCCGCGGCCGGCTCGCGTTCGCCATGGACGCGACCATGAGCCGACAGCCCACATGGGACATGGCACTGGCCCTGCAGGCGGACATGTTCGGCGCGGTGAAGCGCATCGGCGGGCTCGATGTGCAGCTCGTTTATTTCCGCGGCGCCGATGAATGCCGCGCCTCGCGCTGGGTGTCGGACCCCGACGCACTTTCCGCCCTGATGACGAAGGTCACCTGCGCCGGCGGCTTCACGCAAATCCGCAAAGTGCTCTCTCACGCCCGCACTGAAGCCGCACGCAAGCCCGTCAACGCGCTGGTCTACGTCGGCGACTGCATGGAGGAGGACATCGACGACCTGTGCGGACGTGCCGGCGAGCTGGCGCTGCTCGGCGTCCCCGTTTTCCTCTTTCAGGAAGGCCATGACGCCAAGGCGGAACGCGCCTTCCGCGAGATTGCCCGCCTGACCAAGGGTGCCTACTGCCGCTTCGACGCAGGCTCGGCCGCGCAGTTGAAGGACCTGCTCGCCGCCGTTGCTGTCTATGCCGCCGGCGGGCGCAAGGCGCTGGCCGCACTCGGCGGACGCACGCCGCGTTTGCTGCTCGAGCAGCTATCCTGATCGCGGGTTTTTTCCATGCTCTACGTCCTGCTCGGATTCGTCGCGCTGGTGGTGGCCCTCGTTGCTGCGCGCTTCTACGCCAACGCCAACCCGCAGGTTCTTGCGCGCCAGTTGCGCATTCTGGGCGGCGTGGCGGCCTTTGCGATCGCCCTCGTGTTCGCCCTGCGCGGGTCCCTGGGTTACGCCGCGCCGCTGGCCGCCTTCGGGTTCTGGCTTCTGTTCGGCGGCGGCGGAACCGGCTGGGGCGGGGCTACGCGGCCGTCGGTAGGCCAAGCCTCACGTATCGAAACCGAATTCCTCGAGGTCGCGCTCGAGCATGACACCGGACGCATCAGCGGCCGCGTTCTGAAAGGCCAGTTCGCCGGCCGTGCCCTGGAAGATTTGACGCCGCTGGAGACTGCCCTGCTCTGGCAGGATTGCCGCTTCGCCGATCCGCAGTCGGCACAGGTCCTGGAGGCCTACCTCGACCGCGCACATCCCAGCTGGCGCGAGGACATGGCGCGCACCGGCGGAAACGACGCCTCCCACACCGGCATGAGCCGCGCGCAGGCCCTCGACATCCTCGGCCTCAGCGAGGGCGCCAGCGACGACGACATCCGCCGCGCGCACCGCGACCTGATGCTGAAGATGCACCCTGATCGCGGCGGTTCCACCTTCATCGCCGCCAAGATCAACGAGGCCAAGGACGTGCTGCTGGGACGCTGAGCCCGATCGGCGGCCCGACTGCAATCCCCACGTCATCGGTAAAGCCTGTACTGTGCCCTTTTTCGCCGCCCGTTAACCATTTGTTATCCAATCCCAGGCACACTGCGCCTATCCAATTCTTTGGATCCGAGTGGCCCTGCCCACTCTGTTTGACGCCTCCCTGTTAACTATTCAGCCGCCGATCAGGCGGCTTTTTTTTGCCTGCATTTCCGGCACTTGGCCGCTTATCCCCGCCCCCACCGGCTCGTGTTGTAATGGCGCCCGAAGCAAAAACCCGGGACGCGCAAGACGACACCATGGACGCCACACCCAACCTCAACCTTCCCTTCCTGATGGCCGCGCAGGCGCAGAAGCATGTCACCCACAACGAGGCCCTGCGCGCGCTGGACGCGGTGGTGCAGCTCGCCGTCGCCGACAAGGACCTCGCCACGCCACCCGGCGCGCCGGCCGAGGGCGCCTGCTACCTCGTCGCCGCCAGCCCCACCGGCGCCTGGTCGGGCCAGGCCGGCAAGGTTGCCGCCTTCCAGGACGGCGCCTGGGCCTTCTACGCGCCGCGCACCGGCTGGCTCGCCTGGGTGGCGGACGAGGCCACGCTCTACGTCTGGAACGGCACGGCCTGGGCGATCTTCGCCGGCGGCGGTGGCGGCAGCTTCGCCAACGTCGTTGAGGACGCCACGCCCCAGCTCGGCGGCGACCTCGACGCCAACGGCCACGGCATCGGCTTCGACGACGGCACCGGCCTCACCGACGATGCCGGCAACGCGCAGCTCATCCTGCACAAGACGGCGAGCGCCGTGAACCGCGTCGGCCTCACCAACGCCGCCACCGGCTCAGCGCCGCAGATCGCGGCGGAGGGCGGCGACAGCAACATCGACCTGACCCTGGCGGGCAAGGGCACCGGCCACCCCAAGGCCGCCCTGTTCGGCGTCAACGCCACCGCCGACGCCACCACCAGGTTCGCCGTCGCCGCCGCCGCCAGCCTCTTCAACCATGCCGGAGCAGGCCACCAGCACAAGATCAACAAGGCCGCAGCGGGCGACACCGCCAGCCTGCTGTTCCAGACCGGCACCTCCGGCCGCGCGGAGATGGGCACCGCCGGCGACGACGATTTCCACGTCAAGGTCAGCGCCGACGGCGCGACCTGGAAGGAAGCCCTGGTTGTCGACCGCACCTCGGGCGCCGTCTCCTTGCCCCTCACGCCGCGGCGCGAGATCCTGACCGCGAACCGCACCTACTACGTGCGCACCGACGGCAACGACGCCAACACGGGGCTCGCCAACA
>CADEEC010000274.1 GCA_902826255.1 uncultured Hyphomicrobiales bacterium | reverse complement strand
TGTCTTAGGCACGCTAGCCTGCCCCGAACGCGGGCGCAAGCCCAAAGGACATTCATTCCCGCCCGATTGCCCATCGCGCTTGCTGGCGCTAATGGGATCAGGCCCCTTGGATCAGACCGCCCGTGACCACTGCCGCCCTCATCGTCGCCGCCGGACGCGGGCACCGCGCGGGCGGTGCCGTCCCCAAGCAGTACGCTCCTGTCGGCGGCATCCCCGTGCTTGCCCGCACGCTCGGGATTTTCCTGGATCATCCGCAGGTTGATTGGGTTCTGGTGGTGACCAATCCGGGCGATCGGGCCCTCTATGAGGCGGCCGTTCCTGCCCATCCCAAGCTGTTGTTGCCGGTTGCGGGGGACGAGACGCGGCAAGGCTCCGTCCTCAACGGCCTGAGCGCCCTCGAGGCCAAATCTCCGACCCGCGTCCTTATCCACGACGGCGTGCGCCCGTTCGTGTCGCCGGCGACGATCACGGCCGTGCTGGATCGGCTCGCGACGGCCGACGGCGCCCTGGCCGCCGTCCCGCTCGCCGATACGCTGAAGCGCGCCGGCCCCGGCGACACCGTTGCCGCCACCCTCGACCGCACCGGCCTATGGCGCGCACAGACGCCGCAGGGCTTCCGCTTTGCCGCTATTCTCAAGGCGCATCAGGCCGCCGCCGCCGCTGGCCGGCTCGACCTGACCGACGATGCCGGCGTTGCCGAATGGGCGAAATTGACGGTTGCGCTCGTTCCCGGCAGTGACGCCAACCGCAAGATCACCACGGCAGAGGACCTGGCCTTGGCCGAACAGATGCACGCCTCCCCGCACATCCGCACCGGGCAGGGCTTCGACGTGCACCGCTTTGCGCCCGGGCACCACGTCTGGCTGTGCGGCGTCAAGATTGCCCACACGCACGCGCTCGACGGCCATTCCGACGCCGACGTCGGCCTGCACGCGCTGACCGACGCCCTGCTCGGCGCCATCGGCGAGGCCGATATCGGCACCCTGTTTCCCAACACTGATCCGCGCTGGAAGGGCGCCGCCTCTCATCTCTTCCTTGAGGAGGCCGCGCGCCGCGTCCGCGCGCGCAACGGCAGCATCGGTAACGTCGATGTCACCCTTCTGTGCGAAGCGCCCAAGATTGCCCCCCACCGCGACGCCATGTGCACGCGCATCGCCGAGATCCTCGGCCTCGCCCGCGACCGGGTCGCGGTGAAGGCCACCACCACCGAAGGACTGGGCTTCACCGGACGCCGCGAGGGCATCGCCGCCATGGCCACCGCCACCGTGATCCTGCGGTAACACCAGCGTTGCTGGACGCCCTCTGCCAACAGAGTTCTGCTTGCCAACGCCGGCCGCGCCGGGGCCGCTGCCGTGACATTGCCACCCGAATCGGGCCATCTCGGTTCTCAGGTTTGGGCGGAAAGGGATGCCCCATGAACATTATGACGAACGGCGTCGGTTCCATGCCGGTTGGCGTGAGTGAGATCGCTGAGGCCACCTCGTCGACCTGCATCTCGACGCGCATCCGCCAGCTCAGCCGCATCATCACGCGCATCTACGACGATGCCATGCGCCCGCTCGGCATCACCGCCAGCCAGTTCACGCTGCTGACCCAGCTCGCCCAGCAGGACGGCATCACCGCCGTCGAGATCGGCCACACGCTCGACATCGAGAAATCCACGCTGTCGCGCAACCTCAAGCGCCTGCTCGCGCTCGGCCTTATCACCATGGATCCGCCCGCTGGCCGCCGCGGCCGCGGCCTGCATCTGACGCCCAAGGGCGAAATCGTGATCCAGCAGGGCTATCCCGTGTGGCGCGAGGCGCAGACCCGCACCATCCGTGTGATGGGCCCCGAAAGCCGCAGCACGCTCGACGGCATGCTGACCCAGGCCGAGAAGCTGATCGCCGCCTGACGGGCTGCAAAACCTTGGCCGCAAGCCTGATCGAATTTCTGCAGCGCGCGCCGTAGGGTGCGCGCTGTTTCGTTTATGCTCGCCGCTCCTGTCGCCGACCGGTGAGACCCATGCTCAAGCGCGCCATTCCGCTCCTGCACGTCACCGACAGCATGGCGGCAGAACGCTTCTACAGCGGCCAGCTCGGCTTCCGCTTGGCGTCGATCTATCGCCCTGATCCGCAAAGAGCCGATCCCGCCTATCTCACCATCGTGCGCGACGAGGCCGTGCTGCACGTCTCCTCGTTCTCCGGCGACGGCGTGGCCGGCGGCGTGGCAAGCCTCATCGTCGACGACGTCGATGCGCTCCACCGCGAGTATGCCGCCAAGGGCGTTGCCATCGACCTGCCGCCCACCGACCAGACCTGGGGCAACCGCGAGATGTACGTGAAGGACGCGGACCGCAACTGTCTGCGCTTCCAGCAGCTGCCGCAACGCTGATCCGCCATGGCCGCGCGCGTCCTGTTCCGCTAGGTTTGCCCGCATGTTCACACCCGATCTCACGGACAAGGCGCGCGCCCTGCTCACCGATCTGCGCAGCCGGCGCCTGCGCGTCGCCACCGCGGAAAGCTGCACCGGCGGCCTCGTCGCGGCCCTGTTCACCGACATCCCGGGCTCGTCCGATGTGGTCGAGCGCGGCTTCGTCACGTACTCCAACGAGGCCAAGCACGAGCTCCTCGACGTGCCGGAGGAAATGCTGGCCCAGCATGGCGCCGTCAGCGAGCCGGTCGCGCGCGCCATGGCGGCCGGCGCGCTGGCGCACTCGCATGCCGACGTCGCCGTCTCCATCACCGGCGTTGCGGGGCCCGACGGCGGCAGCGCGGAGAAGCCGGTCGGCCTCGTGCATCTCGCCGCCGCGCGCCGCGGCGGGCCGACGCTGCATCGCGAATGCCGGTTCGGGAACATCGGCCGCTCGGGCGTGAGAGAGGCAAGCGTCGAGGTCGCCCTTCAGCTGGTCGCGGACGCCGCCGCCGCGCGCCCGTAGATCTCTTCCGCCCGCTCCTCGAAGGCGCGCATGTAGCGGCGGAAGGCGCGCTCGAACAGGGCGCCGACCAGCATCTGCAGCATCATCGACTTGAACTCGTAGGCGATGAAGAAGGAGACCTCGCATCCGTCCGGCGCCGGCTCGAAGCGCCAGCGGTTCTCGATCGTGCTGAATGGCCCCGGCGAGTTGGGCACGCCCACCACATCCACCGTCAGCGCTGCTGGATCGAGCGTCACGCGGCTGCGGAACGTCTCCCGGATCGCCTGATAGCCGGCCGTCATGTCGGCCACGAGCATGTCCTTGCCGTCTCTCACCTCGCGCGAACGCACGACGAGATCTTCGCACAGCGGCAGGAAGCGAGGATAGCGCTCCACGTCCGCCACCAGATCGAACATCTGGCGCGGTGTAAACGGCAGGCGCTTGTTGGTGCGAAACGAGGGCATGACAACGGTCTTCTTCTCTCCCGCCAGC
>CADEEC010000273.1 GCA_902826255.1 uncultured Hyphomicrobiales bacterium | reverse complement strand
CCGTGGCTGCCGCAAAGTTGCGCCTACAGGCGGATTGCCGAGGGTCGTGGCCTCGCGTGGTGGCACCCGCTGCTCTCAGGTGACCCCGAGACCGTGCACCAGGCCGGGATCTCGGTGCGCGCATTCGCCCGCAGCGAGAAGGGCCTCCGCAAACCGGCCATCGCCCGCTACATCATCGGCGCCGCCGGCTAGCTCTTCACTTGGCAGACAGCAGGCCGTTGAGGTCCAGCCGCCGGGTGAACATAGTAAGCTCACCCTTATCGTTCACGGGCCACGCGTCGCGCGGTTTGTCCCAGTACAGCTCCACGCCGTTGAGGTCGTAATCGCGCAGGTAGAGCGCCTCGCTCACGCCATGGTCGCTGGCGCCGTCGAGCTCGATCCCGGCCGCCATCACCCGCCGCAGCGCGTCGGCGAGCGCCGCGCGCGTCGGATACAGGATGGCGAGATGATAGAGGCCCGTGGTCCCTGGTGCCGGCGGCTGCCCGCCCGCACTCTCCCAGGTATTGAGGCCGATGTGATGGTGATAGCCGCCAGCCGACACGAACGCCGCTTGGTTGCCGTAGCGTTGCGTCAGCTCAAAGCCAAGCACGCCGCAGTAGAAGGACAGCGCCCGGTCGAGATCGGCGACTTTCAGGTGTACATGGCCGATGCGCGTGCCCTCCGCTACCGGGCTGGCAGGGCGATGGTCGGCGAGAGTAGCGAGGCGGTCGGTCATGGTGATCAGGCCTTTTCTTGCGAGCGGTCATCCGCTCCATCAGGGCCGGCAGGTTGAGGAATACCCGCCAGAAAGCCCGCAAGGTCGTACGTCATATGGTGCACGTGGGCCGGCGGCTCAACCCAGGCCCGGATGGTCTTCTGCACCGGGTGGTCATAGTTGAACTCCGACCGTACCAGAACCGTGATCATGCCCAGCGCGTGCGGTGCCTCGAGATTGTGCGGCATGTCCTCGAACATGGCGGCTGCCTCGGCTTCCACGCCGTGCGTGCGCAGGAAATGGTCGTAGCAGGAGGCCACCGGCTTCGGCACGTAGTCGGCGTCCGCAATATCGAAGATGCCGTCGAACAGGTGCAGCAGGCCAAGCTTGCCCGCAACGCGCTCGGCATGACGGCGCGAGCCATTGGTGAAGATCAGCTTGCGGCCGGGCAGCGCATCGATGGCTGCCGCCAGCTCCGGATGCTCGGCGACAACCGACAAATCGATGTCGTGCACGTAGTCCAGGAAGGCCTTCGGATCCATACGATGCACCTGCATGAGGCCTGACAGCGTGGTGCCGAACTGGCGGTAGTAGGTCTTCTGCAGGTGCCGCGCATATTCGAACGGCACGCCGAGATAGCGGGCGATGAACTCGCCCATCTTCTGGTCTACCTGCGTGAACAGGTTGCAGTCGGCCGGATACAGCGTGTTGTCGAGATCGAAGATCCAGGTTTGCGTGCTGTCAAAGCCGCGCTGGCTCCTCTCCGCGGCAACCGGACGCGACTCTGAGGGCTGCATGCCTAGCCCGCCTTCTTCGCCTTCCGCCCGACCAGCGTACCGATGCCGTGCTCGGTGAACAGCTCCAGCAGCACGCAGTGCGGCACCCGGCCGTCGAGGATGACGACGCCTTCCACACCTGCTTCCACCACCTCGATGCAGCCTTCCACCTTGGGGATCATGCCTTCTGTGATGGTGCCGTCACGCATCAGGCCGCGTGCTTCCTCGATTGTCAGCCGGGGCAGCAGCGTCTTGTTCTTGTCGAGCACGCCGGCAACGTCGGTCAGCAGGAGCAGGCGCTTCGCCTTCATGCGCGCCGCCAGCGCGCTCGCAAACGTATCGGCGTTGATGTTGAGCGTCTCGCCCTCGCGGCTCATGGCCACCGGCGCGATCACCGGAATGAGGTCGGATTGGGATATCACCTCGACGATGTGCGGATTGATCTCGGCGGGGTCGCCCACGTAGCCGATGTCCACCGCCTTCATCAGGTTGGATTCAGGGTCCATCATTTCCGTGATCTTGCGGGCGATCACCAGGTTGGCATCCTTGCCGGAAATGCCCACCGCCTTGCCGCCCTGGCGATTGATCGACGTGACGATGTCCTTATTGATGAGCCCGGCCAACACCATCTCGACCACCTCGACGGTGGGCTTGTCGGTTACGCGCAAGCCGTGCACGAACTCGCTCTTGAGTTGCAGCCGCTTCAGCATGCCGGCAATCTGCGGCCCGCCGCCGTGCACGACGATCACGTTCACGCCCGACTGCTTCAGCAGTACGATATCTTGTGCGAACGAGGCGGCGAGCTGTGCATCGCCCATCGCATGCCCGCCGAACTTGACCACCACCGTCTGGCGGCTGTAGCGCTGCATGTAGGGTAGCGCCTCGGCCAGGATCGTGGCCTTGGCCTGCGCCGAAAGGGATGTGGAACCGGCAATCGCGCTGATGGCGGCTCCCTGCGATGTCTGCTGCGCTCCGGCCATATCCTGTCACCCGGTTTGGGCGCTGGGCCCACGGGGGCACTTATAGCGGTCCACGGCCCCTGCTCAACGGAATTTGCCGCGGCCGCAAAAACGCAAACTGTTGTGGAAACAGCCATGATGCGGCCCGAGGGATCAGCTAGAGTCTGGGCCGATTAACGAATGGCGGACCGTGTGGGCGGCAGCGGAGCGTCCCTGTCGGCTGTCCGCCATGATGGAGTCCTTGATGCCGCAAAGCCTTGCGGAGCAACTCAAAGCGATTCCGATGTCTTCGACCCTGCGGGAAACCCTCGACCGGGCCCGCGGGTTTGCGCGTGCGCAGTCGCATCGCGCCGTCTTGCTCGAGCATCTTCTGCTTGCCCTGATCGAGGATCCCGACGCCAGCGGTGTGCTGCGGGCAAGCCACGTCGATACCGACCAGCTCGGCACCGAGGCGTCCGGCTACCTGGGCCTGCGCGACGACGTGCGGGCCGAGCCTGGCCACGAGCCGCAACCCGATCCCGAGTTGCAGAGGGTACTCCACGCGGCCGGCCAGGCTGCGCAGCAATCGCGCCGGCGCCAGATCGACGGAGCAATCGTGCTTGCCGCCATCGTCGGCGACGGCAAGAGCCCCGCGGCGGGCATGCTCAAGACGCTGGGCCTCGGCTTCGAGGAGGCCATCCGCGCCTTGCAGAAAGCGAGTGCGCAGGCCCGCTCCAAACAGTTCGCACCGCCGCCCGCGGGCGCGCGCCAGCCGTCCGTCACAGCACCTGCTCCGGAGCCAGCCCCGCCCGCGCCGGTGGAGCCGCCGCCGCCCGCGATGCCCGAACCTTTTGCGCAGGCCGAGGCCGAGCCGGCACAACCGACCGAACCACCGCAAACCGTCGAAGAGATTCTCGCTGCCGCGCGGGCGCGCATCCAGCGCCGCACGTCGGGGATCGTCGGCAAACCTGCTGCACCGGTTCCCATGCCGGCTCCCACACCTGCCCCGGAGC
>CADEEC010000272.1 GCA_902826255.1 uncultured Hyphomicrobiales bacterium | reverse complement strand
AGGCACGCGCCGGTGCCGTGGCTGCATCCCCCATCTGGCGTGCGAGGCTGAGGGGTGCCGCAATCAATGCCGTCAGCGGCAGGAAAATCAGCGAGAACGCCAGGCCGCGCACCGTTCTTGCAGCGAAATAACCGCCGCGGCCGACATAGTCGGTCCGGCGCTCGGGCGGCCAGATGGAGGCCCACCAGACGCGCGACAGCGGCGTGCCCACCAGCCCAACGATGATGAGGATCACGTATCCGGCCTGCATCCAGGCGGGCACGCCCGGAACAAGGCGCGACTGCAGCTCCTGCCGGCGCGCCGCGCTCTGCAGGGTCGCATGCACGCCGACCACTGGAACGCGGCCGAGAACATCGGCAAGCATGCCGCCGAACAGCTCCGCCGCCTGATCCTTGATGGCGCCCGAGCCCGCGACATCGGACGGCGAAAGATCGAGGATCGTGCGCTCGCCGTAGGGCAGCGCGGTTGCGGCGAGCCGGCGATTGGAGGCCGCCAGCGCGTTGAGGAAATCGGCAAGCTTCACGTGCTGGAGCGCAACATTGAGGCCCTGCACCTCAACGCGCTGCCACAGCCAGTTGCGCCCGCCCGGCTGGCGCGGCGCCGACGCCGTCTGCAGCACGATCAGGTTCACCTCCGCGGCGCCGGCGGCGCGCACCAGATCCTTCAGGTTCACGCTGCGCTCGGGGCCGGAGGCGGGCTGGAAGTACAGCAGGTCCCGATCGTTGCGTCCGATGATGATCAGCGTCTGGCCGCTGGCGGCGGGCAGGGCAGCCGGCAGATGCTCCGGATCGATGCTGTCGACGCCCGCCTTCCTCGTCGCGGGGTCGATCTGCGGCTTCGCGCTGAGAGACGCGGGGCCGCCGGGCTCCAGGGCCAGCAGGCGCACCTCGGCGCCGGCGAGCGGCCGCTCCAGCTGCCACGCAACCTCCTCGAAGGTCCGCGCATCGTTCAATTCAGTGACGAGGTGCGTGCGGATGTCGGCAACGATGCGCTCCGCGGTGCCCTCGGTGCGGCGTGCAACGCGATAGGCGCCGCTGTCCGACACGGCGTACAGCTCTGCGCCCGACGGCAGTGTCTTCAGCGCCGAGCGATGCGCGAACAGCGTGGAGCGGGTGAGGTAGAGCACAAGCCGCGCGCCGGCTTTCGCCTGCGGATCGAGAACGCTCGCGACCCGGCGCATCTCCTCGGGCGTGCCGGCGGTGAAGACCTCGCCGGCGCGATTGACGAACCGCCAGTGCCCTTCCGGCGTGGCTTCCGCCGCAAGCGCGACGGTCCCCGGAGCAGGCGTCCCCGCGCGCAGCTGCGCCAGCGCGCGGTCGAGCGCATGCTTGTCGGTCTTCCTGGCAGCGGCCGCAGGCCCGGTACCGCCGGACTTGTCGAACCGTCCGGACAGCATCGCGACAGCCAGTAGCAGGACGCCGGCCGCGAGCAGGAGGCGGCCAAGCACGCGCCCATTCAGCCATCGGGAGGAAGGGGCCTCTGCGGGTGCTGCCGGCGGAGTTTGCATGGGCGCACCCTACCCCGTCTTTGGGGCGAAGATCAGCCGGGGACTGTTTGGGACGGCCGAAAGGCGGTGGGCGGCAGTTGGAGTTCCGGCAAAGACTTCAAGCGTCCCCGTCATTGTTCGCGACGGGTGTTCGGCTCCACAACGCTGGAACTCGAACCTCGCAACGACATGGAGCCAGATCATGACTGCCGCCGCAGCCCTTGCCCCCGACTTCACCGCCATCAAGCAGCGCCAGCAGGCCACGTGGGCCGCCGGCGACTACAGCGTGGTCGGCACCACCCTGCAGATCGTCGGCGAGAATTTGTGCGAGGCCGTGGACCTGAAATCGGGCGAGCGCGTGCTCGATGTCGCCGCCGGCAACGGCAATGCCACGCTCGCAGCCGGCCGCCGCTGGGCCGAGGTCACCTCCACCGACTACGTCGCCGCCCTGCTCGAGCGCGCCAAGGAGCGCGCCGCGGCCGAGCGCCAGACCATCGCCTTTCAGGAAGGCGACGCCGAGGCGCTGCCGTTTGCCGACGGCAGCTTCGATGTCGTGCTCTCCACCTTCGGCGTCATGTTCACGCCCAACCAGGAGCAGGCGGCACGCGAGCTTGCCCGCGTTACCCGTGGCGGCGGCCGCATCGGCCTCGCCAACTGGACGCCGGAAGGCTTCATCGGCCAGCTCTTCAAGATCATCGGCAAGCACGTGCCGCCCCCGGCGGGCGTCAAGTCGCCCGCGCTATGGGGCACGCAGGCACGGCTCGAGGAGCTGTTCGCCGGCCACAGCGTGCGCGCCGCCAGCCGCATCTACAATTTCCGCTATCGCTCGGCCGAGCACTGGCTGGAGGTATTCAAGACCTTCTACGGCCCGACCAACCGCGCCTTTGCCGCGCTCGACGCGGGCGGGCAGGCGGCGCTGCAGGGCGACATCATGGAGCTGCTGGGTCGCCTCAATCGCGGCGGCAAGCAGTCCCTGATCGTGCCCAGCGAATACCTGGAAGTCGTCGTCACCAGGCGCTGATGCCGGCGACGCAGGGATGGAGGCATCCACGCCTTCATCCCTGCCTGCCTCACTTAGCTCTTGATGAACGTGCCCGCGCGCAGCTCGCTCACCGCCTGCTCCAGCTCGGCCTGCGTGTTCATCACGATCGGGCCGTACCACGCCACCGGCTCTTTCAGCGGCTTGCCGGAGACGAGCAGGAAGCGCACGCCTTCGTCGCCCGCCTGCACCACCACGTCGTCGCCGCTGTCGAACAGCACCAGCGAGCGGTTGCCGGTCTGCTCGCGCACCAGGAACTCCTGGCCGTCGACCTCCTTCTCGGTCAACACGCCGAACGGCTTGGAGGCGGCGCGGAACGAGCCCGATCCTTCGAACACGTACGCGAACGCGTGCCGCTCGGTCGCGATCGGGAGCACCTTGCGCTTGCCCGGCGGCACGAACACGTCGAGATACTGCGGGCTGGCTGCAACGCCTTCCACCGGCCCGCGCTTGCCCCAGAACTCGCCGCACACCACGCGCACGCGCGTGCCGTCGTCGTCGGTCACCTCCGGCACCTCGCCGGCCGTGATGTCCTGGTAGCGCGGCGCCGTCATCTTCAGCGACGAGGGCAGGTTGGCCCACAGCTGGAAGCCGTGCATGCGGCCTACCTTGTCTCCGTGCGGCATCTCCTGATGCAGGATGCCGCTGCCGGCCGTCATCCACTGGATGTCGCCCGCACCAAGGTTGCCGTTGTTGCCAAGGCTGTCCTTGTGGTCGACCGACCCAGCGAGAACGTAGGTGATGGTCTCGATGCCACGATGCGGATGCCAGGGAAAGCCGGCCTGATAGGCCGCCGGATCGTCGTTGCGGAAATCGTCGAGCAGCAGGAAGGGATCGAACTCGGTCGTATCGCCGAACCCGAACGCGCGGTGCAGCTTCACGCCTGCACCTTCCTTCGTCGGCTTGG
>CADEEC010000271.1 GCA_902826255.1 uncultured Hyphomicrobiales bacterium | reverse complement strand
GCGCGAAGGCGAGCGCGGGCGGAAATCCGCTGCTGGCGGCGTGGGAGACGCCGTTCGAGATGCCGCCGTTCGACAGGATCAAGACGCGGCACTACATGCCGGCGTTCGAGGTCGGCTTCGCGGACAACATCGCCGAGATCGATGCCATTGCCGGCCAGAAGGACAAGCCGACGTTCGCCAACACCATCGAGGCGCTGGAGCGCGCCGGGCGCAAGCTCGAGCAGGCGGCGAGCGTGTTCTACAACCTCTCCTCCGCCGACACGAACAAGGAGATGCAGGCAATCGAGCGCGAGGTGGCGCCGCGCTTTGCCAAGCATTCCATGCGCGTCTACCAGAACGCCAAGCTGTTCAAGCGCGTCGATGCCCTCATGAAGCAGAGGAAATCGCTCGGGCTGACGCTGGAGCAGTCGCGCGTGCTGGAGCGCTATCACAGGAGCTTCATCCGCTCCGGCGCGGCGCTCGACGCGAAAGCGCGCAAGCGCATGGCGGCGATCGCGCAGAAGCTGGCGACGCTCGGCACCAAGTTCAGCCAGAACGTGCTGGCGGACGAGCAGGACTTCCTGCTGATGCTGGAGAGCGAGCAGGACATGGCGGGCCTGTCGCCGGCCCTGCGCGCGGCGGCGGCGCAGACGGCAGCCGAGCACGGCAAGAAGGGCAAGCATGCCATCAGTCTCGCGCGGTCGAGCGTGGAGCCGTTCCTGCAGTTTTCGGCGCGGCGCGATTTGCGCGAGCAGGCGTTCAAGGCCTGGCGGCAGCGCGGCGCCAAGGGCGGCAAGACGGACAACCGCAAGCTGATCGCGGAGATATTGACGCTGCGCGCCGAGCGTTCGCACTTGTTGGGATTCAAAACGTCGGCCGACGCGGCGCTCGAATTCACGATGGCGAAGCGGCCGGCGAATGTGCGCAAGCTGCTGATGCAGGTGTGGGAGCCCGCGCGCGAACGCGCCCGCGAGGAGCGGGGAGAGTTGCAGAAGGCGGTGGTGGCGGAAGGCGGCAACTTCGAGGTGGCCGGCTGGGACTGGCGCTACTACGCGGAGAAGGTGCGCAAGGCCAAGTATGACGTCGACGAGGCCGAGGTTAAGGCTTACCTGCAGCTCGACAACGTGATCGAGGCGGCGTTCGACGTCGCGGGGCGGCTGTTCGGGCTGAAATTCAAAGAGCGCAAGGATCTGCCTGTCTATCACCCGGACGTGCGCGCGTTCGAGGTGACGGACAAGAGCGGCCGGCACATCGGCATCTTCCTCGGCGATTATTTCGCGCGGCCGTCGAAACGCTCGGGCGCGTGGATGTCGGGCTACCGCGACCAATACAAGTTCGACGGCCGCGAGGTGCGCCCGATCGTCGTCAACGTGAACAATTTCCCGAAAGGCGCGCCCGGCGAACCGGCGCTGCTCAGCCTCGACGACGCGCGCACGCTGTTCCACGAGTTCGGGCACGGCCTGCACGGGCTGCTGTCGGACGTGAACTATCCCGCCGTGTGCATGACGAGCGTCGAGAAGGACTTCGTGGAGCTGCCTTCGCAGCTTTACGAGCACTGGTTCATGCATCCGGCCGTGCTGAAGAAGTTCGCGAAGCACTACAAGACCGGCAAACCGCTGCCCGAGGCGCTGCTGGAGAAGATCAAGGCGGCGCGCAACTTCAACCAGGGCTTCGCCACGGTGGAGTATGTCACGTCGGCCATCGTCGACCTCGACCTGCACACGCTGGAGGAGCCGGAGGGGCTCGACGTCGATAAGTTCGAGAAGAAGGTGCTCGGCCGCATCGGCTCGCCGGACGAGATCGGCATGCGCCATCGCATCCCGCACTTCCAGCACATCATCGGCGGCTATGCCTCGGGCTACTACAGCTACATGTGGTCGGAGGTGATGGACGCGGATGCCTTCAAGGCGTTCGAGGAGGCGGGCGACATCTTCGACAGGGAGCTGGCCAAGAAGCTGCACGACTACATTTATGCGGCCGGCGGCACGCAGGACCCGGCCGATGCCTACAAGGCCTTCCGCGGCCGCCTGCCGACCCCGCAGGCGCTGCTGGAGAAGCGGGGGCTGGCTTAGGCGCGTCCCCGAATGTTGTCATCCCGGAACGCGCGAAGCGCGTATCCGGGACCCAGGGGCTGAGGTTGGACAGGGTGATTGTGGCCCTGTGTCTCGGCTCTCGCTGCGCTCGGCCGGGATGACAAGGGGTGGGTGCAACAAGAATTGTCATCCCGGCACGTGGTGCCGGGATCCAGCCATCATCGGACGCTGGAGCAAGCTGAGAGATGGATCCCGGGGACGAGCCCCGGGATGACACCCTTGCCAAGGTTGGCAACCATATCCGGCAACCACCTTCCGTTGGCAGAGGGCGCATGCGATAGAATTGCGCAGCTTTCAACGGGCAGGGCATTGCGACCATGGCGGAGCAGAAGGTTCAATTCGAGGCAACGCTGGAGAGGTGGCTGGTGGCGAGCCGCTGGCTGCTGGCGCCGTTCTTCATCGGCCTGGCGCTGGCGATCATCGTCCTGCTCATCAAGTTCGTGCAGGAGTTCGTTCACCTCGTCACCCACGCCCTGGCGCTGACGGAAGCCGAGGCGATCCTCGCCATCCTGAGCCTGGTCGACATCGCGCTGACCGGCGCGCTGGTGATGATCGTGATCTTTTCGGGCTACGAGAACTTCGTTTCCCGCATCGACCACACCACCGACCGCAACTGGCCCGAATGGATGGGCTCGATCGACTTCACGGCGCTGAAGATCAAGCTGCTCGGCTCCATCGTGGCGATCTCAGCCATCCAGCTCCTGAAGCAGTTCATGGCCGTGAAGACCGCGCCCGACCGCGACTTGATGTGGTACGTCGGCATTCACCTGGTGTTCGTGGTGTCGAGCGTGCTGCTGGCGCTGTCCGATCGCATCAGCGGCGACATCAAGTCCAAGACGAAACCGGATGCCGCAGCGCCACCGCCGCCGGCGGCACCAGCAAAGCCGGCAACGCCGCCGAGGAGCTATTGACGATGCACGCCACCATCAACGGCATCCGCATGGTCTACGACGTGTCGGGCGCCGAGGGCGGGCCGCCGGTCGTGCTGCATCATTCGCTCGCCATGAACCTGTCGCTGTGGGACGAGCTGGCGGCGGTGTTGGCGCCGAGGTATCGCGTGATCCGCTTCGATGCGCGCGGGCACGGGCAGACCGAGGCGACGGAAGCACCCTATACCTTCGAGACGCTGGCGGCCGACGTGGTTGGGCTGATGGATCATCTCAAGGTGGCGAAGGCGCACTTCGTCGGCCTGTCGATGGGCGGCATGGTGGGGCAATACCTGGGCCTGATCTATCCGAAGCGCTTCGCCAGCCTGACGCTCGCCTCCACTTCGAGCCGCGTGCCGCCGGAAGGGCGCGGGCTGTGGCTGCAACGGGTGAAGGACACGCGCGAGAAGGGCATCGAAAGCCAGGTGCAGGTGGCGATCCCGCGCTGGGTGACGGAAGCCAACAAGGTGGCCAAGCCCGAGGTGCTGGCGCGCCTGACCAAAAATTTGCTCGGAACGTCGGTGGA
>CADEEC010000270.1 GCA_902826255.1 uncultured Hyphomicrobiales bacterium | reverse complement strand
GCCACTCGGGCAGGAGCTTGTGCTCCAAGCCAAGGCCATAGAGCTCGAAGGCAGGCGCCGTGCCAGCGTCATAGGCGTCGATCATCTTGTGGCCGCCGCCGCTGTAGCCGCTCACGGCGTTGACCGTTACGGGATAGTCCCTGGACATCAGCCCCGCCTCCACCAGGGGCCGCAGCAGCGCGATGCCACCCGTCGGGTAGCAGCCCGGATTGGAAACGCGCGGTGCCGAGCGGATGGCTGATGCCTGGTCGGCTGCCATCTCGGAGAAGCCGTACACCCATCCCGGCGCGGTTCTGTGCGCGCTGCTGGCGTCCAGAATTTTGGGAGCGCCGTCGCCGAGTGACGCAGCGAGACCAACTGCCGCCTTGGCGGCATCGTCCGGCAGGCACAGCACAACGAGATCCGCGCGCCGCATCAGCTCGAGCCGCTCGCCCTCGTCCTTCCGCTTGTCGTCCGCAATGCTCAGAACCTCGATGCCGCGCACGTCGGCGAGCCGGCGGCGGATTTGCAATCCCGTGGTGCCCGCTTCGCCATCGATGAAAACGGTGGGTTTGGATGAGGCTTTGGCTGTCATGGCGCTGTTCCGGCTAGACACAAAAAAGGCCGCTGTCGCGAGCGGCCCTGTCGAACGAACTGCAAAAAGTGTCCGTCATCGCCGCCATGGATGAGGCGCCGGACGTCGGAGAAGGGTGTGCAGCAACGGAACCATGATTTTGATATGGAAGGGCCCGACCCGGTTGTCAACGGCGGCCCTTCCACCTGATCGAGTGTTAGCGCTTCGAGAACTGGAAGCTGCGGCGCGCTTTGACGCGGCCGTACTTCTTGCGCTCGACCACGCGGCTGTCGCGGGTCAGGAAGCCACCCTTCTTCAAGACGGGCCGCAGCTCCGGCTCGAAATAGGTGAGCGCCTTGGAGATGCCGTGCCGAACGGCACCGGCCTGGCCCGAGAGCCCGCCGCCCGTGACGGTCGCCACCACGTCGAACTGGTCGAGCCGGTTGGCGGCACGCAGCGGCTGGCGCAGCAGCATCTGCAGCACCGGACGCGCGAAGTACTTATCGAACTCCTTCGCGTTAACCGTGATCTTGCCGACACCAGGCTTGATCCACACACGCGCGACGGCGTTCTTGCGCTTGCCCGTTGCATAGGCCCGGCCTTGCGCGTCGATCTTCTTCTCGCCCAGCGGCGCAGCAGCCTCGCCGGTCTTGAGCGTCGACAGATCTTCGAACGCTGTTGTCTCTGCCATGGGATCAGGCCCTCACGTTCTTGCGGTTGAGCGACTTCACATCCAGCAGTTCAGGCTTCTGCGCCTCGTGGGGATGTGCTGCGCCCTTGTAGACCTTGAGGTTGCGCATGAGCTTGCGCTGCAGGGGACCGCGCGCCAGCATGCGGCCGATCGCGAGTTCGACCACCCGCTCGGGGTTCCTGCTTTCCAGGATGCGGCGCGGCGTGCGCTTCTTGATGCCGCCGGGATAGCCGGTATGCCGGTAGTAGACCTTGTCGTCGGTCTTCTTGCCGGTGAAGACCACCTTCTCGGCATTGATGATCACCACATTGTCGCCCGTATCAACATGCGGGGTGTAGTTTGGCTTGTGCTTGCCCTTCAGGCGCATGGCGACCAGTGTCGCGAGCCTGCCGACCACGAGACCCTCGCCGTCGATCAGCACCCACTTCTTCTCGCCCTCGCCCTCTTTGGCGATGTAGGTCCTCATCCCTTAACCCTCTGCTTTGGAGTGGCGCGCTTGTACGGACTATCGAATCGCATGTCAAACGCGGCAATTAACACAGTAATATCAATAATATAAGTGACGGTATTATTTTACCCCATTACCGAGCTGGCAGCGCATAGGTCGCGACGGCGCGCGCCACGATTTTCCCGGCCGCGCATGAGGTGAGTTCAGCCTCCGCAACAGCTAGTTTGCGGCCAACCCGCAGCAGCCGCACCCGACATAGAATGTCTCCGGCCTCGGGCTTGGCCAGAAAGCTGATGTTCATGTTGGTGGTGACGGCATCGATGCCGCTCTCCCCTAGCTGACCGATGATCGCCACATAGACGCTGAAATCGGCCAGCGTGAACATGGCCGGGCCGGAAACCGTACCGCCCGGGCGTATGTTGCGGTCGTCAGCCGCGAGGCGCACCCGGGTTAGCTCGGGCGTCACTTCTTCGATGAAGTGCCGGCCGTTGGCATGAATTTGCGGAAAGCGAGTATCGAGGAGCTTCTCGATGGTGGCGGCATCGAGCGTGGTGGTGACCGAATCCTGAATTGACATTCTCTAGCCGTCCAACTTTGGTCATTTGGGACTATTAGCAGACCGTGAAGTCTGCAATTCTTCCGAGCAAGGCCTGCAAGCGAGGACTCAATGCATCAGGTTCGCCTTTGGATCGCAACATTCCTGGCGGTCGCACTTATCCATATCGCCGGTCCCGTATCTGCGCAGGCGCCCGTCAAGCAGCTCCAGCTGGGCGAGAAGCAGATCGAGGGCTTTATCGCTGCGCACCTGGATATGGGCAAGGTTGCAGAGAAGATTCAGTCCGACAAGCCAGACAAGGCCATCCAGAGCCAGCTCGAGTCGGTTGCCAAGAAGTTCGGCTTCAAGGACTTCAATGAATACGACGACGTGGCGGCCAACATCGCGCTGGTGATGGCGGGCATCGATCCGCAGACCAAGGCGTTCACCGATCCGCCGACTGCCATCAAGAAAGAGATCGACGAGGTCACGGCCGACAAGTCGATCCCCGAAAAGGAGCGCAAGCAGGCGCTCGAGGAGTTGAATGAGGCCATGAAGATGGCGCAGCCGATTCAGTTCCCCGGCAACATCGAGCTGGTGAAGAAGTACTACGATCGCCTCGAGCCGCTGCTGCAGTAGCGGCGTCGGGACGCCAGAGAGGCCAGATCACGTGCACGGCACCGTCGCAACCGGCAACAAAGACGCGCTGATGGAGCGTGAGCAGCGCGGCGGAACTCTCGTGCTCATGCTGGCGCGGCCGGACGCGCGCAATAGCCTGTCCGAAGCGCTGATCGAGGCGTTACAGGATGCCATCGACCATGCGGCCGCGGACGCCACCATTCGCGCCGTCACCATCGGTGCGCAGGGGAGCGTGTTCAGTTCGGGCCATGATCTCAAGGAACTGACGGCGCACCGCGCCGACGCGGATGGCGGGCGCGCCTTCACCAAGCTTCTGATGCACAAGTGCTCCAAGCTGATGCGCTCGATCGTGCAGTGCCCAAAACCGGTGATCGCGGCCGTGGAAGGCACCGCGACCGCCGCCGGATGCCAGCTGGTCGCCACCTGCGATCTGGCCGTTGCTTCGGAGAAGGCCGAGTTCGGCACGCCGGGCGTCAACATCGGCCTGTTCTGCTCGACGCCGATGGTGGCGCTCTCCCGCAACGTGCCGCGCAAGCAGGCCATGCAGATGCTGCTACTGGGCGAACGGCTCGGCGCGCGAGAGGCGCTGACCTATGGTCTCGTCAACCGTGTGGTTGCGCCGGGCGCAGCGATGCAGGCCGCGCTGGAGATGGGCCGTGTCATCGAGTGCAAGCGGCCGGTCACGGTGGCGATGGG
>CADEEC010000269.1:2426-3569 GCA_902826255.1 uncultured Hyphomicrobiales bacterium | reverse complement strand
GGCGAGCTTGTTGCTTTGGACCATGTCGGTTCCTCTCTCCGATGAACGACGTCTCAGCCGAGGTTCCCTTGCGCGCGGTGCCGAGCGCGATCGAGCAGGGCCAGCGCAGGCCTGGCCATACCCTGCAGCAGGGCGCGATCCGGGTTTGTGCGCGCCAGAACGCGAATGCCAAGCACCACGCCAAACAGCAGTCGCGCCGTGTCCTCTCCATTCACTGCGGGGGTTATGGTTCCCGCCGCATGGGCGGCGGCGATGTTGCGGCGGAAGAATGCGGCGATCTCTTCGAGATAGGCGGCAATGCGGGCGCGTAGCTCCGTGTCGTGGGGTGCAACCTCGAGGGCGGAGTTCACCAGCAGGCAGCCGCAGCGGTGCCGATCGGCAACCGAGCGCTCGATCGCGTCCTGGACGAAGGTGCGAATGGCCGTCTTGGGGTCGTGCTGGCCCTCGAGCCGCGCGATCCGCTCACGCATGGTGAGCGTGGCGTATCGCTCGAGGGCCCGCGCAAACAGTGTCCGCTTGTCGCCGAATGCATTGTAGAGACTGGGGCCCTGGATGCCCATGTGCTCGGCCAGGTCGCGCACGGATGTCGCTTCCAGCCCGCGCCTCCAAAAACAGGCGATGGCGGCATCCAGATTGCTGGCGAAAAGATGCACATGGTGCAAATCGGCTTGCATAGTCGGCTTTCCCCAAAAAGGCGTCGTGCTAGAGTATGTACCGTTCCTTCGTCTGGGAGGAGTACGGACATGGCGCGCCGCCTCTTTGCCGTTCTCGCGATCCTGCTTGGCCTGGCATCCTTGACGCCAGCCATGGCGGAGGAAGTCGACCTGCAATTGCTGCTGGCGATCGACGTTTCCGGCAGCGTCGACAACGACGAAGCCAAGCTACAACGTCAGGGCTATATCGACGCCTTCGCCGACGAACGTATTCTGCGCGCCATCGGCAGCGGGCCCAAGGGCCGCATAGCGGTGGCCTATTACGAATGGTCCGACAATGTCTATCAACGGCTGGTGGTCGATTGGACGGTGATTTCCGATCGCGCTTCGGCCGAAGCTTTCACCGCCAAGCTGCGGGATGCGCGCATAAGCATCGCCACCCGCACCTCGATCTCCGGCGCCCTTCAATACGGCGTGGCTATGTTCGCCC
>CADEEC010000269.1:0-2416 GCA_902826255.1 uncultured Hyphomicrobiales bacterium | reverse complement strand
AAATCCGCTCTGGCGGCCCGCCGAAGGACGGCATCCCGTCGATCGACAAGCCGGCGTTCAAGGCGGCCGCCGAGGACAGTGAACTGGCCGCCACTGATCCGGTGATCGGCCTGGAGATCAAGGGCGACGCGCGCGCCTATCCGCTGCGCATCCTCATCTGGCATGAGATCGTCAACGACGTAGTGGGCGGCATGCCGGTCACCGTCACCTACTGCCCGCTGTGCAACTCCGCCGTCGTGTTCGATCGCCGCGTGCCGCCGCACGTCCTCGATTTCGGAACTACCGGCAAGCTGCGCAATTCCGACCTCGTCATGTACGACCGCCAGACCGAAAGCTGGTGGCAGCAATTCACCGGCGAAGCCATCGTCGGAGCCCTGACCGGCACCGAGCTGAAGCTGGTCCCGGCGCGGCTGGAATCCTTTGCCCAGTTCAAGACCCGGCATCCGGGGGGCAAGGTGCTCGTTCCCAACGATCCCGGGCTGCGCGACTACGGGCGCAATCCCTACGTCGGCTACGACATGGCGGCCGCGCCGTTCCTGTACCGAGGGGACTACCCCAAGGACGTCGAGGCGATGGCGCGGGTCGTCGTCGTTCGGCCGGAGCCGGGCAAGATCGGCGCCGTGACACTCGAGCACTTGCGCAAGAAGGGCCGTCTCGCGCTGGGTGACGTGGAGCTGGCGTGGCGGCCGGGACAAAGCACGGCGCTCGATCATTGGGACATCGCCCAGGGGCGCGACGTCGGTTCGGTGATCGCGACCATGCAAGGGCAAGACGGCCAGCGACGCGATGTGCCCTACGACGTGACCTTTGCCTTTGCCGTGTTCGCCTTCCATCCCGAGATCGTCATCGTGAAGGACTAGCCATCAAGTATGTGACGTGGGCTCGATTCGACTTACCCCAAAGGAGGTGCCGCATGCGATTGGTGATGATGTTGCTCGTTGCCCTTGCTCTGCCGCTCTCGGCAGCGGTAGGGGACGAGCTGACCACGAAACCTAGCAAGTACCCCGTGAAGGAAACGGTCGACCGCCTGACGACGGCCTTGAAGGAGAAGGGCATAACACCGGCTGCGCGCATCGACCATGCCGCGGCGGCGAAAGCGGCAGGGCTGGAGCTGAAACCGACCGAGGTGCTCCTGTTCGGCAATCCGAAGCTCGGCACGCCTCTGATGCAAACCGACCGTCACGTCGCCATTGATCTGCCGATGCGGGTTCTGGTGTGGGAAGACGATGCCGGCAAGGTCTGGATCGGCTACACGCCGCCCTCCGCGTTGAAAACGCGCTACAAGCTCGAGGGGCGTGATGAGATCCTGAAGACGTTGGCCGGTGCGCTCGACGCATTCACCAACGCCGCAGCCAACTAGCCGCGGATTATCGACGCAACGGCTTCAACCCGTGCGATGACGCCGTCAGCGGCGTCCGCTCGGCGGCGGCACCTGCTCCATTGCAGCACCGGCAATGACCCTGGTGACGACAGCCGACGCCGCTTCCAGCGTTCGGTGCACCGGGCATTTGTCGGCAATCTCGATCAGCTTGTCGCGCAGGGCGGCATCGACGTCGCCTTCGATCGCAATGGTGCGCTCGAACCGATCGATCTTTCCCTCCCGTCCCTCGGCTGCGGCACCGCAGTCCGTGCAGTGCTGGGCTGCGACCTTACCGTGCCGGACGCCCACGGATACGCGGCCCAACGTCAGCTTCTTGTGGTTGGCATAGATGCGCAGCGTCATCGCTGTGCACGCTCCCAGCGCGATGGCGAGATAGTCATACGGTGTGGGGCCCGTCTCGAGGCCGCCGACGGCGATGGGCTCGTCCGCGATGAGGCGGTGCCGGCCGACGACGATCGCGTTCTGGTACGTGCCCTGCCCGGTTTCCCGCACCAGGACGCCGACAGTTTCATCGGCGATCTCGGGCGCCGGATCGGGCACGTACTTCGAAGCCCAGGCGTCGATCACACGCGCCGCATATGTAGCGACGCCGGCGTCCGATAGCAGATGGTCGGCATCGTCGAGCGATACGAAGCTCTTTGGATGCTTGGCCGCCAGAAAAATGCGCGAGGCATTGTCGATGCCGACCACCGTGTCCCGCGGCGCATGCATGACCAGAAGGGCCTTGCCGAGTGAGCCGATGCGATCCGCGAGACGATGTCCCTCGGCGTCCTCGATGAAACTTCGCCTGATGCGAAATTGGCGGCCACCAAGCGTTACCTGCGCTTCGCCCTTGCTGCGAATTTCCTCGAGCGAGCTGCCGAAGTGCTTGAGAACGTGGCTCACGTCGGCGGGCGCGCCGATGGTCACAACGGCCTTGGCTTCGGGAATGCCCGCGGCCGCGGCGAGCACCGCGGCGGCGCCAAGGGAATGGCCGATCAGGATAGTCGGCGCGGCGAAGTTTTCGCGCAGAAAGGCGGCGGCACGGATCAGATC
>CADEEC010000268.1 GCA_902826255.1 uncultured Hyphomicrobiales bacterium | reverse complement strand
AGATGCAGGCCCGACACCTTGTCGGCGGCGATGCTGGGCGCATAGAGCGGGGCGCCATCGCGCATTTGAAACAAGCCAGCGAAGCCGGACGCAGACTGGATGACATCGTCGTAGGCCGGCTTGCCGGCATAACGTCCGTGCCGGCCGAAGCCGATGGCGGCGGCGTAGATAATGCGCGGATTGAGGGCGCGCACGGCATTGAAGGTGAAGCCGAGCTTGTCCATCGCCTCCTGGCGCATGTTGTGCACGAACACGTCGCCGGTCGCGATCAACTTGCGCAGGGCCTCCTTGCCGGCTTCCGACTTCAGATCCAGCGCGACCGAGCGCTTGTTGCGATTGAAGTTGGAGAAGATGGCGCTGAGCCCGGGCGCCGCCAGCGGCGCGACAGGACGCATGCTGTCGCCTTCCGGTGGCTCGACCTTGATGACCTCGGCGCCGAAGTCGCCCAGGATCTGCGTCCCGTACGGACCGAGGATCACCGCCGTGAGGTCGATAATGCGCAGACCTTTGAGCAGGGGAACCATGCAAACCGCCGGAAGGATCGAGCTGAAGAGAGCAGGGTTGCTGTAGCACGCACGCAACCGAGCGACTACCGCGCGGCTGCGCGCGTGCACGCAAGATCCTCGCCCGGCAAAACGAGCCTGCACTTCACATAACTTTACCTCCCGCAAGACACCGCGAAACGCCGGCCAGCGACCCTCATTCTACTGATGCGGACAACGAGGGGGGGGGCTCGCATGCAGCCAGGCACGCGACCGCTTTGGCCGGGGGACTGCGCCGGGAGAGCACGCACCCCCGCCACCCAGTCTGGATCACGGCGACGTGATCAAACTTTGCACGGCCTTAACACTCCGGCCTTGACTTGGCCCACCTTCCATAAAATAAAACGTCCGTTCGTTTTTTTTGCTGCACCGCAAAGGTGGCGAAGCGAGCATGGGGATCACGGGGATTTCCCAGACATTGGTGAGACGTCCATGCCCAAGCTCAAGCCAGAGGTGCAGAAGGCGCGCAGGGAGCACATCCTCGATGCGGCCCAAAAGTGCTTCGCCCGATCGGGCTTCCATCGCACATCCATCCAGGACATCTGCCGCGAGGCTAGCGTCAGCCCCGGGGCGCTGTACGTCTATTTCGACAGCAAAGAAGCTCTGATCGCCGGCATCTCGGAGCGCGACCGCGCGGAGTTCGCCGAGCGCCTGACCTATCTCTCCGGTGCGGCAGACTTCATGGGAGCCCTGCGCCATCTCGGCGAGCAGTACTTCCTGGAGGAGCCGGCCGACACGCATCGCATGTGCATCGATATCGGCCTGGAGAGCACCCGCAATCCGCGCGTCGGCGAGATCCATCGCCGTTTCGACAAGTTCATTCTCGAGGGGTTCGAGAAGCTGTTTCAGAAGCTCGAGGACGAAGGCCGCATCGCCCCGATCTTCGACATCCCGACTGTGGCCAGAACCTTCATGGTCATCTCGGACGGCATGTTCTGGCGCCGTGCCGTCGACCCCGATTTCAACCCGCAAACCGTCATGCCGGCCACGCTGCGGCTCGTGGAAGAGCTGCTGAAACCTGTTTCCGCTTCAGACGATCAACGCACAGCGCGTGAGGAATGATCATGAGAAAGATTGCCATCGGCCTCGTCTTGACGGTCGCCTTCGTTATGATCTCGCTGACGCTGGTCGGGAAGTCCCTGCCGCGCGCAACGGGCCCCGCCGACAGCAACGCTGCGACCAAGGCTGCCGGAGAGGACGCCTTCGCGGCCGTGGTGACGGTGACGCGTGTAGCCCCGGCCGACTTCATTGAGACTGTGGTTGCCAGCGGCTCTCTCATCGCCCGAGAGGAAATTCTTGTCGGCCCGGAAGTGGAAGGCTTGCGCGTCGTCGAAGTGCTGGCAGACGAAGGCGCGCGCGTGAAGAAGGGCGACGTGCTTGCCCGACTGGTTGCCGACACGCTCGACGCGCAACTTGCGCAGAACGATGCCGCCATCGCGCGCACCGTTGCCGCCATCGCACAAGCCAAGGCCTCTATCGTGCAGGCCGAGGCGCGGCTGGTGGAAAGCCGCAACGCCTACGAGCGCGCCAAGCCCTTGCACACCGCAGGGCACATGACGGAAGCGGTATTCGATCAGCGGCGGCAGACGGCGCAGACCGCGGAGGCGCAACTCGCCGCATCCCAGGACGGCCTGAAGGTCGCCGAGGCTGAGAAGGCACAGGTGGAAGCGCAGCGCCGCGAGCTGAACTGGCGGCGCGGCCGCGTCGAGGTGACGGCACCGGCCGACGGCATCATCAGCCGCCGCATGGCGCGCGTGGGCGGCTATGCCGCCGGTGCTGGAGAGCCGATGTTCCGCATCGTCGCCAAGAGCGAGATCGAGCTCGACGCCGAGGTGACGGAAGTGCGCATGCCGCTGCTGAAGGAAGGCCAGAAGGCGCGCGTGGACGTCGCCGGTCTCGGCCAGGTGGAAGGCACCGTGCGCCTCGTCTCGCCGGAGGTCGACAAATCGACCCGTCTCGGCCGCGTGCGCATCTTCCTCGGCGACAACCCGGCGCTGCGCGTGGGCTCATTCGCGCGCGGTGTGATCGTGACGGCGAACGGCAACGGGCTTGCCGTACCCTCCTCGGCCATCCTGTACGGGGCTGACGGGCCTACCGTGCAGGTCGTGCGCGACAACCGCGTGGTGACGACAAAGATCAAGACCGGTCTCGCGGCGGGCGCGATCGTGCAGGTGCGCAGCGGACTGTCCGAAGGCGATCTCGTGGTGTCGCGCTCGGGAACCTTCCTGCGTGAGGGCGACGCGGTGCGGCCGGTTGTGGCCGGCGGCTCCACCAAGTTGAGCGAGGCCCGCTGATGAACATGAACATCTCCGCCTGGGCGATCCGGCGGCCGGTGCCGTCGCTCGTCCTGTTCCTGGTGCTGATCGTGCTGGGATGGGTGAGCTTCAACCAGCTCCCCGTCACGCGGTTTCCCAACATCGACGTGCCGCTGATCCAGGTGCAGGTGACGCAGGCCGGCGCCGCGCCGTCCGAGCTGGAGGTGCAGGTCACCAAGAAGATCGAGGACGCAGTCGCGGGCATCAACGGCGTCAAACACCAGACGTCGGCCATCACCGAAGGCGTCTCTCTCACCAAGATCGAGTTCCGCCTCGAGATCCAGCAGGACCGCGCGCTCAACGACGTGAAGGATGCGATCTCGCGCATCCGCGCGGAGCTGCCACGCACCATCGACGAGCCGATCGTCACGCGCATCCAGGTCGAGGGCCTGCCGATCGTCACCTATTCGGCGCGCGCCCCCGGCATGACGCCCGAGCAGCTGTCGTGGTTCGTGGACGACACCGTCGCGCGTGCCCTGCAGGGCGTGAAGGACGTGTCGCAGGTGGAGCGCATCGGCGGCGTTGACCGCGAAATCCGCGTGGCGCTCGATCCCGACCGGCTGCTGGCCTACGGCATCACGGCCGGCGACGTGAACCGGCAGCTGCGTGCGACCAATGTCGACCTCGCCGGCGGACGCGGCGAGATCGGCGGACGCGAGCAGGCCATCCGCACGCTGGCCGGCAAGCAGACCGTTTCGGACCTGGCCGCCACCACTGTTCCCCTGCCCGC
>CADEEC010000267.1 GCA_902826255.1 uncultured Hyphomicrobiales bacterium | reverse complement strand
TGGGGCAAGGAGGCGGCTCTGATGGGTGTCGGCGGCTCGATCCCCATCGTGACGTCGTTCAAGGACGCCTTGCAGATGGACAGCCTGCTCGTCGGCTTCGGCCTCGAGGACGACCGCATCCACTCCCCCAACGAGAAGTACAACCTCACTTCATTCCGCAAAGGTGCAAGAAGCTGGGCGCGCATCCTCGACAAGCTTGCCGGCGCGCCGCTACACACCGCTTAGCCGAGTCCGGAGACAGCAATGACCAAGACCTTCCATCGCTTCGCGCGTGCCGCGCTCGCCCTCACCGCGGCGATCGTCCTGATCGCAGGCGACGCCGCCGCACAGCGCTACCGGGACGACGACAACCAGTCCCGGCACAAGGCCGGCGTGTTCGACTATTATGTGCTCGCCCTGTCCTGGAGCCCCACCTACTGCGCCGACCGCGGCAACTCGCGCAACGACCAGCAGTGCAACCCACGCAATCGGCGGCCTTACGCCTTTGTGCTGCACGGGCTGTGGCCGCAGTACGACCGCGGCTGGCCGGAGAACTGCCGCACGTCCGACGAAGGCTGGGTGCCGGGGCCGGTGGCCGACCGCATGCTCGACATCATGCCGAGCAAGCGACTGGTCTTTAACGAGTACCGCAAGCACGGCACCTGCTCGGGTCTGGGCGTCGACCGCTATTTCGCCCTGTCGCGGGAGTTGTTCGAGAAGGTGAATATCCCGTCCAAGTTCGTCGACCTCGACGACGACCGCATGACGATCAGCCCGGGCGAGCTGGTGCGCGACTTCGTGGCGGCCAACCCCACCCTTCGGCCGGACATGATCGCCGTACAGTGCGGCGGCGCCGGCAACCGGTTGCGCGAGGTGCGCATCTGCTTCGACAAGGCCGGGATGTTCCGCCCATGCGGATCGAACGAGAACCAGCGCCGCCTGTGCTCGGCGGACCGCATGTACGTTCCGCCGGTGCGAGGCGGGCGCTGAGCCTCAACGGCCGCTGTTGACTGAGTGCAACAGCGGCCTGTGTTCACAGACAACACCGGCCGCGCACCTTGCCGGCTCTGCACAGCTTCTCCACCGTTTGTCCACTGACGCGCGATTCGCGCGGGTGAGGGAGAAGCATGCGAAACCACGTGCGGCTATGCGCATCGCTGCTGGTCTGCGCCTTGGCCTACGGCGGCTATTACGCTTTCGCACCCGCATCTGGTGGCGCGCAGCCCTCGACCTCCAGCATCGACCCGTTCGGCGCATGCACCGAGGCGAGCCTTGACCGCGCCTCCGGCCAAACACGGCTCGGCTACTGCCCTACACCCGGCACCGTCACGCTGACTGCCGGCCTGCACTAGCAAGCGATTTCCTGACGTTGGGGACGGCTGCAACGCGCGCACAACCCTGCAGCTCGTATCGGGCTGCGCAGGCATCGCTCAATCCAAAAACAAATCGGGCCCCGTGCGGGGCCCGATCGCTCTGACTTTGGGTCAGATATCAGTAGGTGAACTTGAGGGTGGCTACGAAGCGCTCGTCGCACTGGAACAAAGCCGTTCCGCAGGCACCGCCGGTAGCTTCCAGGTTCGAGTCCCAGTAGCGGAAGTCGATCGACCACTTCTCAAGGAAGCCAAAGGTCAGACCGGCGTTCCAGTAGGTGTAGCTGTCGTCGCCGTAAGCGGCGAGATAGGCAGCGTCACTGCTATGCTGGAAGCCGATCAAAGCGCTGAACGTCGGTGTGAACATGCCCATCTGCGGCAGCGACTGGCTGAAGGCGCCTTCCACCGTCCAAGTCGGCCCGAGTTCGCCGGTGTAATCGGGCGAGTAGAAGCCCGTGACGCCGAACGTGCCGCCCTTCCAGACTTCTGCGCTACCGCCCACCTTGAACTCAACCATGTTGAGCTCGACCGCGCTGTTCTGGTTGGGGTACGCGTAGTAGATCACGCCGAGATCCCAGGTGACCGGGCCGGTCTTCGGCTTGATGCCTGCGTAGATGTCGATCTCCAGGTGCGCTGCGTCGTCGAAGTCGAGCGCCGACGCCCAGGTGCCGATGTAGAACAGGCCGCAGGTCGCATCGAAGCCGCCCTGAATGGCCGGACCCTCAGCGGTCTGCGAGATACCGCGGAACACGTAGTCCGACGTCAGACCGACGTTGGCGGACAGAGTGCAAGCGCGCGAGGCCGGAGCCGGCTCGGCACTGCGGATCGACCCTCTCTTCGGCATGCCGTCGGCAAGAGCGGAGGTGGCGAGGACCGCCGCCATGACTGCCGTTGCCGCCCCCACGACGGCTGATTTGACAAAGAATCGCATGATGGCTTCCCTACTGATTCGCTTTGTGCCGACTATTTTGCACGAACGCTTTCGCAAACAATTCCAAATCGGCAGCGCTGCAACACGGGCGCCAAACCCGTGCTTGGCATGCAACAAAACGTCTTTGACGATGTAAATTCGGGCGCAATTGCCTATTTGGCATGCGCCAATTTCTTGTCCTCTTGCCCATTTTCTGGGCAAAGACGGTTTCTTGGCTTCAATGCCCTACCGGACTTCCATGATAAGACCCTTTACATGAGCGATTCAGGAACCGTCCTTATCACCGGAGCTGCACGGCGCATCGGGAGGGCGCTGGCTCTCACGTTGGCGTCACGCGGCTGGCGCGTGGGCTTGCACTGCAGCACCTCCAGGCACGAGGCTGAAAGCCTTGCCGCCGACATCGCCGCATCGGGCGGCAAAGCAACTGTTCTGCCTGCTGACCTCGCGGATATGGAGGCCGTGGAAGGACTGATCCCCCGGTGCGCAACCGCGCTCGGCGCCCCGGTCTGCCTCGTCAACAACGCGGCGACATTCCACGAGGACACCCTTCAAACCCTCGCCCCCGACACCTGGGAGCGGCAGATGGCTGTAAATCTCAGGGCGCCCATATTCCTGGCGAAACATTTCGCGGGGCATTTACCGGCGGGCAAACAAGGAAACATCATCAACATAATCGACCAGCGGGTTTGGCGGCCGACACCTGAGCTGTTCTCCTATGCCGTTTCCAAATCCGGCTTGTGGGGCGCCACGCGCATGCTGGCCCAGGCTCTCGCCCCCCGCATACGCGTGAACGCGATCGGGCCGGGCCCGGTGCTGAAGAGCTCGCTGCAGACCGATGCGGAGTTTCGCGACGAGTATGAGGCGACGCTTCTGCGCCGAGGCTCCAGCCCCGAAGAGATTGCCGCCGCCGTCTGCTTCATTCTTGACGCGCCTGCCATGACCGGCCAGATGATCGCACTCGACGGAGGCCAGCACCTCAGCTGGCACGATCCGCACGCCGGCAGCCGCAAATGACCAATCGATTGATGACCGAGGAAGACCCAGCGACCGCAAGTTCGCGGCGAGGTCTCAGGCGCATCTTCGTGCGCGACCTCGAGCTGGTCGGGCGCGTTGGCCTGCTTGCGCATGAGATCCGCTACGAGCAGCGCATTGTCATTTCCATCGAGCTCTCCGTCGTCGACGACTACGACGGCCGGTCAGACCGCCTATCCGACGTTCTCGACTACGCCAAGATCGTCGAGGTCGTGACCGCGCTCGTCGAAGGCGAGCACGTCTATCTGCTGGAGACCCTCGCGGAGCGGATTGCGGTGTTTTGCCTGGCC
>CADEEC010000266.1 GCA_902826255.1 uncultured Hyphomicrobiales bacterium | reverse complement strand
CTCGCGAGCTTTACTCTCGAGCTCAAAGACGTGGTCCGCGAGCTGTTCCTGGCGATTGCGGCGCGGCCCTCGGCCACACCCCCACCGACCCAGGAGGCTTGAGCCGATGGGCAGCCAGGTCACCCGCCGAAGCTTTCTCGGGCGTGGTGCGGCGGCGGCGGCCGCGCTCGCCATGCCCTCCTGGATCACCGCGGCGCCGCCGCCCAAGCTCGAGCGTAAGGGCGCGGCGCGCAAAGTCATCGTCGCCGGTGCGGGTCTCGCCGGTCTCGCCGCGGCCTGGGAGCTGACCCAGGCCGGGCACGAGGTGACGGTGCTCGAGGCGCGCAACCGCGCCGGCGGCCGGGTCGAAACGCTGCGCGAGCCCTTTGCCGACGATCTTTACGCCGAAGCTGGCGCGACGACCATCCACGACACCCACGACCTGACGTTCCACTACGCCAAGCTCTGCGACGTCGCGCTCGACCCGCAACCTTTGGCCGCGGGTGCGACCGTGTATCACCTGCGCGGGCAGCGGATCGTCCAAGACCCGCGCAAGGAAAGCCCGTGGCCGCTCGAGCTCACCGCCGAAGAGCAACAGCTGGGCCGGCGGGGGATGTGGGAGAAGTACGTGCAGCCGGTGCTCGAGCGGGTGGGTGACGGGCAGGCGCCGGGCTGGCCGTCGGCGCAAGCCGCGGTCTACGACGGCATGACGTATGGCGAGATGCTGCGCCGCCAGGGTGCCTCGAAGGCGGCGATCGATTTGCTGCGGCTCGGGTTTCCGGATCTTTTGGGCGACGGTATCGAGGCCGCCTCGGCGCTCGACGTGCTGCGCGAAGGGGCACAGCGGGCGGCGATGAAGCAAGTCTTCATCGTGCGCGGCGGCAGCGACCGGTTGCCCAAAGCGCTCGCCGCCAAGCTCGCCGAGCGCATTTATTACGGTGTGCCGATCGTGCGCATCGAGCAGGATGGCGCGGGGGTGCGGGCAGTGTGCCGGCAGGCGGGTGGCGACCGGACGTTCGCGGCCGACCATCTGATCTGCACGTTGCCGCTCCAACTGCTCGGGAAAGTCGAATTTTCGCCGCCGCTCTCGCCGGAGAAGCAGCGCGCGATCGCCGAGCTGCCCTCGACGTCGGTGGCGCGCATTTTTCTCCAGACGAGGACGAAATTCTGGGTCGCCGAGGGTTTGAACGGCGTGGCGCTGACCGATCTGCCGTTGATGGCGGTTTTCGAAAAGATCCAAAGCACCGCCGGCCGCCGTGGCGTGCTCGAAAACTACACGGCCGGCGCGCAGGCGCGCGCGGTGACGGCGATGCCGGTCCGTTTTTTTCGCGCCGCGAACGGCCGCCAGGTTGCCGGCGCTCGACTTTGAAGCGGTCCGGCTCGAACGCGTGCAGCCAAGCATGGAGCGGAATTAACGCCGCTGCCCCAGTGCGGCGCGAACCTGCGGCAACAGACGCTCGGCCAGGATGGCATATCCGGCCGGCGTGAAATGGACGCCGTCGTCGCGCAGCTCCGTGCGTGGCAGCGCGTCCAGCATATCGTTCTCCATCATGACGAGCCTGATGCCGCGCGCTTCCAACCAGCTGCGAATCTCCTCGATGTTGCGTGCCCGATCCGCCCCTTCGCCGACGCGCACATCGTTGGTGCCGGGCTGCAGAATGACGACCCGCGTGCCTTCCGGCATCCCCGCCTGCAGCCGCGCCGACATGCCCCGCGTGGTATCCCCGGGAATGCCGAAGTTATGCACGGTGGCGTCGATGCCCTCCGCCCTCAGCAACGCCTCCAGCCGCGCAGGATAGGCGTCCGCGAGCGGCACACCCCAGCCTGCCGTGTTGCTGGCGCCGAGCGCCAGGATGACCGCCTGCGCCGGCGGCGTCTGCCCGCCAGCGGCGGACGCGAACGCGACCATGCCACCCAGGCACCAAGCAAGCAGCCGTCGCACCGGAACACTCCGCTCAAGCCCTGCGCAATGTGCAGCAATTAACAATCCGGCAAAAGCTTGATGCTGTGATTTGCGAATCACGCGCTTCGCCGGAGACACCATGCCAGGCTCACGGACTTCAGCAGCCCGCATCGCCCTCGTCCTGTCGGCCGCGCTTCTGGGCGCCACCGCCGCCTCTTCGGCTGACCTCGACGCCCCGCAAGACAGGGCGGGCGGCTTGGATTTTCCGGGCGGGGCGAACTTCAACCTGCGCATGCCCCGGGTATGCGACGAAGACATTGCCGAGCGCGAGTTCTACCCGCCGGCACCGCGCTACGTGTACGATAACCGGCGCGGCGCCACCTGGACCGGCAACGGCTGGGTCTATCTGCCGATCGGGGAGCATCCGCCGGATGCGCACACGCCACGGATTGCCGTTACGCCGCCACCGCACGGCTTTCATCCGGGCGAGATCGTCATGATTCCCTGCCGCGTCGTGAAACGGCTGCCGGACTACCTGCCGTTCGACCTGCCGTCACGTTGAGGGCAATCCCGTTCGGATGCAGGGGCGGGACTAGGAAAGCGTGACCTTCGCTACCTTATCCTTGTAGTCCTGCTTGGGATCGCTACCGAGCAGAAGCTTCAGGCCTGCCACCAGGCTGGACGCATCGAGCCAGATCTCCGCACGTTCGGGATCGAGGCGAAGAAGCACCAGGTTTGGGTCATCCTTGCCGCCTTCGTACCAGGCCGCAACAAAGCGATTCCAGAACTTGTCGATGACTGCGCGATCGGTGTCCGTGCGCAGGGTGCCATGCACGGTGGCGAACAGGTCGTGTCCCTTGGACGCAAAGGTCGCGATCGCGCGCTCGCTGCCGCCGCCAATTTTTTGCGCCAGCTCCGTCTGCCGCGACGTGAAAAACCAGATCGGGCCGCGGTCGCCTTCGAACTGCGCCGTCATCGGACGCGCATGCCCGTCCTCGACACCATCGAGCCCGATCATCATCGTCATGTCGGACTTGAGGGCCTTCCAGAATTTCTCTTCGAGTTCTTGCGGGGTGGGCATGATGATCTCCGTTGGCTTGAGAATCCAAACGAAGGGCGCCGCGTGAGGTTCCTCACCGCTACGCTCAGGCCCGCGCATCCAGCACGGTGTGGGCGACATGGGCGCGGCCGTACTCGTCGCGCACGCGTACGGTGACGCGGTGCGCGACAACGGGCATGCGCAGTAGATCGGCGCACCACAGATGCGTGGAGTCCACCGGGGCAACCCAAGGCTTGCGCACGGCATCTTCGCGAGTCAGCACCTTCTGCAGGAAGGGGTCATGCCCTCCCAGTCTCTGCATGGGCGCAGCGGTCAACAGGCCGGGAACCTCGCAGGTCACCGTCGTCCTGGGCCCGCCGTCGAACACATTCGCCACGATCCTGCAACCCTCGCGGCCATGAACCACCGACACGCGCACTTGCGCATCGCTTTTGCCCGCGGCCGGCACGAAGCGCGTCGTGTAGCGGTTGCCGTCGACGGAGAGGATATGAAAGCCGTTGGGCGTGCCGTCCACGCTGTCGGCTGACGGGATGCCGCGCCGGTCGCGCGGCCCGCACCACCAGCTCCCGCACGCGGCCGTCAGCACGTGATGATGGTGCGGCCGCGCCCCAGTGAACCCCATCGCGGCACCCAGATAGTGGTGCTCGGTCGTATGCATGTGGC
>CADEEC010000265.1 GCA_902826255.1 uncultured Hyphomicrobiales bacterium | reverse complement strand
CTCGCGCTGGCCGCGGCCGATCGGGATCAGCGCGTCGATGGCCTTGAGGCCGGTCGCCATCGGCTCGTGCACCGACTTGCGGGGGATGATGCCCGGCGCCTTGACGTCCACGCGCTTCCTGACGTCGGCCTTGATCGGGCCCTTACCGTCGATGGGATTGCCGAGACCGTCGACCACGCGGCCGAGCAGGCCCTTGCCGACCGGCACTTCGACGATGGCACCGGTGCGCTTGACGGTGTCGCCTTCCTTGATCGAGCGGTCGTCGCCGAAGATCACGACGCCGACGTTGTCGGCTTCGAGGTTGAGCGCCATGCCGCGGATGGCACCCGGGAACTCCACCATCTCGCCGGCCTGCACCTTGTCCAGACCGTAGACGCGGGCGATGCCGTCACCGACCGACAGCACCTGACCGATTTCGGACACCTCGGCTTCCTTGCCGAAGTTCTTGATCTGCTCCTTGAGGATCGAGGAGATCTCTGAGGCGCGAATGTCCATCAGGCGACACCTTTCATCGCAACTTTAAGACTGTTGAGCTTGGTTCTGAGCGAGCTGTCGATCATCTTACTGCCGACCTTGACCACAAGGCCGCCCAGCAGATTGGGATCGACGCGCGTATTGATCTGCACGTCCTTGCCGACCTGGATGCGCAGCATGTCCTTGAGAGCCGTCATCTGCTCCGCGCTCAGCGCGTGCGCGGACGCGACCTCGGCGCTGACCTCGCCGCGCTCGCGGGCGGTGAGCAGGCGGAAGTTCTTGAGCATGTCGCCGAGCGCGAACAGGCGGCGGTTGCGGGCGATCAGCTTGAAGAAGTTGGCCGTGAGCGACGAGGTGCCGACCTTGGCCAGCACGGCGCCGATGGCCTTGGCCTGATCCGCCGCCGAGATCACCGGACTGCGGACCAGACGCCGCAGGTCCTCGCTCTCGTCGAGCAGCTTCTGGAAGGCCACGACGTCGGACTCGACGTGCGCGAGCTGCTTCTCGTCTTTGGCGATCTCGAACAAAGCGGCTGCGTAGCGCCCCGCTACGCTCGCCATCATCGGTTCATCGGTGGACACGTGAAAGCAGCTTCCGCCTGGAACAATGAAAGAACGGTGCGCCCCCTCACACGACAGCTGACGCAGAAAAGTGCGCGCGGCTGTCGCAGTCGCCCCTTGGACCCGCGCATAGCATGCGGCGGTCGGGGCAGCAACCACGGGGCTGTGTATGGAATGCCGCAGATGCTGATCCGCATTCTTACCAAGTCTTCACCAAAAACTGCGCCAATCCCGACGGATTCTGCCGGTTTCAGCGTTGTTTGCGCATGAGTTCGGCCAGTTCGGCCCGGATGGAGAAGGAGACCAAGAGAATGGCAGCATGGAAAGTTATGACGGCGAGCGCACTCGCACTGGCAACGGTGATGGCACCGGTGCAGGCAGCCCCTGTCACGACGTCCATCGCCCCGCTTGCCGTGCAAACGAGCGGCGGCAACGGCGTAACGGAGGTGCGGCATCGCCATCGGCACTGGCGCCACCGGCATCATCGCCACAACAGGAACATCGGCCTCGGCATCGGGCTTGGCATCATCGGCGGCGTGATCGCGTCAGAGGCCTATCGTTCCAACGCCTATGGCTACGAGGGCGGCGGCGATCCGCGCGCGGCGTGCGCCCAGCGGTTCCGGTCGTTCGAGTGGGACACCGGCATGTACACGACCTACGGCGGCGATCGGGTGCTCTGCCCCTACCTGCGCTAGGTTAGACAAGTAGTGGCGGCGCCCACGGCGCCGCCGACGGTCGAGGTTCGGCACGATGCGGGTCGTGCGCTGGACCTCGACTTTTCTTTTTGTGTGCGGGCTTAGAGGAAATTGTAGGGGTCGATGTCGACCGTGAGGCGCAGGTCGGACGGGGGCTTGGGCAGCGCACCGAGCCACGCCCTGAGATAAGCCTGCAGGTCGATGTCGCGCGGCGCCTTCACCAGCAATCGCCAGCGGTGCCGGCCGCGGATGACGGCGAGCGGCGCCTCCGCCGGGCCCAGCACGGTGATCTGTTCCGCCGGCGGGGCGTGGCGGGCGACGTCGCGGGCGAACAGTTCGGTCAGCTCCTTGTCGCGGGCGGAGATAATGAGGGCGGCGAGGCGGCCGTAGGGTGGCAGCAGACCGGCCTGGCGCTGGCGGATCTCGCTTTCCAGGAACGCCTCGCGGTCGCTGGAGATGATGGCGCGCATCACCGGGTGCTCGGGCATGTAGGTCTGAACGAGGCCGCGTCCGGGCGTGAGCGCGCGGCCGGCGCGGCCCGTCACCTGGTGCAGGAGCTGGAAGGTGCGCTCGGCCGCGCGCGGGTCGGCGGTGCCGAGGCCGAGGTCGGCATCGACGATGCCGACGGTGGCGAGCTGCGGGAAGTGATGGCCTTTTGCGACCATCTGGGTGCCGATGACGATATCGGCCTCGCCGGTCTCGATCAGGCCGATGATCTCGCGCATTTCCGTCAGGCCCGGCACCAAGTCGGAGGACAGCAGCGCGAGGCGCGCCTCGGGGAAGCGTTCCGTCACCTCCTCGGCGATGCGCTCGATGCCGGGGCCGCAGGCGACCAGGCTGTCGGCTTCCCCGCACTTGGCGCAGGTCTTGGGCAGCGGCAGGGAGAAGCCGCAGTGGTGGCAGTTGAGGCGGCCGCGGTAGCGGTGCTCGACCAGCCAGGCCGTACACTGTGGACAGTCGAGCCGGTGGCCGCAGGCGCGGCACAGCGTGAGCGGGGCGTAGCCGCGGCGGTTGAGGAACAGCAGCGACTGGTGTTTGTCGGCGAGCGTGGCGGTGATGGCCGAGACCAGCGCGGGCGACAGCCAGCGGCCGCGCTCGGGCGGGTCGGCGCGCATGTCGATGGCTGTGATCTCGGGGAGTTCCGCGCCGGAGTAGCGGCCGGGCAGCACGACGCTGCGGTAGCGGCCGGTGCGGGCGTTGACGTGGCTTTCGATGGACGGCGTCGCCGAGGACAGGATCACCGGGTGCTTGCCGACGCTGCCGCGTACGATCGCCATGTCGCGCGCCTGGTAGTTGACGCGGTCGTCCTGCTTGAAGCCGCCGTCATGCTCCTCGTCGACCACGATCAGGCCGAGATCCTGGTAGGGCAGGTACAGGGCCGAGCGGGCGCCGACGACGACGCGCGCCTCGCCGCTCGCCGCCGCACGCCAGGCGCGCGCGCGCTCGGGGCTCGACAGCGCGGAGTGCCATTCCACCGGCTGGCAGCCGAAGCGGCCGGTAAAGCGGTTCATGAACTGGCTGGTGAGGGCGATCTCCGGCAGCATGATGAGCGCCTGATGCCCGCGTTCCAGCGTGCGCGCGACGGCCTCGAAATAGACTTCCGTTTTGCCGGAGCCCGTCACGCCGTCGAGCAGCGTGACGGAGAACGCGCCTTCCGCCGCCGCACGCATGGCGTGCACGGCTTCGGCCTGCGCGTGTTCGAACGTGGGCGCGGAGAAGCGCGGGTCGGGGCGGCCGTAGCGCTTCTCGGGGATGGCGATCTCGACCAGCACACCGGCCTGCACGAGGCCGTCGATGACGCCGGAGGTGCATCCGGCTTCCGCCGCGAGTGCACTCTTGGCACGGATCAGCCCGTCGGCGGCGATCTCGACCGCGCGCTTGCGCGCGGGCGTCATGCGCGGCGGCTCGGAGGCGCCGGCGTTGTGGCGCACGCCGAAGCGCGGCTTGACCGGCTCGAAAATGGAGGAGGGCCCCATCA
>CADEEC010000264.1 GCA_902826255.1 uncultured Hyphomicrobiales bacterium | reverse complement strand
TCAAGAGCCACCGACCCTCACCCCATCCGTCATTCCCGCGAAAGCGGGAATCCAGATCCAAGCTCCAGCGGGACATTCGTGGGTGGATCCCCGATAGCGCTCGCAGCGCTCGGCTTCGGGGATGACACCGGTTGGCAACGCCGGCGTCCACCCCATCCGTCATTCCGCGAAAGCGGGAATCCAGGTCACCGGGCAACGAAGGTGCGTGGTCCAGCTCGGCGCAGGCGTGCCGCATCTTCTCCCTCTCCCCGTTCTTCCGGGGAGAGGGTCGGGGTGAGGGGCAGCCACACAGTCAACGTCAGCACGTTCAGCCGCCCCTCGCCCCCCGCCTTCGCGGGGGCAGGCTCTAGCCCTCTGCCCATAAAGGATGGCGAGCAGGAATACGGTCGCGCTCCCGCCAAGCGTCACCGCCCCACAAGCGGGCATCCGCTCTGCGCGTCGTCCCGCGCTCTCAGGACACCTTCAGGCGCACGCCGTCCGGAACGGTGAGCGGCGCGTTGGCGCTCTGCAGATACTCGACCGTTGTGAACAGCAGGTCCGTATCGCCGATGTTCTCGACGCTGTGCAGCAGGTATTCGCCGGGTCCGTAGTTGAGGTGGCGCGTGTCGCCGGGAAAGTGCACCGTCTCGGTGATGGAGCCGTCCTCGAAATAGCCGCGCGCCTTGCCGTGTGTGTGACAGGTCCAGAAGTAGTCGAGCACGTGGCGGTGAAAGGTGCAGCGCTTGCCCGCCGCAATATGCAGATGCCAGACGCGCACCTTGTCGGTCTCCGACACCAGCACGCTGCCGACCAGCGGGTTGAAACGATTGTCCTCCAGCTCCTGCTGGAGCGCGACCGGCCAGTGCGCGCGCGGGTTGGCGCCGGGCGACGGCTTCTCGATGGTTTGCGTGGCGGTCATCGCCTATCTCCTCGGGTAATCGGCGCGATCAGTGCGCGTGATTATTGCTGCGATCACATCTTCTCATCGAACCCCAATTCGCCGCCCCTGGCAATCGCCGCATGACATGGGCAAGATATGCTCAAACCAGAGCGCCCGCGGGGCGCCGCATGCAAGGGGCGGAACACGATGTCGAGCAGCAGGAACATCACCGTTTCCAAGGCGGCCGTCGACCAAGCCTTCAAGGACCTCTCCAACTGGGGCCGCTGGGGCAAGGACGACCAGATCGGCACGCTGAACAACGTCACGCCGGCCGACATCGTCGCCGCCGGCAAGCTGATCAAGACGGGCAAGGTGTTCGCGCTCGGCATTCCGCTCGGCGCCAGCGGTCCGCAGCGCGGCCTGTTCGGCAAGAGGTGGAACCCGATCCACACCATGCTGGCGACAGGAACCGATGCGCTGGCGGGGCGGCAGGGGCCGCTGCTCTATGCCGACGATGCGCTCAACATGCCGATCCAGTCGGCGACGCACTGGGATTCGCTGGGGCACATCTTCTACCACGACAAGATGTACAACGGGCACCACGCCAGTGCCGTCGACAGCAACGGCCTCTCCAAGCTCGGCATCGAGCACGCGCGCGACAAGATCGTCGGCCGCGGCGTGCTGCTCGACATCGCGCGCTTCAAGGGCGTCGACACGCTCAAGGACGGCGAGGGCATCTCCAACGACGATCTCGATGCGTGCGCGGCCGCCCAGAAGGTCGACATCCGCAAGGGCGATTTCGTCATTGTTCGCACCGGGCAGATGGAAGCCTGCAACAAGCGCGGCGAGTGGGGCGGCTATGCAGGCGGCGACGCGCCGGGCCTCAAGTTCGAGAGCTGCTACTGGCTGCAGGACAAGCAGGTCGCCGGCGTGTGCTCCGACACCTGGGGCGTCGAGGTGCGGCCCAACGAGACCAAGGACGTCAACCAGCCTTGGCATTGGGTGGTGATCCCGGCCATGGGCCTCTACATGGGCGAGATGTTCCACCTGAAGGAGCTGGCCGAGGACTGCGCCAAGGACAAGGTCTACGAGTTCTTCTTCGCCGGTCCGCCGCTCGTCATTCCCGGCGGCACCGGCTCGCCCATCAATCCGCAGGCCATCAAGTAGTGTTTAGCACCAAGCATTCGGTTCTAAGTGTCATCCTCGGGCTTGTCCCGAGGATCCAGCCGTCGGCTGGCGTCAGCGCAAGCTGCTGGCTGGATGGTCGGGACAAGCCCGACCATGACAATTCGGGGCAGAGGGACAATGTATGAAACTCGGTTTCTTCACCATGCCCCTGCATCCGCTGGGGAAGGACTGGCGTCAGTGTCTGCGCGAGGACCGCGAGGCGTTCATCCTGGCCGACGAGCTGGGCTTCGTGGAGGGCTACGTCGGTGAGCATGTGACGGACGCGGCGGAGAACATTCCCTCCTGCATCACCTTCATCGCCACGCTGGTGGACGCCACCAAGCGCATCAAGCTCGGCACCGGCACCGTCAATATGCCGAACAACCATCCCGCCGCGGTCGCTTCCAATCTGGCGATGCTGGATCACCTTCTGGATGGGCGCTTCATCTTCGGCATCTCGCCGGGCGGGCTCTTGTCGGACGCGGAGGTGTTCGGCAACCTCAACGCCAACCGCAACGAGATGTTCGTGGAGGCGATCAACCAGGTGCTCGGCATCTGGACCGGCGAGCCGCCCTACAACATCAAGGGCAAGTACTGGACCATCACCACCGAGCGCACGCTGAGAGCCGACATCGGCCAGGGGGTGATACTCAAACCCTTGCAGAAGCCGCATCCACCGATCGTGGTGACGGTGGTGGCGCCCTACTCGCAAGGCGTGACGGAAGCCGCCTCGCGGGGCTGGGAGCCGATCTCGGCCAACTTCCTGATGCCGGCGTGGGTGAAGACGCACTGGCCGAAGTACGTGGAGGGCTGCGAGAAGGGCGGCCGGCCGGCCGATCCCGCCAACTGGCGCGTGGGCCGCTCGATCTTCGTCGCCGACACCGATGCCAAGGCGCGCGAGTATGTGATGGCACCAAACAGCCCCTACCGGCTCTACTTCGGCAACCTGCTCACCAAGCTGAAGATGGCCGGCCGCGCGGAAGCCTTCAAGGGAGACCGCAGCATGCCCGACGATGCGGTGACGCCCGAGTACGTGGTCGACAAGCTCGCCATCTACGGCTCACCCGAGCGCGTGGTGGAGAAGCTGCTCGCCTTCCGCGAGGAGATCGGCGACTTCGGCACGCTGCTCTACGCCGGCAAGGACTGGCTCGACCGCGACATGGGCCGGCGATCCATGGTGCTGATGGCAGAAAAGGTACTGCCGAAGCTCAATGCGGCGATTGGGAAGTAGGCAGGCGAGCGCGACGCGTGCAGCTCCTGGGTCCCGGATATTGCGCTTCGCGCAATTCCGGGATGACAATTCCCGCGGACGCCGCGCTCTCTTGTCATCCCGGCACTCGTTGCCGGGCTTCCAGCGGAGCAGACGATGTCATCCTGGGGCTTGTCCCCGGGATCCATCCATCAGCTTGCTCCGACGCTCGTGAAGGGCGTGGTCTATCGCACATTCCCTCTCCCCGTTCTTACGGGGAGAGGGTCAGGGTGAGGGGCGGCAGCCCACTCAAACCTTGGTACTTGCTGCCGCCTCTCACCCCAGCCCTCTCCCCACGCTGAAGGAGTGCGTGGACACGATTGGAGTAGCGTGGGGAGAGGGAGTTCAAGCCTTCCGCTCAATCTGCGGCCGTCATCCCGGTCGTGCGCAGCGAGAGCCGGGACTCAGGAGCCGCTGGTGCGCCGACAGCTCTGGATCC
>CADEEC010000263.1 GCA_902826255.1 uncultured Hyphomicrobiales bacterium | reverse complement strand
AGCCATATCGGCAAAGCGCATGCGCGGTTCGTTAGTGATCCGTTCGATACGGCCCGTGGCACCGATACGGTACACCTGCTGATCCCGGTCGTTGACGAAGTAGACCGTGCCGGTGTCTGTCGCCAGGAACTCCCCGCCCCCATATTCGTGTACCCGCGAGCGCGCCGAGTACGGGGGCGGGAGCATGTCCTGCGGTCTGTTATCTGCTCCAGCGCGGACTATGACCTGCCGCCCGCCCTCTTCGGGCCGGCCCTCGGACCAGTAGAGGACCCTGCCCGCGGCCTGGACCGAGCCGAACCGCCGGCTGGCCCGCGCCACTAGCGCGGGGGTGATCGGCGAGGACCAAGTCCCGGGGGGCGCGCTTAGCTTCTTGGCCATGGTTCTCCGGCGGGCAGGCTCACGGGCCGCGGGCGCCGAAAGTGGCATATTCTGGCGGCAGGCCACAGCTACCCGAAATTCTACGAAAGGGCCGTGGGGAATCGCGAAATCATCTTGCACATCGGAATAGGTCAGCTATGCTGTCCTTTAATCCGCGGGTAGCGCAGTGCAAGGTGTCTGGCTTGGCCATTGGGCTGTGCCGCCTTAGGCGTCGCCGATTGCAGGCGAGGCCGCACAATGCGACTTTCCCATGGTGCAGTGCACCCGTCCGAACCGGCAGACGGGCCCGCGCCGCGCACATTAACGATTAGCCGCCCGTTCGGCGGCCACGGCAGTTTGCAGCCGGGGCCTGCCGTAGGGCACCACCCGCCTCGGGCAGAGAGGTTGGAGCGATGACGACTGAGCAGCACGACGAAGCTGCCCTCGGCTTTCCGGAGGCGGCTGGCCTGTTCGATCCTAAGCGCGAACACGACGCCTGCGGCGTCGGCTTCATCGCCGATCTCAAAGGCGGCAAGTCGCATCAGGTCGTGAAGGATGCCCTCTTCATCCTGGAGAACCTCGAGCATCGCGGCGCGGTCGGCGCCGATCCGCTCGCAGGCGACGGCGCCGGCATCCTGATCCAGATTCCGCACGACTTCCTCGTCGCCGAATGCGCGAAGCTGAAGATCACGCTGCCGAAGCCCGGCGACTACGCCGTCGGCCACCTTTTCCTGCCGCAGGACGAACGCCTGCGCGCGCACTGCGAGCGCGTGTGGATGCGCATCATCCGCGAGGAAGGCCTCGAGTTCCTCGGCTGGCGCTCGGTGCCGGTCGACAATTCCTGTCTGTCGGAGATGACGATCGCGGCCGAGCCCGTGCATCGCCAGATCTTCATCGGCCGTCCCAAGTCCATCGCCGACACCCAGGAGTTCGAGCGCCGGCTCTATCTCATCCGCAAGGTCGTCTCCAACGCCATCCACTTCGCCTACAAGGACCGCGACATCGGCCACTACACCGTGTCGCTGTCGAGCCGCACGCTCGTCTACAAGGGCATGTTCCTGTCCTACCAGGTGAAGGCCTACTACAAGGACCTGTCCGATCCGCGCCTCGCCTCGGCCATGGCGCTCGTGCACCAGCGCTTCTCCACCAACACCTTTCCGTCGTGGAAGCTGGCGCATCCCTACCGCATGGTCGCCCACAACGGCGAGATCAACACGCTGCGCGGCAACGTCAACTGGATGGCGGCGCGGCAGGCGTCCGTCTCCTCGCCGCTGTTCGGCGACGACATCTCCAAGCTGTGGCCGATCTCCTACGAAGGCCAGTCCGACACCGCCTGCTTCGACAACGCGCTCGAGTTCCTGGTGATGGGCGGCTACAGCCTGTCGCACGCGGCCATGATGCTGATCCCGGAAGCCTGGGCCGGCAACCCGCTCATGGATTCCAAGCGCCGCGCCTTCTACGAGTATCACGCCTGCCTGATGGAGCCGTGGGACGGCCCCGCCGCCATGGCTTTCACCGACGGCCGCCAGATCGGCGCCACGCTCGACCGCAACGGGCTCAGGCCCGCGCGCTACCTCGTCACCAAGGACGGGCGCGTGATCATGTCGTCGGAAGCCGGCGTGCTGCCGGTCGCCGAGGAGAACATCGTCAAGAAGTGGCGCCTGCAGCCCGGCAAGATGCTGCTGCTCGATCTGGAGAAGGGCACCATCATCTCCGATGAGGACCTGAAGGCCGATCTTTCCGCGCGCTACCCTTACGAGCAGTGGCTGACGCGTACACAGATCCAGGTCGGCGACCTGCCGCTGCCGAAGAAGATCGTGCCCAAGCGCACCAACGTCGCCCTGCTCGATCTGCAGCAGGCGTTCGGCTACACGCAGGAAAGCCTCAAGTTCCTGATGGCGCCGATGGCGCACACGGGCCAGGAGGCGGTCGGCTCCATGGGCACCGATACGCCCGTGTCCGTGCTTTCCAACAAGCCGAAGCTGCTGCACACCTACTTCAAGCAGAACTTCGCGCAGGTGACGAACCCGCCGATCGATTCGATCCGCGAGGAGCTCGTCATGAGCCTCGTGTCCTTCATCGGGCCGCGGCCGAACCTGCTCGACCTGGAAGGCACCGCCAAGCTGAAGCGGCTTGAGGTCTACCAGCCGATCCTCTCCAACGAGGACCTGGAGCGCATCCGCCAGATCGGCCTCGTCAAGGACAACCAGTTCTCCTCGGTCACGATCGACATCACCTACGCCGCCGACAGGGGCGCGGCCGGCATGACGGCCGCCGTCGACGTCATCTGCGCGGAGGCCGAGGAGGCTGTCCGCTCCAAGGACTACAACATCATCATCCTGTCCGACCGCGCCACCGGGCCGGACCGCATCCCGATTCCGTCGCTGCTCGCCACCTCGGCCGTGCATCACCACCTGATCCGGCAGGGTCTGCGCACGTCCGTCGGGCTCGTGGTGGAGACCGGCGAGGCGCACGAGGTGCATCAGTTCGCCGTGCTTGCCGGCTACGGTGCCGAGGCCATCAACCCCTATCTGGCCTTCGAGACCCTGGAGCAGCTGTTGCCCGAGCTCGACGAGAAGCTCACGCTGAAGGAAGCCAAGAAGCGCTACACCAAGGCCGTCGACAAGGGCATCCTCAAGGTGATGTCCAAGATGGGCATCTCGACCTACCAGTCCTATTGCGGCGCGCAGATCTTCGACGCCGTCGGCCTGCGCTCCTCGTTCGTGAAGAAGTACTTCACCGGCACCCACACGCAGGTGGAAGGCGTCGGCCTGCGCCAGATCGCGCGCGAGACGGCCGAGCGTCATCGCCAGGCCTTCGGTGACGTGCCGGTGCTGGAGAACGCGCTCGATGTCGGCGGCGAGTATGCCTATCGCATCCGCGGCGAGGCGCACGTGTGGCGGCCGTCGGTGGTCGCCGACCTGCAGCATGCGGTGCGCGCCAACCTGCCCGACAAGTACCGCTCCTACGCGCAGCAGATCAACGACCAGTCCGAGCAGCTGATGACGCTGCGCGGCCTGTTCCGCATCAAGGGTGCGGAAGAGATGCGGCGCAAGCCGGTGCCGATCGAGGAGGTCGAGCCGGCGTCCGAAATCGTCAAGCGCTTCTCCACTGGTGCCATGAGCTTCGGCTCCATCTCACGCGAGGCGCACACCACGCTGGCGGTCGCCATGAACCGCATCGGCGGCAAGTCCAACACCGGCGAGGGCGGCGAGGAAGCGGATCGCTTCAAGCCGATGCCGAACGGCGACTCCATGCGCTCGGCCATCAAGCAGGTGGCCTCGGGCCGCTTCGGCGTGACCGCGGAATACCTCGTCAACTCCAATGTCATGCAGATCAAGATGGCGCAGGGCGCCAAGCCCGGCGAGGGCGGCCAGCTCCCCGGCCACAAGGTCGAT
>CADEEC010000262.1 GCA_902826255.1 uncultured Hyphomicrobiales bacterium | reverse complement strand
AGCTTCTGGTCATAGCTGTCGCGTGGCCGGAACATCATCCGGTGCTCGCCGAATCGAACCGGCTGGGCATAGCGGTAGGTGGTGGTGTGGCGAACGGACAGCAGGGTCATTGCGCGAGGCAGGTCTCATTCCGGCGCAAGGGTACGCAAACACAGCGCCGCTAGGACCCTTGCAAGATTCGTACGACTTTGTCCGCCGGGGGAAAATTGCCCCGGCGTCAGGCACGCGCGCAATGACAATTCTGCCACGCAATGGCGCTTAACGCGGCCTTTGCGGTGTGTGCGGCTACCTGCCGCCGCTGAAAGGCCAGCTGCCGATGGCGCCGGCGCTGACGGTGCCCGAAATCTTGTCGCCGTCGACGGTAGCGGTGAATGCCAGGGAAAGCGGCATCGGGTTCTTGATGTCTGCTTTCCAGGCAAGCGCATTGCCGTTCGCCGTGCCTTCGTAGATGTCCGTGGAGTTGCCGTCGGCAGTCAGCTTGCCCGTTAGGGCAGCCCCGCCCGATTTCAGCTCCAGCGTGGATTTGCGCTCGCCGATGGGGGTCTGCATTGTCAGATTCCAGGTTCCATCCGTCGACATCGCTATCCTCCTGTGTGCGCCCGCTTGCTGCTAGCAGGTCATTTCTGGCGAAATGAGGCGCAATTCGTGCTGGGGGCGCCATGTCGCCGGGGCTGGCGCCCTTGGCGGGTGTATACGAGCCGCGTTCCTGCGCAAGACCTGAGGCCAGCCATGCGCTCCGAAGACACCCTGAAGCAGCCGTTCCCGATCTCCTTGCCCAAGGACAAGATCAAGATCCTTCTCCTCGAGGGTATCTCCGAGACCGCCGTCAATGCCTTCAAGTCCGCCGGCTACACCCAGATCGACCGCCGCACCAAGGCGCTCGGCGGCTCCGATTTGCGCACCGCGCTCGAGGGCATCCGCCTGCTCGGCATTCGCTCGCGCACGCAGATCACCGCGGATGTGATCGAGGGCGTGCGCTCCGTGGTCGCCATCGGCTGCTTCTCGGTCGGCACCAATCAGGTCGACCTCGCCGCCTGCAGCAGCATGGGCATTCCGGTCTTCAACGCGCCCTTCTCCAACACGCGCTCCGTTGCCGAGCTGACGATCGCGGAAACCATCATGCTCATGCGCCGCATCTTTCCGAAGTCCGTGTCTGCGCACGGCGGCGGCTGGGACAAGAGCGCGGTCGGCTCCAACGAGGTGCGCGGCAAGGTGCTCGGTATTGTCGGCTACGGCAACATCGGCTCCCAGCTCGCCGTGCTCGCCGAGGCGATCGGCATGCGCGTCATTTACTACGACCACACTGACAAATTGCAGCACGGCAACGTCGAGCCCGCTGCCAGCCTCGACGAGCTGCTCGCCAAGGCCGACGTCGTCAGCCTGCACGTCCCCGAGACGGCCGCCACCCACCGCATGATCGGCGCACGCGAGATCGCCCTCATGAAGGAGGGTGCAATTCTCATCAACAACGCCCGCGGCACCGTCGTCGATCTCGACGCCCTGGCTGCGGCTCTCGCCGCCCAGAAGCTCGCCGGCGCCGCCGTCGACGTGTTCCCGGAGGAGCCCGCCTCCAACGCCGACAGCTTCAAGAGCCCGCTACAAGGCCTCGACAACGTCATCCTCACCCCGCACGTGGGCGGCTCCACCGAGGAAGCGCAGGAGCGCATCGGCAGCGAGGTCGCCCGCAAGCTCGTGGAATACTCCGACGTTGGCTCTACCACTGGCGCCGTCAACTTCCCGCAAGTGCAACTGCCGCCGCGCCCAGCCGGCACCCGCTTCATTCAGGTGCAGCGCAATCTTCCCGGAGAACTCGGCCGTCTCAACGAGGTGTTCGCCCGCCACAAGGTCAACATCGCCGCGCAATACTATGAGACCGCCGGCCCGCTCGGTTACGTCGTCCTCGACGCCGACGGCACCGTCCCCGACGCCGAGGCCATCGTGAAGGAAATCCGCGCGCTCGCCGGCACCATCCGCGCCCGCATGCTCTATCGCCGCTCCTGAAGCAAGGAACCGCACATGTCCCTCGATCCCAAGATTGCCAGTGCGCTGGCTGGCATCTCGACCGCGACCGTAACCACCGTCCTCCTCAAGAAAGGCCTGCGCAACGTGTGGATGCGCGGCACGCGTCCCTTGCGCGCCGGCCAGCCGCGCATTGTGGGCCGCGCCTTCACGCTGCGTTTCGTCCCCGCGCGCGAGGATCTGGCGACGCCCCAGTCCTGGTCCTCCCCCAAGTCCACCCGCGCGGCGATCGAGGCCATGCCGGCCGGATGCATCGCCGTCGTTGATGCGATGCGCACCACCGATGCCGGCATCTTCGGCGACATCCTCTGCGCCCGCATGGCCAAGCGCGGCGTCGCCGGCCTCGTCACCGACGGCGTCGTGCGTGACGTCGCCGGCGTACTCGGGACCAGGCTGCCGGTCTGGTGCCAGGGTGTTGCCGCGCCGCCCTCGGTTGCGGGCATGACCTTCGTGGATTGGCAGCAGCCGATCGGCTGTGGCGGCGTCGCCGTATTCCCGGACGATGTGGTGGTGGTCGATGACGACGGTGCGGTCGTCGTCCCCGCGGCTCTTCTTGACGATGTGGTCGCGGTTGCCGCCGAGCAGGAGCACCTCGAAGCCTGGATCATGCAGCAGGTGGAGGAGGGTGCCGCGCTGCCCGGCCTCTATCCGCCCAACGAAGCCAACAAGGCCCGCTTCGCCGAGGAAAGGCAGCGCCTGACCTAACCCTCGATCATCGCCATCAGCGTCCCCAGCCGGTCGGCTTCCGCGGCCGGCTTGTCCCAGCGGATGCGACTGATGCGGGGAAACCGCATGGCGACACCCGACTTGTGCCGCGTCGATCTCTGCACGGCATCGAACGCCACCTCGAATACCAGCTCCGGTGTCACCGCCCGCACCGGACCGAAGCTCTCCGTGGTATGCGCGCGAACCCAGCGGTCGATCTGCAACAGCTCGGCATCCGTGAAGCCGAAGTACGCCTTGCCCACAGGAACAAGCTCTTCGGCACCCGTCTCCGCGCTCTTCCGCCACGCCCCGAACGTGTAGTCCGAATAATCCGACGAGCGCTTGCCCGAGCCTCGCTGCGCATACATCAGCACGCAGTCGAGCGTCAGCGGCGCGCGCTTCCACTTGTACCACTCGCCCTTCGGCCGCCCGGCGACGTAGCGGCTTTGCCGCCGCTTTAGCATCAGCCCTTCGATGCTGGCCGCGCGAATGTCCGACCACAGTTGATACAACTCCGCCTTCTGCATGGCCGGAATGATCTCGGAGAGATCGGTCCGCGTTGGCCGTACCTGTGAGTGCCACGCCTCCAGCCGCGCCCTGCGCTCCACGAAGGGGAGCGCACGCAGGTCCTCGCCCTCCAGCATCAGCATGTCATAGAGCCGGATATGCGCCGGGTAGGTCGCCATCTGCTTCGCCGAGACGGTTTTGCGGTTCAGCCGCTGCTGCAGGTCGTTGAACGGCGCCACCTCGCCTTCGCGCACGACCAGCAGCTCCCCGTCCACCACCGCATCGAACCGCATGCTCTCGATCACATCCGGAAATGCACGCCCGATGTCGTCGCCGGTCCGTGAATAGAGCCGCGTTTCGCCACCCGTGGCGACGATCTGGACGCGGATGCCGTCCCACTTCCACTCCGCCGCGAACTCGGAGAGATCGAGCGCCGCCCAGTCCGCATCTTCCAGCGCATGCGACAGCATCAGCGTTCGGAAAACCGGTTCGTTGGTCGTATTTGGCTTTGGCGCGCCCCCCTCGACCCAGTCGACCAGCGGCACCTAC
>CADEEC010000261.1 GCA_902826255.1 uncultured Hyphomicrobiales bacterium | reverse complement strand
GTCAGGTTGCCGGCCATCGAGTTCACGCTGTCCGTCAAATCCTTCCACGTGCCCGCAACGCCCTGCACTTTCGCCTGGCCGCCGAGCTTGCCCTCGGTGCCGACCTCGCGCGCAACGCGCGTTACCTCGTCAGCGAAGGTGCCGAGCTGGTCCACCATGGTGTTGATGGTGCGTGCCGTGCGCAGGAACTCGCCTTCCAGCGGCCGCCCTTCCACTTCCAGGGCCATGCTCTTGCTGAGGTCCCCCAGCGCCACCGCGCCGATCACGCGCGCCACCTCGCTCGAGGGATGGACGAGGTCTTCTATGAGCGAGTTGACGGAATTGACGGAGTCGAGCCAGAAGCCGGCCGCATCGCCGAGCGACGCGCGCTCCTTGAGCTTGCCCTGCTTGCCGACCACGTGGCTGAGGCGAGCCAGCTCGCGCTGCTTGCGCTCGTTGAGCTCCACCAGGTCGTTGAAGGCGTCGGCAATCTTGCCGGCGAGACCCACCCAGTCGAGCGGGAGACGCACGGTGGCGTCGCCACGCTTCACCGCGCGCAGGCCAGCCAGGATCGCCGTGCTCTGGGGACCGTCCAGCGCGCCAGGGGGGGCAGCGTCCGCCGGGTGATGCCCGTTGGCCAGGGTCGGCGCCGCCTCGCGGGCGCGCGCAATACGGTTGAAGGAGCGGGCGATTTCGCCCAGTAGGCCCTGCTCACCCTCCGGCAGTCGAACGTCCTGAGCGCCTTCTTCCAGAGCCCTCAGGGCAGACAGGACGGCGCGCAACTGATCGGCGCCGTCAATAGTTTCGGAGCGCACGGTAACCCCTCATCCGGATACGCGACACCGCGAAACGCGCAAGAACCCGAGTGGTTCCCGCGCCGGATGAAGTTTTTTTACAGGTTCAGTTCGCCCCTTCGAGCAGGCGCCGGGCGATGACCTGGGCCTGGATCTCGGCCGCCCCCTCGAAAATGTTAAGAATGCGCGCATCGCACAGCACCCGACTGACAGGGTACTCGAGCGCGAAACCGTTGCCTCCGTGTATCTGCAGGGCGTTGTCGGCATTGGCCCAGGCGATACGCGCGCCCAGCAGCTTCGCCATCCCGGCTTCCAGGTCGCAGCGGCGGCCCTCGTCCTTTTCGCGGGCGGCAAAATAGGTGAGCTGGCGCGCAATCATGGTCTCGACCGCCATCATTACGATCTTGTTGGCGACGCGCGGGAAGGCATAGATCGCCTGGCCGAACTGGTTGCGCTCCAGCGCATACTTGAGGGCCAGATCCATGGCGGATTGCGCCACGCCAATGGCGCGCGCGGCCGTCTGGATGCGGGCGGCCTCGAACGTGGTCATCAGCTGCTTGAAGCCCTGGCCCTCGGCACCCCCGAGCAATTGCGCGGCCGGAACCTCGAAGCCATCGAAGGAAATGTCGAACTCCTTCATGCCGCGATAGCCGAGCACCTCGATTTCGCTGCCCGACATGCCTTCGGCCGGAAACGGCTCGGCATCCGTGCCGCGCGGCTTCTCGGCGAGAAACATCGATAAGCCCTTGTAGCCGGGCTCGGATGGATTCGTGCGCACCAGCAGTGTCATGATGTCGGCGCGCACCGGATGCGTGATCCACGTCTTCTGACCGGTGACCTTGTAGACGTCGCCCTCGCGCACGGCCCGGGTCTTGAGCGAGGCGAGGTCCGAGCCGGTGTTCGGTTCGGTAAAGACTGCCGTCGGCAGCAGCTCTCCCGAGCCGATCTTGCGCAGGTATTTCTCCTTCTGCGCCTCGGTGCCGTTGGCGAGGATCAGCTCGCATGCGATCTCCGACCGCGTGCCGAGCGAGCCGACGCCGATGTAGCCGCGCGACAGCTCCTCGGACACGAGGCACATGGCCTCCTTGCCGAGGCCGAGCCCGCCGTAAGCCTCCGGCAGCGTGAGCGCGAATACGCCGAGTTCGCCAAGCTTTGTGAGCACCTCGGCGGGGATGTATTCGTTCTTGAGATGCCACTCGTGCGCGTAAGGTAGCACCTCCGCCTCGCAAAAGCGGCGCATCTGCGTGCGCATCTCGTCAAGTGTCTCGTCGAGTCCCGTGTCGCCGAACGTCGTGACCGCGGGCTGCGCTGCGATCAGGGCCGCGAGCCGCGCCTTCACCGCCGGTGCCGAGCCGCGGACGACGAGTGGGTCGACCGCATCCTCGAACCTGCGCAACTCCTCACGCGAGACACCCAGCGCGGAGACTCGCACGGTTTCGCCCTGGCTCATCGGGATGCCGCCAGCAATCTGCGCCAGGTACTCGCCGAAGGCGACGTCGAGCAGCAGTGTCTCGATCTCGCTGAGACGCCCGGCTTCGGACAGGCGGCGCGCCCAGCCGAGCATCTGGCGCAGCGCCTCGACATAGGTCGCAAGCCACGCCAGGCCGTGCGCGGCAGCCTGTGCGGCATCGACGCTGCCGGCCGCTTTCACCTCGGCGCGCGTGCCGGCTTTTGCATGGTGGAGCAGGCGTTCTGCGGCCGTAACCGCCGCGGCACACGCCTCCAGGCGCGCGGCGACGTCACCCGCACTCGATTTTCCACCGCCTTCTGCCATGGCCGCCCCGTGTTGCAATGCCGCGATATTCTCGCTGCGCCGCACATTAGCCGCGAACGGAGGGCAGGCAAAGTGGACTTGATGGCCCGTTCCCGCGTGCGGCAGCGCTCGACGCGGGCGGCAGCGCTGATTAGAACGTCGGCCATCCCTGCCATCGAATGCAGCCCCACGGAGCCGCGCATGATCTTCCGCCAGATCCGGCATGTGTTGGGGGCGCTGTATTCCGTCTATGCGGACAGCGGCTTTGCGATGGCCGGCGCCGTCGCCTATTCCTTCGTTCTGTCGCTGTTTCCGTTCTGCATCTTCTTGGGAGCGATTGCTGGCCTGTTCGGCGGCGAGGCGCTGGCCAAGCAGGGCATCGAGCGCCTTTTCGAGATTGCTCCGGAACCAGTCGCGCAGGCGCTGGCGCCGGAGGTCATGGCCGTTATGGGCCGCAGCCGCTATGACGTGCTGACCTTCGGCGCGTTGGTGGCCCTCTTCTTTGCAACCAGCGCCATCGAAAGCCTGCGCGCCGCACTCAACAACGCCTACCGCAAGAAGGAGACACGTTCATATTTCTTGTGCCTCGCCGAGAGCGCGCTGTTCGTCGTGCTGAGCGCCATCGGCATGCTGGTGCTGACATGGGGTGTGGTAGTGGGGCCGGACATGGCCGCACGCATCAAGCCGCAGTGGTTGCTGTGGCTGGCGGACGAGGGCTGGACATCCCTGGTCATCCGCTTTGCCATCGTTATTGCAGCGATCGGGCTGCAGTTGCTGGGCTATCACCTCTGGCTGGCGGCGGGCGAGCGCAAGTTCAGAGATGTGTGGCCCGGCGTGCTGCTCAGCTTGGTGCTCTGGATGCTGGCCGCGCGCCTGTTCGGCTCTTGGCTCAGCATCACGGACTATTCGCGCTTCTACGCGGGCCTCACGCAGATCATGAGCGCGCTCGTGTTCTTCCAGGTGTCGGCCATCATCATCATCCTCGGCGCAGAATTGAACCGGGGCTTGATCGAGATGAAGGAGCGCCGACTGCTTGGCGAGGCTCCCGCCTAGAGCAGGATCGCTTCGAGGGTAGGATCAGCCAAAGCGCTTGCGGCTCTCCTCGATGGCGTCCTCGAAGGTGCGCAGGCCCGTCGTCGGCGCGCTCACCATCACCGCCATGTTGCCGGGCTTGTGCTCGTTCTTCCACATGCGCGTATGCGCCTTCGGTATCTGCGTCCAGGGAAACACCTCGGACATGCAGGGATCGATGCGCCGCTC
>CADEEC010000260.1:1344-3796 GCA_902826255.1 uncultured Hyphomicrobiales bacterium | reverse complement strand
ATGCTCTTGCGCTTCGCCTTCAGCCCGTCGGAAACCCCGCCGAGCGTGCCGCCCGAGCCGACCGCCGTCACGAAGCCGTCCACCTTGCCGCCGGTGTCGGCCCAGATTTCCTCGGCTGTGGTCTCGATATGCGCGCGGCGGTTGGCGGTGTTGTCCCACTGGTTGGCCCAAATGACGCCGTTGGGCTCGGTTTTCGCAAGTGCCTCCGCCAGCCTGCGCGAGTAATGCACGTAGTTGTTGGGGTTCTTGTAGGGCAGCGCCGGAACCTCGACGAGGCGCGCGCCCAGCAGGCGCAGCGCGTCCTTCTTCTCCTGGCTCTGGGTCTGGGGAATGACGATGACCGTGCGGAAGCCCAAGGCATTGCCGACGACAGTCAATCCGATGCCCGTGTTGCCCGCCGTGCCCTCCACGACGGTCCCACCAGGGCGCAAGGCCCCGCTTTTGATGGCTTCCTTAATGATGAACAGCGCCGCGCGGTCTTTTACCGACTGCCCGGGGTTCATGAATTCGGCTTTTCCGAGGATGGTGCAGCCCGTTTCCTCTGACGCGCGCCTCAGCTTTATCAGCGGCGTGCGGCCGACTGCAGCAGGTACGCCGTCCAGCACGGTCACGGGCGCTCTCCATCAGAAGCTTCCACGTGCCTAGATATGAGGCCCGGCCTAGCCGCGCAACCCAACGAACCGTCATTCAGGATTGCTTTCACGGCAGAGCCCCCGATATATGGCGCATCCCGAAACGCGGGTCTCGCGGCGTGGGCGGTCCCGCAGATCGCCCAGGGCGGCGCGTCGAGGGGTTTCGCGGGCGTGGCGGAACTGGTAGACGCACTTGGTTTAGGTCCAAGCGGCGCAAGCCGTGGGGGTTCGAGTCCCTCCGCCCGCACCAATTTGCGAGCAGGTCGCGCACCCCGCGGGCCGCTCACGTTCACCGGCCAACCAGGCGATAGAGATGCAAGTCACGGAAACGAGTTCAACTGGCCTCAAGCGCGAGCTGAAGGTTGTCGTCGGACAAGGCGAGCTCAGCGAGCGCTTCACCTCGCGCATCGACGAGGTCAAGGATCAGGTCCAGATCAAGGGGTTCCGCAAGGGCAAGGTCCCCATCTCCCATATCAAGAAGCTGTACGGCCGCTCGCTGATGGCGGAGGTGGTGCAGCAAGCGGTAGATGAATCCAGCCGCAAGGCCGTGACGGATCGCAACGAGCGCCCCGCCCATCAGCCCAACATCCAGTTCACCGAGGACAAGGATGAGATCGAGCGCGTGATCGCCGGGCAGGGCGACCTCGCCTACACCATGTCGTTCGAGGTGCTGCCGAACTTCGAGATCACCGACCTGTCGACACTGAAGCTCGAGAAGGAAGTGGCCGAGGTCAGCGAGGAAGCCGTCGACAAGGCGGTGAACGATCTGGTCGAGCGCTCCGTCCGGCATGAGGCGGAGGCGGGCCGTGCCGCCGGCAAGGGCGACCGTCTGACGATTGACTTCGTGGGCCGCATCGACGGCCAGGAGTTCGAAGGCGGCAAGGGCGAGGACGTGCCGCTCGTCATGGGCGAGGCCGGCTTCATTCCGGGCTTCGTGGAGGGCCTGGAGGGCGGCAAGGCGGGCGAGGAGCGCCTCGTCAAGGTAACGTTCCCGGAGGATTATCCGGCCAAGGAAGTCGCCGGCAAGGACGCCGAGTTCACCGTCACCATCAAGGAAGTGGCCAAGCCGGTACGTCCCGAGGTCAACGACGACTTCGCCAAGACGCTGGGGGCGCAGTCCCTGCCGCACCTGAAAGAGCTGGTGAAAGGCCGCATCGGCACGGAATACGAGACCGTCTCGCGCACCAAGATCAAGCGCCAGATTCTCGATGCGCTCGATGGCGCGCATACCTTCTCGTTGCCGGAAACGCTGGTTTCCGGAGAGTTCGAAGGCATCTGGCGCCGCCTCAATGACTCCCTCAAGAACGAGGGCAAGTCGTTTGCAGATCTTGGAAAATCCGAGGATGAGCTGAAGGCTGATTACCGCAAGATTGCCGAGCGGCGCGTGCGGCTGGGGCTCCTGCTCGGTGAGATCGGCGACAGGCAGAAGCTGCAAGTCAACCAGGAAGAACTGAAGCGGGCCCTGATCGAGCAGGCGCGGCGTTATCCCGGCCAGGAAAAGTTCGTCTACGAGTACTACGAGAAGAACCCGGCTGCGCTCGCGGACCTGCGCGCGCCGATCTTCGAGGAAAAGGTGATCGACCACATCCTCGAGCAGGCCAAGCCGGCGGAGAAGAAGGTCACCGTCGAGGAGCTGATGAAGCCCGCGCCCGAGGATATGGAAGCGGCGCTGATGCAGCACACCCACGATCACAGTCACCATGATCACGATCATGACCACGATCACCATCACGGTCACGACCATGGCCATGATCACGGCCACCACCACGATCACGACCATGATCACGGCCACAGCCATGGGCACGGCGGGCAGGATGCTG
>CADEEC010000260.1:0-1244 GCA_902826255.1 uncultured Hyphomicrobiales bacterium | reverse complement strand
CACGATCACGACCATGATCACGGCCACAGCCATGGGCACGGCGGGCAGGATGCTGGTGGCAAAAAATGATGAGGCTTGAATAGGCGACGATTCGACCCGATCTTTCGGGTCCGCGCTGCAACAAACGTCACAGGGGTCGACATGTCCGGACCAACGAGTTCTTTCTGGCCGATCGTGGTCGAGCAGACGACCCGTGGCGAGCGCGGCTATGACCTCCCGTCCCGCCTCCTCAAGGAGCGGATCATCTTCGTGACAGGGGTGGTCGAGGACCACATGGCGGCGTCGATCTGCATGCAATTGCTCTTTTTGGAGGCGGAGAACCCCAAGAAAGAGATTGCCATGTACATCAATTCGCCGGGCGGCGTGGTGACGGCCGGGATGGCGATCTACGACACCATGCAGTTCGTCAAACCTCAGATTTCCACCCTCTGCATCGGCCAGGCGGCGTCCATGGGCTCGCTGCTCCTTTGCGCGGGCACGCCGGGCATGCGGTATGCCCTTACCAATGCGCGCATCATGGTGCACCAGCCCTCGGGCGGGTTCTCGGGCCAGGCTAGCGACATCGAGCGGCACGCCGAGGACATCATCAAGATGAAGCGGCGCCTGAACGAGATTTATGTGAAGCACACCAAAAAGAGCTATGAGCAGATCGAAAAGACGCTCGACCGCGATTACTTCATGACCGCCGACCAAGCCCGGGATTTCGGCCTGATCGACAAGGTCCTGGAAAGGCGGGACGACGCGGATGGGCTCCTCACCCCGGGTAAGTCGAGTTGAGGGGACGCCCACACCCGGTTCGCCGCCTGGTTGGGGTGGCAAATACACCCTGGCGCGAGCTTGGCTGCCGAGCCCGTGGGGATTGGCGTGAGGCTTGCACAATCAGCCTTGAAACGGGCTATGTCGCAGAGGGTTAGCGGATGAGCGCCGGAGATGCCACATAGGGGGAAAGACCTGTTAATCCAATCTTGATTTAGCCGCCGCTAGCATGCTCAGATTGACCGATTGCTCCCCGAAGAGCCCGGCGGCGCTGCCGTAAGAATTTAAGGATGCAGGGCTAGACTGGCAGCCTTGCATCGCACGACGTTCGCAGACGAGAAGACGCCGCGAGAGAACCGGATGGCCCAAGAAAAGAACACCCTGTACTGCTCCTTCTGCGGCAAGAGCCAGCACGAGGTCCGCAAGCTGATCGCCGGCCCGACGGTGTTCATCTGCGACGAGTGCGTCGAGCTGTGCATGGACATCAT
>CADEEC010000259.1 GCA_902826255.1 uncultured Hyphomicrobiales bacterium | reverse complement strand
GCCGAGGCCAATCGCACGCCGGGCATAGCCAATACGTTCTCAACGTTCGCGGCCGCTACGCCTCAAGTCTTCGTCGATGTCGACCGGGACAAGGCGCAGATGCTGAAGGTGCCGGTCACGAACATCTTCGAAGCCATGCGGGTGTTCATGGGCTCGGCCTACGTCAACGACTTCAACATGTTCGGCCGCACCTACCGGGTCACCGCACAGGCTGACGGCGACTATCGTCTAGACCGCGAAAGCGTGTCCAAGATCCGCGTGCGCAGCGCGGACGGGCACATGGTGCCGCTCGGCAGCCTCGTCACGTTCAAGGAGATTTCCGGACCGGAGCGTGTTCCGCGCTACAACCTGTTCCCCTCTGCCGAGGTGCAGGGAACGGCCATCGCCGGTATCAGCTCAGGGCAAGCCTTGAAGATCATGCAGGGACTGGCGCTCGACAAGCTGCCGCCCGGCGTGAAGTTTGAGTGGACCGATCTGTCCTTCCAGGAATCGAGAGTGGGCAGCACGGGCTACTTCATCTTCGTGCTGAGCGTTATCTTTGTGTTCCTGGCGCTCTCGGCTCAGTACGAGAGCTGGTCGCTGCCGCTCGCCATCATGCTGATCGTGCCCATGTGCCTGTTCTCTGCCGCCTTCGGCGTATGGCTGCACGGGCGCGAGATCAACATCCTCACTCAGATCGGCTTCGTCGTGCTGATCGCTTTGGCCGCAAAGAACGCCATTCTTATCGTGGAGTTCGCACGACAGCTCGAGGAGCAGGGGCGCGATACGGTTACCGCCGCGGTTGAAGCGTGCCGGCTGCGCCTGCGCCCAATCATCATGACCTCACTGGCCTTCACGCTCGGCGTCGTGCCACTCTACCTGGCGGTTGGCGCCGGTGCCGAGATGCGCATCGCGCTTGGCACGGCCGTGTTCTGGGGGATGATCGGTGTCACGCTGTTCGGCCTGATTTTCACCCCGGTGTTTTACGTGGTGATCCGGCGCCTCGCCGGCGGCAAGCTTGCTGCCATAGGCGGCGACCAGACCGCACCGCGGCCGCAGCCGGCGGAGTAGAGAAGCTCCATCGACAGTGTCGCTAGCGCAGCGACACCATCGACGCCAGCTCCGACCACAGCGGCGCGCTGTGCATGCCCAGGCTCAGCCGATACACATAGAACGCCATGCCGAGAACCAATAGCGGCAGGATCACGATATGCGCGAAGCCCAGGGACCAGCGGATGGATAGCCTATCCTTCACGGGCGAGCTGACGCGCAGGATCGAGATAGCGATCATCAGGCTAACGGCGGTATAGACGAACAAGAATATTCGGTCTGAAACCGTTGTCCCGTCGCCGGCGTCGATCTTGGGCAATGCCAGATACAGCGCGACGGCAGAAAGCAGAGCCGTGACCTGGATCGTCACGATGGCCTCGAAATTTTCGAGCGGAATGAAAATCGACATGTAGGCGACCGCCAGTATGAAGGCGAGCGGGACGACAACACGCAAATAATAATCCGTCGTCTGTCGCTGTAGAGTCCATACGAAGGCTGCCTTGTAGAAAGGCACTACGCTCTGCCGGTATGTCCAGGCGTCTACGGTCGGCACAAAGCCTTCGTCGTACCCGACATACTGGTCTAGTTGGGTCCACCCATCGGTATCGGCCGTCTTGTCGCGCAGCCCGCGTGGCGGCGGCTGCACGATGAAGGGCGTTGATTTCGGCTGGATCTCGATGGCGAACCGCTGCGTGTCGAACGGATAGTTGGAAAGACGCGGCTCGAACGTGAATTTTCCGGACACGAGGTAGATGTTCATTTCCGGCGGGTAGATGTCGCTCGGACCGGCTTCGTGCAGCGCGCGCACCGTCATCTGGCGATCGTTCGTCCGCGGGTCCAGCGCGGCGTTGGCAAACTCGATGTTCTTGATCGACGCATTGGTACCGCGCATCGACAGGTAGAAATCTGCAAAGAACGTCTTGTCGTTGTCGTCGATGCGGGAGGTGCGTATCAGATCGATATCGATGTACAGCGTATCGATGGCGCGGAGCGTGTCCGTTCTCAGCCGCACGAACTGCACCGGTGCGAGCTGCGAGGCTCCAAGCCCCTGAGGGCGCATGACGATGAACGGTGTCCGGTCCGCCGTGCGCGACGTTTGGCGGAACGACCAGTTCTCGAAGCTCCCACGAAATGTGCCCCGCCCCGACAGGTAGGTCGTTTTGAGCTGTGATAGGAGGTGGGCCCGCAGCCCTTCCATGCTTTCTGCAGGGTCGGCCGTACGCAGCGCCTCGGCGACGAGCGCGATCATATCCGCGTACTGGGTGCCGCGGCCTATCGCGATCATGTTGCGGTTGTCGAACACGCTTGCCGCTTCATTGGCGGGGCGCGCCTTGCAGGCGCCGGTCTTCCATCCGGGCGCCTGCGCAATCTTGGCCCCCTCGAAGGTCCATTTGTCGAGACCGTTGCGCGCGATGCGTTCGCGCAGGCGATCGCTGTACACATCTGGCAGGTCATCCCAGCCGAGTTGGAAGATATCGCCGGGGTATTCGGGAGCGCCCTCGCGAAAGATGCTGTCGATGCGTCCCGTCACGAACACCGGGGGCGTGACTCCGGCCGCCTTCAGTGCCGCCAGCCAGGCAGCGGTCCGTTGTCCGCCCACACCCAGAACGATGAGGTCTGCGTCCCTCTTCTTGAGGTCCGCAATGGTCGAGTCAATCGTTGCAGGGTCGAGATCGTCACCCTGCAGCTCCAGGCGATAGTCGGCAACAAGCTTCACTCCGCCATCGGCAAGCCCGTCTCCGAGGCTGGTGCTGAACACAGAGCCCTTGATCCCGACGAAAGCCGGCCGCTCTATCCCGCGCGCGTTCATGAAGGCCTGCATGGCAGGCACGCGCTCCTCGTCCTGCGAGGGACGCATCGAGTAGACGTTGGGATACTTGGCGAAGATGCTGTTGACGGAAATGTCCGACAGGAACGGGATCTTGCTTGCGCTGATGTCGTTGCCTGCCGCTTCGAACGCACCCTTGGCAAGCGCCGAGTTCGACAACCCGATCATGGCGATCATGCTCGGCTGCGCCAGCGCCTCCTTGATATTCGCGATGGTTTTCTTCTGGTCGCGCTGGTCGTCGAATATGTGCACCTTGATCTGCCGGCGCAGCACGCCCCCTTCGGCGTTGATGCGGTCCTGCTCGGCTTTGGTCAGCTGCAGAATGGCAGGAACGATGCCGTTGTCGAAACACTGGTCGTTGCGCGAGCTGACGAAGACACCGATCGACAACGGGGGCTGGGCCGCTTCAGCCTTTGTCTGCGCTTGCACCGGGTGCGTGGAGGCAAAGGTAAGGAGCAACCAGGTCGCGCATAACACGAGAAAGAAGCTGATGCGCGTCCGGTCCGATGGGCCCGTGTGAACAACGGACCTTGTGTTTGCAAACATAGCTTTGTGCCCGCAGTTACGACGCCCCTGGCGGCTGGCTCTTGGGTAGAGCTATGGCGCCTGGGTCGTCCAACGAATTCCAGTTTGTACAGGAGCGCGGTGTGTCGTGCCCGCAACGCTGTTAGGGTTGGAGGACCTTACTTGGCAGGCGCCCATCGCGCCGGGCGCTTTTCCACGAAGGAAGCGAGCCCCTCTGCGCCCTCTTCTGACCGGCGCTTTGCAGCATGACTCCGGACCAGCGCATCAAAGGCCCCTTCGTCGAATCCCCCCCAGGCACTCTCCAAAATATGGGCCTTTGTCTCTTTCATGGCGAGCGATCCGTTCTCGAGCACCTGGTTGATCATGGCCGCGCCCGCACTTGCCAGCTCAGCCAACGGAACAACCTTGTGCACCAGCCCGATCCACAAGGCTCCC
>CADEEC010000258.1 GCA_902826255.1 uncultured Hyphomicrobiales bacterium | reverse complement strand
GCGCCGGCGTGCCGGCCCGCGCATTGGGCACAGGGCTCGGCTGGAAACGCTACGGCCGGCTCGACTACGCTGCGTTCCGCAGCGTGGTGCTGGTGCTGCTGCTTCTTTCCGGACTGACGCTGATGGTGCGCGGATAGCCTTGGCGCCGCCGTCGTCGAAAATCGCTTGTCGCGTCATGCGCACGGCGCCGGGTGCGCGCGCGTGCGAGGTGTGCATGCCGGCCGGGACCGATAGACTCACGACCGTTGCCGACAGCTGGCTCGCGCTTCGAGCAGGCGCTCGGCGCAGCGGAGTAGCCCCCCGCTTGCGGCGTTGTTTCACGCCGAGCGTCATTGCAGCTGCGCGCAACTGGGTGATCGCGCAAGTACAGCACGGTGCTGACCATCAGACCAAGTGCACTTGCGGATCGGCCGGTCCGCAAAAACCCTTGAACAGTCGGAACGGGGATCTGCAGACGCACCAGCGGACCGTCGGCCAAGGGGATTTCTGCGGCGGGAGCCTCGCCGACTTTCGCCCCCCGCGCTCCCGCAGCCTCTGATCAGTCAGACCTCCTCACGCGAGGGGCAAGGCTGCGCCGCATTTCTCCATTTGACAACATACCAACTGGTCGGTATGTCTCTTGCAACTGGAGCCCATCATGCCGCCCACCGACAAATCATCAGCCAAAACCAAGCTGTTAGATGCCGCCCTGACGGTCATCCGCTCGCAGGGCTATGCCGCTACAACCGTCGACGAGCTGTGCGCCGCCGCTGGCGTCACCAAGGGTGCCTTCTTCCACCACTTCAAGAGCAAGGAGCACCTGGGCGTCGCCGCCGCCGACTACTGGTCCGAGACCACCGGCGGCTTCTTCGACGAGGCCCCGTACAACCAGCTCCCCGATCCGCTCGACCGCGTGCTCGCCTACATCGACTTCCGCAAAGCGCTGCTCGAGGGGCCCTTGCCCGAGATCACCTGCCTCGTCGGCACCATGGTGCAGGAGACCTACGACAGCAGCCCCGCCATCCGCGACGCCTGCGAGCGCTGCATGAGCGTGCATTGCGCGAAGGTCGAGGCGGACATCGCTGAAGCCATCGAGACGTACGGCATCGAGACGCCGTGGACCGCCGACAGCCTCGCTCTCTACACGCAAGCGGTCGTGCAGGGCGCCTTGATCCTCGCCAAGGCCCACAACGACACGCGCGTCGCACGCGACTCCTTCGATCACCTGCGCCGCTACGTCGAACTGCTTTTCAACCGCCGCCCACAGAAGGAAATCGTCCAATGACGAACGTCCAAGCTTTGAAGAAGCCGCAGAACAAAACTGCCGCTGCTGCCGGCCTCCACGCGCGCCCGGCCGTCACGCCGCACTTGGTCGTGGCCGGCGCCGCCGACGCCATCGAGTTCTACAAGAAGGCCTTCGGCGCCACCGAGATGATGCGCGTGCCGTCGCCGGACGGAAAGCTCATGCACGCCGCCATCCAGATCAACGGCGCCATGGTGATGCTGGTCGACGAGATGCCGCAGTGGAACGTGTTGTCTCCCAAGACGCTCAAGGGCTCGCCGGTCACGATCCATCTCTATGTCGACGACACCGACGCCTTCATCGCGCACGCGGTGGCCTCCGGCGCGACCATCAAGATGCCTGCGGAAGACATGTTCTGGGGCGACCGCTACGGCGTCATCACCGACCCCTTCGGCCACAGCTGGTCGATCGCCACGCCGCAGCGCGAGGTCAGCGCGGAGGAATTGCAGGAGGTCGTGAAAAGCATGCCCATGGACGGCTGCGCCGCCAACGCCAAGGGCTGACCTTCGCAAAGACTCCCCCTCTCCCCGCCCGCGGGGAGAGGGTCGGGGTGAGGGGCAGCAACCAGCTCCCGATCTCGTATCCGCACGTCTTCAACCGACGCCCGAGAACAAGCCCATGCGCATCTCCTATCCCTGGGTGATCGTCGCCATCGGCGGCCTGATGGGCTGCGTCGCGCTCGGCACCATGTTCTCGCTCGCCATCTTCCTGGAGCCGATGTCGGCCGAGACCGGCTGGTCGCGCGCCGGTATCTCCAGCGCCATGACGCTCAACTTCATCGTCATGGGCCTCGGCGCTTTCGCCTGGGGCGCCGCCAGCGACCGCTACGGCCCGCGCATCGTGGTGCTTATCGGCGCCGTGCTACTCGGCCTCGCCCTCGTGCTCGCGAGCCGCACGACTTCGCTCATGACGTTCCAGCTCACCTACGGCGTCATCGTCGGCGTCTCGGCCAGCGCCTTCTTCGCGCCCATGATCGCCGCCGTCACAGGCTGGTTCGATCACAACCGCAGTCTCGCCGTCTCGCTCGTGTCCGCCGGCATGGGCATGGCACCGCTGACGGTCTCGCCGTTCGCGCAATGGCTGATCACCAGCTACGACTGGCGCACGGCCATGCTGGTCATCGGCCTCGGCGCCTGGGTGTTGCTGATTCCGGTCGCGCTGTTTGTTCGCCGCCCGCCCGCATCGGCGGCGGAGGAGACCGCGGTCGCGGTGGCGGGCGAGACCGGCACAATGTCGGCCGCGCAGGCGCTCCGCTCGCCGCAATTCCTGGTGCTCGGCTTCACGTTCTTTGCCTGCTGCGCGGCCCACTCGGGACCCATCTTCCACATGGTGAGCTTCGCCATCTTCTGCGGCATCGCGCCGATGGCGGCCGTCAGCATCTACAGCGTGGAAGGCCTCGCCGGATTGGGCGGGCGCATCCTGCTGGGCGTCCTCGGCGACCGCTACGGCGCCAAGCCCGTCCTGATTGCCGGCCTGATCGTGCAAGCCTTCGCCATCGCCGCTTACGTGCTCGTCAGCCGGCTCGGCGAGTTCTACGCGCTCGCCGTCGTGTTCGGCATGGCCTACGGCGGCACCATGCCTCTGTATGCGGTGTTGGCGCGCGAGTATTTCGGCCAGCGCATCATGGGCACCGTGTTCGGCGCGGCGACCATGCTGTCGAGCCTCGGCATGGCCTTCGGCCCGCTTGCCGGCGGCTGGATCTTCGACACGTTCGCAACCTACAGCTGGCTGTTTCTCGGCTCGGCCGCCGTGGGGCTCGCGGCCGTCGCCGTCGCGCTCGCCTTCCCGCCAATCCCACGCGAGCGCCTGCAACCGGCGTAAATCCTCGATCCCTTCTCCCCATTCTTCATGGGGAGAAGGTTAGGGTGAGGGGCAGACACAGACACGACGGCAGCCTCGCAGGCCTTGCCGTCACCGCGCCGTGCAACCACAATGCCCGCAACTCACCACACAAGAGACAGGGAGACCCGCCTTGGGCACGCACCTCACGCTCACCTCCGCCGACAAGTTCCAGCTCGGCGCCTATCGCGCCGATCCGCAGGGCAGGGCCAAGGGTGCCATCGTCGTCGTGCAGGAGATCTTCGGCGTCAACACGCACATCCGCTCGGTGTGCGACCGCTTCGCCGCCGATGGCTACGCCGCCATCGCGCCTGCCCTGTTCGACCGCCAGCAGCGCGACTTCCAGTCGGGCTACACGCCGGACGAGGTCGCCAACGCGCGCAAGTTCATCGCCAACCCCGACTGGGCACTGATGGCCAAGGATACGCAGGCAGCTATCGACGCGGTGAAATCGGTTGGCCCCGTCGGCGTGGTCGGCTTCTGCATGGGCGGCAGCATCGCCTTCCTCGCCGCCACGCGCCTCGACGGTGTAAAAGCCGCCGTCTGCTACTACGGCGGCAGGATCGCCGCCTTCGCTGATGAGAAGCCACGCTGCCCCACGCAGATGCACTTCGGCGCGCTCGACCAGGGCATCCCGCTGTCAGACGTCGAGACCATCAAGCAGAAGCGCCCTGACTGCGAGGTCTTCATCTACCCCGACGCCGGCCACGGCTTCCACTGCGACGAGCGCGCCAGCTACCACGCCCCCAGCGCCGCCCAGGCCTGGGA
>CADEEC010000257.1 GCA_902826255.1 uncultured Hyphomicrobiales bacterium | reverse complement strand
GTCGATTGCGGCTGCAGCGGATGCACGTCACCAAAGCCCGGCAGCCGCGCCATCTTCTCGTTGAGGCGCGGGTTGTGCTTCATGGTGCACGAGCCGAGCGGGAAGATGCCGGTGTCGATGCCGTAGTTTTTCTGGCTGAGCCGCACGAAGTGCCGCATCGTCTCAGGCTCCGACAGCCCGGGCAACCCGATCGGCTCCGTGCGGATTGCCTTGCCCAGCCGGGCGGAGAACTTCTCCGGCTCCGGCAGATCGACGCCCGTCGTCTCCAGGCGCCCGACCTCGAAGATCAATGGCTCCTCGATGGCGAGCCCGCGATTGCCGCTGAACGTTTCGCTTTCATGCGCCTCGGCTGCTCCCGCCGCCGTCGGCCGCCCCTGCCGGTTCAGCATCACAGCACCTCCTTCAGCGCCGCCACGTAGGCTGCGCGGTCCTCGTCGGTGTTCACCTCGGTTGAGGCGACAATGATCAGGTCTTGCAGATCGGGATTGTCCGGCGACAGACGCGAGGCCGGCACGCCGCCGAGCACACCCTTCGCCGCCAACTTTTCGATCACGTCGGCGCCCTTGCCCGGCACGCGGATCGTGAACTCATTGAAGAACGTATCGTTCAGCACGCTCACACCCGGCACCTTGGCCAGCATGTCGGCGAGCTTCACCGCATTGGCGTGATTGATGCGCGCCAGCCGCTTGAGGCCGGCCTCGCCGAGCAGCGTCATGTGGATCGTGAACGCCAGCACGCACAGCCCGGAGTTGGTGCAGATGTTGGAGGTCGCCTTCTCGCGCCGGATGTGCTGCTCGCGCGTGGAGAGCGTGAGCACAAACCCGCGCCGCCCTTCCTTGTCCACCGTCTCGCCGCACAGGCGTCCCGGCATCTGCCTGAGATACTTTTGCCGCGTCGCGAACAGGCCGACGTAGGGCCCGCCGAAATTCAGCGCATTGCCGATCGATTGCCCCTCGCCCACGGCGATATCCGCGCCCATCGCTCCCGGCGGCTGCACCAGCCCCAGCGAGACGACCTCGGTGAACACCACGATCAGCAGCGCACCCGCCGCGTGCACCTTGTCGGCGAGCTGGGAGAGATCGCGCACCTGCCCGAAGTAGTCCGGGTTCTGCACCACCACGCACGACACCGTGTTGTCGATCAGCCCCGACAGGTCCTCGGCCGCGCCGTGCGGCACCGGCGCCACCACCTCGTCGCCCGCCATCCGCGACACCGTCTCGATCGTCTCGCGGTAGTGCGGATGCAGGTTGCCCGACAGGATTGCCTTGCGCCGCCGCGTCACGCGATGCGCCATCAGCACCGCCTCCGCCGCCCCTGTCGAGCCGTCGTACATGGAGGCGTTGGCGACCTCCATGCCCGTCAGCGCCGCCACCTGCGTCTGAAACTCGTACAGATACTGCAGCGTGCCCTGCGCGATCTCCGGCTGGTAGGGCGTATAGGACGTCAGGAATTCCGAGCGCTGAATCAAATGATCCACCGTCGCCGGCACATGATGCTTGTAGGCGCCCGCACCGACGAAGAACGGCACCGAGCCGGCGGCAACATTCCTGCCCGCCATCCGGCCGAGGACCCGCTCCACCTCCAGCTCGCCCTTGGTCTTGGGCAGGTCGATCAGGCGATCGAGCCGCTTGGCCTTCGGCACATCGTCGAAGAGCGCGTCGATATTGGCAACGCCGATCTTTGCCAGCATATCGCGGCGGTCGGCATCGGTGAGCGGCAGATAGCGCATCGCGTTTCGGTCTCCTTACGCAGCAGCCGGCGTTTCGATCACCACCTCGGTCAGCACCGAGTTGGCGATGTAGCAGTCCTCGTGAGCATGATGGTGCATCTGATCCAGCTCGGCCTGGCTCGGCTGCTTTGCACCGGAAAAGGCGATCTGCGGCCGCAGCGTCGTCTTGGAGACGAATAGCTTGCCGCGTTCGTTCTTGGTCATGACGCCGACGGCATCATCGACATAGCTGTCGACAACAAAACCGGCCTTTGCCGCGACAAACAGAAACGTCAGCATGTGGCAGCTCGATATGGCCGCCACCAGCGCTTCCTCCGGATCGACGGCATCGGCCTTGGAGTAAGGCAAGCGCACCGACAGCGGCGAGGACGACGCCGGCACCGTCACGCCGCCGTCGAACGACCAAACATGCCCGCGGCTGTACTTGTTGTCTGTGAACGGCTCGCTCTCGCTGCGCTTCCACGCCACGGTCGCTCGGTACTCATGTGCCATGATCCGCTCCGCGCCTAGGATGCGTCCTTCACGAACGCCTCGTATGCCGCCCGGTCCATCAGCCCGTCCAGCTCGGCTGGGTTGGCAACCCGGACCTTGAAGAACCAGGCCTTGCCTTCCGCATCCTCGTTCACCATCGCCGGCGTGCCGGCGAGATCGCCGTTCACCTCGATCACCTCGCCCGCCACGGGCGCGTAGACGTCGCTCGCCGCCTTTACGCTTTCGACGACGGCAACGGCTTCACCCTGCGCTGCCTTGCGCCCAACCTCGGGCACCTCGACGAACACCACGTCGCCGAGCTGGCTCTGCGCGTGGTTGGTGATGCCGATGGTCGCCACGCCGCCGTCGACGCGGATCCATTCGTGGTCTTTGGTGAAGCGTTCGGTTGCCATGAAATCCTCGCTTGGGTTCAGATCTTGCGTGCGTAGCGGTGCGGCGCGAACGGCATGGTCGCGACCAATGCCGGCAGCGCCTTGCCGCGCACCATCAAATTCACTGGCGTGCCAGGCGCCGCATAGGACGCAGCGACGTAGCCCATCGCCACTGGCCCGTTGACGGTGGGCCCAAAGCCACCCGACGTGACAGCGCCGATCGGATCGCCCAGCAACGCCACCACTTCAGCGCCCTCACGCGCTGGCGCGCGTCCCTCCGGCTTGATGCCGACGCGGCGCCGACGCGGTCCGTTGGCGATCTCATCCTGGATGCGCGCGGCCCCGGGAAAACCGCCCTCGATGCGCCGCCGCTTCTGGATCGACCAGGCAAGACCCGCCTCGATCGGGCTCGTGGTCTCGTCGATGTCGTGTCCATAGAGGCAAAGCCCGGCTTCCAGCCGCAGCGAATCGCGGGCACCAAGGCCGATAGGTTGCACGCGCGGATCGGCCAGCAGCGCTTTCCAAACGGTGGCGGCATCCTTGGCCGGCATCGACAGCTCATAACCGTCCTCGCCCGTGTAGCCCGAGCGGGAGATGTGCAAGTCGATCACTTTGTCGAACTCGGACGAGCGCGCCGTCATGAACGCCATCGCCGCCGCGCCACGCACGCGGTCCGCCAGCACCTCCGCTGCCTGCGGGCCTTGCAGCGCGAGCAGCGCACGCTCCGGCATGGGCGTGAGCGTCACATCGGCCGGCAGATGCTTGGAGATGTGTGCATAGTCAGCGTGCTTGCAGGCGGCATTCACGATCAGCATTAGCCCGCCGTCGTCCTTGGCATCCGGCGAGCGGCAGACCATGAGGTCATCGAGAATGCCGCCGTCGGCATTGAGGAGCTGCGTGTAGCGCTGCTGGCCGAGGCCGAGATTGAGGATATCGGCCGGCACCAGCGCTTCCAGTGCCGCGGCGACCGTGGCGTGCGAGCCGTCAGCGGCGACCAGAACCGCCTGCCCCATGTGCGAGACGTCGAACAACCCCGCCTTGTCGCGCGTGTGCAGGTGCTCCTTCAGGACACCCAGCGGATACTGCACGGGCATTTCGTAGCCCGCGAACGGCACCATCTTGGCGCCAAGCGCGACGTGCAGCTCATAGAGCGGCGTGCGTTGCAGGGATGTGCTGGAAGTGTCGGCGCCCATAGCCTCTCCGGTCCCATAGAGCTTGCATCCCGCGCCTTTCGGCACGGATGAAGCCCCCTCTGTCACGGGACCTGAGAGATTTCAGCGGAAGCGAGCCTCCCGCCTTACCCCTTCGGTGAGCCGG
>CADEEC010000256.1 GCA_902826255.1 uncultured Hyphomicrobiales bacterium | reverse complement strand
GAGACGGTTGCCAAGCTCGGCCGTCTCGACATCCTCATCAACAATGCCGGCATCAACATCCGCAAGCCGCCGCAGGATCTGTCGGTCGACGAGTGGAGGCAGGTGATCGACACCAATCTCACCAGCGCTTTCACGCTGTCTCAGGCCGTCTACCCGGTGATGAAGGAGGCCGGCGGCGGCAAGATCATCAACATCGGCTCGATGCTCTCGATCTTCGGCGCGGGCTTCGCAGCGGCCTACGGCGCCTCCAAGGGCGGTATCGTGCAGCTTACCAAGTCGCTGGCCTCGGGCTGGGCCAAGGACAAGATCCAGGTCAACGCCGTGCTCCCCGGCTGGATCGACACCGATCTCACGCGCACGGCCCGCGATCAGGTCAAGGGCCTCAATTCGCTGGTGCTGATGAGGACGCCGGCCGGTCGCTGGGGCGAGCCCAACGACCTGTCCGGCATCGCCGTGTTCCTGGCCTCGCCGGCCTCGGACTTCGTCACGGGCACCGCCATCCCGGTCGACGGCGGCTACGCGGTCCAGATCTGAAGGCCTTGCGGCCATCGCGAAGCCGCCCTATATAGAGAACGAATAAAGAACATCGAGTCCGCGCGAATTAACGTGGACAAGCAACTCAAGCGCCGCGCGTGTGGCGCGATCAGCCGCTAACGTGCCCCTCAACGAGTCGCAGCGCACCCGCGGTCATGTTGCGCGGGTGAGGGGTAAGCAGAAGGAGGCCCTATGGCCGGTTCCGTGAACAAGGTGATTTTGATCGGCAATCTGGGCAAGGACCCGGAAATCCGCCGGACCCAGGACGGCCGCCCGATTGCCAACCTGCGTGTTGCCACCACCGAGACCTGGCGCGACAAGGCCAGCGGCGAGAAGCGCGAGAAGACCGAGTGGCACTCGGTTGTGATCTTCAATGAGGGGCTGTGCCGGGTCGCCGAGCAGTATCTCAAGAAGGGCGCCAAGGTTTACATCGAAGGCCAGCTGCAGACCCGCAAATGGCAGGGCCAGGACGGGCAGGACAAATACTCGACCGAAGTCGTGCTGCAGAACTTCAACGGTACGCTGACGATGCTGGATTCACGCGCCGGCGGCGGTGGCGCCAGCACAGGCATGTACGAGGACGACCAGCAAGCCTATGGCGTGTCCTCGGGCAACGGCGACGGTGCGCGCCGCGGCGGCAGGCCGTCCGGCGGCAAGGGCGGCAACTTCGACAAGAAGATCGACGACGAGATCCCGTTCTAGGGCGGCCGTTCCCTTGGTTGTCATCCCGGAATTGCGCGCCAGCGCAATATCCGGGACCCAGGGGCTATAGATTGCGTGGGAGCCTGCGGCTCCTGGGTCCCGGCTCTCGCTGCGCTCGGCCGGGATGACAAATTTCGCAGCGCCCCCTTCGACAAAGCCAGTCACTACTTCAGCTCAGCAGCGCCTTCACCAGGCCGCTGGCCTTGCCGAAGTCCATCTGGCCGGCGTAGCGCTCCTTCAGCACGCCCATCACCTTGCCCATCTCCTTGGGGCTGGTGGCGCCGACCTCCTTCACGACGGCCGCAATCACCGTCTTGGCCTCGGCCTCGTCCATCTGCTTGGGCAGGAACTCCTCGATCACGGCGATCTCGACAGCCTCCTGCCTGGCCTGCTCGGTACGGCCGGCCTTCTCGTAGATGGTGAGCGACTCGCGGCGCTGCTTGATCATCTTCTGCAGCACGGCAGGGATGTCCTGATCGGGAATGTCGGTCTTGGACGCGATGTCGCGCGACTGGATCTCGGCCGAGATCAGCCTGAGCGCAGACAATCGCGCCTTGTCCTGGGCCTTCAGGGCGGCCGTTGTTTCAGCCCTCAACCGATCACGCATCGTCGTCTCCTTGCTCGACCCTGATTTATGGAGCACAAGCGGCCGCAGCAAGGCCGCGTTGACCCCGCTGGACGCTTCGCCTAGTAGGGGCTGTGGAGAACACACCATGGCTCAGACCTCCCCAAAACCCTGGACCGACGCACCTTTGACCGGCCGGCTGGTGCTGGCCGATGGGACCGTGATCGCGGGCCGAGGGCTCGGCGCGACGGGCTCGGCGGTGGGGGAGGTGTGCTTCAATACCGCGATCACCGGCTACCAGGAAATCCTGACAGATCCCTCCTACGCCGGACAGATCATCACCTTCACCTTTCCGCACATCGGCAACGTCGGCACCAATCCCGAGGATACCGAGACCTCCAACCTCGCCATGCGCTCGGGCGTACGCGGCTGCATCCTGCGGGCGGACGTCACCGAGCCCTCCAACTATCGCGCGGCCGAGCACCTCGACCAGTGGCTGAAGGCGCGCGGCATCATTGCGCTCACCGGCATCGACACGCGCGCGCTCACGGCGCGCATCCGCGAGCAGGGCATGCCGAACGGTGTCATCGCGCACGAGCCCTCCGCAAAGTTCGATCTCGACAAGCTTAAGGCCGACGCCAAGGCGTGGCCCGGGCTCGACGGCATGGACCTCGTGCCGGAAGTGACGGCCGGACAGAGCTACACCTGGGACGAGATGCGCTGGGTGTTCGGCAAGGGCTATCCGCGCCAGGAAAACCCAGGGCTGCATGTGGTGGCCGTAGACTACGGCCTGAAGCGCAACATCCTGCGCTGCCTCGCCACCGCCGGCTGCAAAGTGACGGTGGTACCGGCGACCGCGAGCGCTGATGACGTGCTGGGGCGCAAGCCGGACGGCATCTTCCTCTCCAATGGTCCCGGCGATCCGGCGGCAACGGGCAAGTATGCCGTGCCGGAGATCAAGAAGCTGGTGGACTCCGGCCTGCCGGTATTCGGCATCTGCCTCGGCCATCAGATGCTGGGTCTGGCGCTCGGCGCCAAGACCAAGAAGATGCACCAGGGCCACCACGGCGCGAACCATCCTGTGAAGGATTTCACCACCGGCAAGGTGGAAATCACCTCGATGAACCACGGCTTCGCGGTCGACCGCGACTCGCTGCCCAAGGACGCCGAGGAGACGCACGTGTCGCTGTTCGACGGGTCCAACTGCGGCCTTCGTCTGAAAGGAAAGCCCGTCTTTTCAGTGCAGTACCACCCGGAAGCCTCGCCCGGCCCCGAGGACAGCCACTACCTGTTCACCCGCTTCATCAACCTGATGCGCGCCCAGAAGGGCCAGAAGCCGCTCGCCGAAGGCTGAGGCGCCGGCCAGCCCCGCGCGAAAATGCGGCAGGGAAATGCCTCGGCCGGTGCAACTCCTGTGCGGCGTGACATGACGGCCCTATAGCCAATCCCCCTGCACTGCAATATGAAGCGGCCTCATGCCGAAACGGACAGATATCAAATCCATCCTCATCATCGGTGCCGGGCCCATCGTCATCGGGCAGGCCTGCGAGTTCGACTATTCCGGCACGCAAGCGTGCAAGGCACTGAAGGCCGAGGGCTACCGCATCGTCCTCGTCAATTCCAATCCGGCGACAATCATGACGGACCCGGAACTGGCGGATGCAACGTATGTCGAGCCGATTACGCCGGACGTCGTTGCCAAGATCATCGAGAAGGAGCGCCCCGACGCACTGCTGCCGACCATGGGCGGACAGACGGCGCTCAACACGGCGCTGGCGCTGGCCGAGAAGGGCGTGCTCGCCAAGTTCAACGTCGAACTGATCGGCGCCAATGCGCAAGCCATCGCCAAGGCCGAGGACCGCGAGCTGTTTCGTGAGGCGATGACCAAGATCGGTCTCGTCACGCCGAAATCCGTTCTTGCCCGCAGCCGGGCGGAGGCGCTGGCCGCGCTCGACCAGGTCGGCCTGCCGGCCATCATCCGCCCGTCGTACACGCTGGGCGGCATGGGCGGCGGCATTGCCTACAACCGCGAGGAATTCACGGAGATCGTCGAACGCGGTCTCGACGCCTCCATGGCGCACCAGGTGCTGGTGGAAGAGAGCGTGCTGGGCTGGAAGGAGTTCGAGATGGA
>CADEEC010000255.1 GCA_902826255.1 uncultured Hyphomicrobiales bacterium | reverse complement strand
CTCGGCCTCGTACTCCTCCTCGAGCGGGATGATTTCCTCGCGCACCATGGCTCGCACTTTTTCCACCAGCGGCTTTACTTTGGCGGTCATCCCAAGATCCATGGGGCTTCTCCGTAGCGTGTGTCTTGTTTGCGTTGCCGCAATTGAAGCACGCCACACCGCCGGAGAGAAGCGCCCGTAACGTAAGGCTGTCATTCCCGAAGCCGAGCCAGGCGAGGCTATCGGGCATCCTGCCACACAGGTGTACCAAGCAACTGGAGTTCCGCTCTGCGCCTCGTCTGGCGGGACTGGCAGTGGGGCTCGCATCAAGGACGGGGCAGGGATCGCGGCCCGCGTTCGTGCGGCAGTTTATCCAGGGTCTGGAATGCTTGCTGGCACCCCTGGCATGGGATACGAAGGCGCAGTCGAATGCGCAGAATCTGAGGGGGAGCCACATGGCTGTCGATACGTCGGGCGGGCATTCCGCCATGGACTATCCGGAGCACCTGCGGACCTATTCGGGGTTCCTGAAGGCGGCGATCGGGCTGGTTGTATTCTGCACGCTCGTCCTTGTGTTCCTGCTGACCCTGGTGCCTTAGGACTGCGCCACGCGGCGTGGACTTCCGGCAGATGAGACATGACGTGCCCGCCGGTGCGTGGGCGGGGAGCCTTCCATGGTCACGATTGCCGTTACGGCGGAACGCGACGGCGAGCCCCGGGTGGCCGTGTCGCCCGAGACGGTCAAGAAGTTGAGTGCGCTCGGTGCCGCCGTGCGGGTGCAGGCCGGCGCGGGCGCGAGCTCCAGGTTTGCCGACGAGACGCTGAAGGCGCAGGGCGCGACCATCGCCGCCAGCGCGGCCGAGGCGGCGAGCGGTGCTGATATCCTGCTGACGGTGCGGCGCCCTGATGCGGCGACGGTGAAGGCCTTGAAGCCCGGCGCCATCGTAGCCGCCATGCTGTCACCCTACGATGATCGCGCCGGCCTCGATGCGCTGGCCACTACCGGCGCCACGCTGATGGCGATGGAGTTCATGCCGCGCATCTCGCGTGCTCAGTCGATGGACGTGCTGTCGAGCCAGGCCAACCTGGCCGGCTACAAGGCGGTGGTGGATGCCGCCGCGCACTTCGGGCAGGCGGTGCCGATGATGATGACGGCGGCCGGCACGGTGCCGGCGGCCAAGGCCTTCATCATGGGTGTGGGCGTTGCCGGCCTGCAGGCGATTGCCACCGCGCGGCGGCTGGGTGCCATTGTTTCTGCAACTGATGTGCGTCCGGCGACCAAGGAGCAGGTGGCGTCCCTTGGGGCCAAGTTCATCGCGGTCGAGGACGAGGAATTCAAGCAGGCGCAGACGGCGGCGGGCTACGCCAAGCCGATGTCGGCCGAGTACCAGAAGAAGCAGGCCGAGCTGGTGGCCAACCACATCAAGGCGCAGGACATCGTCATCACCACCGCGCTGATCCCGGGCCGGCCGGCACCGAAGCTGATTTCGACGGCCATGATCGAGAGCATGAAGCCGGGCGCCGTGATCGTCGATCTGGCGGCCGAGCGCGGCGGCAATACCGAACTGACCCAGCCCGGCAAGACGTTCGAGCACAAGGGCGTCACCATCATGGGCCCGCTCAACCTTGCCGGCGACGTGCCGGTCAACGCCTCGAGCCTCTATGCCAAGAACCTTCTCGCCTTCCTGGAGACGCTGATCGACAAGAAGGAGAAGGCGCTGAAGATCAACTGGGACGACGAGATCGTCAAAGGCACGCTGGTGGCCAAGGACGGCAAGGTCGTTCACCCGAGCCTGACGCAAGGGGGCGCAAGATGAACAGAACTTCCTCTCCCCGCGCTCACCCTAACCCTCTCCCCGCTTGCGGGGAGAGGGGATTCGCGCGGCGCAGGTGGCTCCGCGCAGGCCTCTCATCGGCGCTTCTTGGCGCGTTGTCGGCTCCGGCCCTCGCGGCCGGCGGCGGGGATGTTAGCCCGTTCGTCTACCAGTTCATGGTGTTCGTGATCGCGATCTTCGTCGGCTACTACGTGGTGTGGAGCGTGACGCCGGCGCTGCATACGCCGCTGATGTCGGTCACCAATGCGATCTCGTCGGTGATCGTGGTGGGGGCGCTGCTGGCGGTCGGCGTGTCGCTGGTCGCGGCCGGCAGCGGGCTCGCCAAGGTGTTCGGCTTCCTGGCGCTCGTCATGGCCTCGGTGAACATCTTCGGCGGCTTCCTCGTCACCCAGCGCATGCTGGCGATGTACAAGAAGAAAGAGCCGAAGAAGTGAGGCCCGCGATGGAACTCGCGTCGGTGCGCATCTTCGTCGGCGATCTGCCCGCGGCCGTGAAGTTCTATACGGACGTGGTTGGCCTGCAGCAGATCGTGGACGAGCCAGATGTGGCGATCTTCGGCGACGGCGGCCCCGTGGTGGTGCTGGAGGCGCCGGGCAGGCCAGGCCATGACGACGGACTGGTCGGACGCTTCACGGGCGTTGCGTTCACCACCGACGATGCGGATGCGCTGCATAGCAAGTTGACAGGGGCCGGCGTGCGTACGCACGGCAAGCCCGAGCGCCAGTATTGGGGCGGCACCTTCCTGCACGCCGACGATCCGTCCGGCAACACGATCACCTTCCTGCAGCGTCCGGCGCAGAACTCCTGAGGGGCGAGCTTTCCATGTCTGCCAACCTGATCGCGCTGCTCTACCTCGCCTCGGGCGTGCTGTTCATCATGGCGCTGCGCGGGCTGTCGAGCCCGGAAAGCTCACGCGCCGGAAACATGTACGGCATGATCGGCATGACGATCGCCGTGCTGACCACGCTGGCGCAGGTCAGCGATTTCTCGCAGCTGACATGGCTGCTGATTATCGGCGGCTTGGCCATCGGCGGCGGCATCGGCGCAACAATCGCGCGCCGCATCCCCATGACGTCGATGCCGGAGCTGGTGGCGGCGTTCCATAGCCTCGTCGGCATGGCGGCCGTGTTCGTGGCGGCGGGTGCACTGTATGCGCCGGAGGCGTTCGGCATCGGCCACCCGGGCAGCATCGCCGGAGCGAGCCTGCTTGAAATGTCGCTCGGCGTCGCCATCGGCGCCATCACCTTCACCGGCTCGGTGATCGCCTTCGCCAAGCTGTCGGGCCGCATGTCCGGCAAGCCGATCATCCTGCCGGCGCGCCATCTCATCAACATCGGCCTCGCGGTGCTGTTGGTGGTGCTGATCTACATGTTCTGCATGTCGGGCGGCGACCACATGCTGTTCTGGGCCATCACGGCCGTGGCGCTGCTGTTCGGCGTGCTGATCATCGTGCCAATCGGCGGCGCCGACATGCCGGTTGTGATCTCGATGCTCAACTCGTATTCGGGCTGGGCGGCGGCGGGCATCGGCTTCACGCTTGGCAACATCGCGCTGATCGTCACCGGCGCGCTGGTCGGCTCGTCCGGCGCGATCCTGTCCTACATCATGTGCAAGGGCATGAACCGCTCCTTCATCTCGGTGATCCTGGGCGGCTTCGGCGGCGAGACGGCGGGTCCGGCGGCGGGTGCCGAGCAGCGCCCCGTCAAGCTCGGCTCGGCGGAGGACGCGGCGTTCCTGATGAAGAACGCCGGCAAGGTCATCATCGTGCCGGGCTATGGCATGGCGGTCGCGCAGGCCCAGCACGCGTTGCGTGAGATGGCGGACAACCTGAAGAAGGCCGGCGTGGAGGTGAAGTATGCGATCCATCCCGTCGCGGGCCGCATGCCGGGTCACATGAACGTGCTGCTGGCCGAAGCCAACGTGCCCTACGACGAGGTGTTCGAGCTGGAGGACATCAACAACGAGTTCTCCCAGGCCGACATCGCCTACGTCATCGGCGCCAACGACGTCACCAACCCGGCCGCCGAGGACGACAAGACCTCGCCGATCTACGGCATGCCCGTGCTGCAGGTGTGGAAAGCCGGCACCGTGATGTTCAACAAGCGGTCGCTTGCGTCGGGCTATGCCGGCATCGACAACCCGCTGTTCTACCGCGACAACACCATGATGCTGCTCGGCGACGCCAAGAAGATGACCGAGGAGATCGCCAAGGCGACGGGGCATTGAGCGCGCTGGC
>CADEEC010000254.1 GCA_902826255.1 uncultured Hyphomicrobiales bacterium | reverse complement strand
CGCAGGCGGTGCTGCCCGTTGCCCTGCAGATTGCAGCCAATGGAGCACCGCTATGACCAAGCCGATGAAGCAGCAGGAGATGGAAGAGAAGGCCAAGAAGAAGCCTGGCGGCCAGCAGCATCCCAATCCGCCCAGCAAGACCAGCACCGACAATCCGGAGCGCAACCCGCGCGACCAGAAGGGGCGCGGCGGCAGCAAGTAGAGCCAACCCTGCGTCAGCACGTTCGCTTAACCACGTGCAAACGCCGTTCACGCCCGCGCCGTTAGCCGGTACAGTGGCCGCACCGGGGCCATGAGCGACCGCTGACGCGCGAGGGACTGACGACGGCATGAACCAGATCGAAAGACAGCAGGACGCACGCGCACGTGCACCGCTCGGCACCGTCCGCCACGACTGGACGGTTGAGGAAATCCAGGGCCTGTTCAAGCTGCCGTTCCCCGAGCTGGTGTTCACCGCGCAAGCCATCCATCGCCGCACCTTCGATGCCTCGGCCGTGCAGATGGCGCAGCTGCTCTCCATCAAGACCGGCGGCTGCCCGGAGGACTGCGGCTACTGCAGCCAGAGCGCCCACTTCGAGACCGGCCTCAAGGCCAGCAAGCTGATGGACACCGAGGCGATCCTGGCCGAGGCGCGGCGCGCCAGGGACGGCGGCGCCACCCGCTTCTGCATGGGCGCCGCCTGGCGCTCGCCCAAGGACCGCGACATGGACGAGCTGTGCGGCACGGTCTCCGCCGTGAAGGGCCTCGGCATGGAAACCTGCATGACGCTCGGCATGCTCACGGCGTACCAAGCGCAGCGGCTGAAGGAGGCCGGCCTCGACTACTACAACCACAACCTCGACACCTCGCCCGAGCACTACGGCAACATCATCACCACGCGCACCTACCAGGACCGGCTCGACACGCTGGCGCACGTGCGCGAGGCGGGCATGGCGGTGTGCTGCGGCGGCATCCTCGGCATCGGCGAGGGCGAGGTGGACCGCGCCTCCATGCTGTGCCAGCTCGCCAACCTGCCCGCGCATCCCGAAAGCGTGCCGATCAACATGCTGATGCAGGTGGAGGGCACGCCGCTCGCCAACGCCAAGCGCGTCGACGCCATCGACCTCGTCCGCACCATCGCGGTGGCCCGCATCGTCATGCCGGAATCGGTCGTGCGCCTATCGGCCGGCCGCGAGCACATGACGGACGAGGCGCAGGCGCTGTGCTTCATGGCCGGCGCCAACTCCATCTTCGTCGGCGACAAGCTGCTGACCACGGCCAATCCCGGCCGCAGCAAGGACGAAAGCCTGCTCGACCGCCTCGGCATGCGCGCCGAAACGCCGGATGCGCCGATCAAGCCTGTTTAGAGGTCATGTAGCGCGGTTTTCTTCACTCTCTCCCCATGAAGTATGGGGAGAGGGAAGAGAGACAACCTGACCCCACAAATCGTACTCGTCCGCATTGGTGGCGTACGCCTGCACGATGTCGCCCGCTTCGCGGCCGTCGCGCCGTTGAGAGACACCTCTTCCCCCTTTCCCCGTTCTTGCGGGGAGAGGGCCGGGTGAGGGGCGGCCACTCGTTCGCGGTCAACATCTTCAGCCGCCCTCACCCTAGGGCTCTCCCCATGAAGTATGGGGAGAGGGAATCCGGTCGGCGTCCCGCCCTTCGGGCCACCTTCTTCCCGGGAGAGAAGGGCATGCCGCCCGCGCGTTTCGGAACTCAGATCCGCCTCCCACGCGGTTGACCGGCCGCCCTTGGCCGTGCTCCATCGGGGCAAAACCAAGGAGCATCCGCCATGACCACCTCCCAACAGGACCCCATCGTTGTCGTCGGCACGGCCCGCACCGCCATGGGCAGCTTCCAGGGCTCGCTGGCGTCGGTGACCGCGCCGCAGCTCGGCAGCGCTGCCATCAAGGGTGCGATCGAGCGCGCCGGCGTGAAGCCGGACGAGGTGAGCGAGGTGCTGATGGGCTGCGTGCTGCCGGCCGGCATCGGCCAGGCGCCGGCGCGGCAGGCCTCAATATTCGCCGGCATTCCCAACACGGTGCCGTGCACGACCGTCAACAAGATGTGCGGTTCCGGCATGAAGACCGTCATGCAGGCCTACGACGCCCTGCACGCGCGGCCGACAGATGTCATCGTTGCCGGCGGCATGGAGAGCATGACGAACGCACCCTACATCCTGCCCAAGATGCGCAACGGCGCGCGCCTCGGCCATGCCGAGGTCAAGGACCATATGTTCCTCGACGGCCTCGAAGACGCCTTCGACAAGGGCCGCCTGATGGGCACCTACGCGGAGGACACCGCGCAGCACTATCAGTTCACGCGCGAGGCGCAGGATGCGTTCGCCACCGAGAGCCTGAAGCGCGCCAAGAAGGCCAACGAGGACGGCTCGTTCGCCAAGGAGATGGTGGCGGTGAGCGTGAAAGGCCGCAGCGGCACAACGGACATCTCCCAGGACGAGCAACCGTTCACCGCCGACCTGACAAAAATCCCCAAGCTCAAGCCCGCCTTCCGCGAGGGCGGCACCGTGACGCCCGCCAATTCCAGCTCCATCTCCGACGGCGCGGCAGCGCTGGTGCTGATGCGGCTGAGCGAGGCCAAGCGGCGCAAGCTGCAGCCACTCGCCAAGATCAGCGGCGTCGCCGGCGTGGCGCAGGCGCCGGCCTGGTTCACGACTGCACCCATCGGCGCCATGAAGAAGGTGCTGGAGCAGCTCGGCTGGAACGCCAAGGACGTAGGCCTCTACGAGATCAACGAAGCGTTCGCGGTGGTGGCGATGGCCGCCATGCGCGACCTCGGACTGCCGCACGACAAGGTCAACGTGCACGGCGGCGCGTGCGCGCTCGGCCATCCGGTCGGCGCCTCCGGCGCGCGCATCATCATCACGCTGCTGCACGCGATGGAAAAGTACGGCCAGGACAAGGGCATCGCATCGCTCTGCATCGGCGGCGGCGAGGCAACCGCGGTTGCCGTCGAGAGGATGATGTGAGGGCGGAAGCGGCGCCGCGGCCGGCTAACGTCGCCCCGGCGCCGGCTTGGCGACAACGGTCTCGCCGGTATCGTCGTTGGTGACCTTGATCTCGGCGGCACTCTTAGCCTTGCGCAGGGTCAGCCGGGCTTCCGGAAACCAGATCGATGTGAGCACTGAGTCCGCGCGCTTGACCGCGAGGCGGCGCCCGTCCGCCAGCACAAGCAGCTCGCCGTCCTTGAGGACGTCATCCAGAATGGCCTTCTCGGTCATGCGCGCAGGATATACCGCGAACTCGAGCGGCAGACCTACTCCGCCGCCTGCGGCTTCAGCACGCCGCGCTGGATCTGGTCTTCCTCGATCGACTCGAACAGGGCGCGGAAATTGCCTTCTCCGAAGCCGTCGTCGCCCTTCCTCTGGATGAACTCGAAGAAGATCGGTCCGATCACGGTCTTGGAGAACACCTGCAGCAGGATCTTGGTCTCGCCGCCGTTCAGCACGCCCTCGCCGTCGATCAGGATGCCGTGCGCCTTCATGCGCTTGATCGGCTCGGTGTGGTGGGGCACGCGCGTGAAGCTCTGCGCGTAGTAGGTGTCGGGCGGGCCCGGCATGAAGGCGACGCCGTTGGCGGCCAGCGCGTCGGCTGCGTCGTAGATGTTCTGCGTCGCCACGGCGATGTGCTGGATGCCTTCGCCCTTGTAGCTCTTGAGATACTCCTCGATCTGGCTGTGCTCGTCGGCCGACTCGTTGATCGGGATGCGGATGCGGCCGCAGGGCGAGGTCAGCGCACGCGAGTGCAGACCGGTCAGCTTGCCCTCTATGTCGAAGAAGCGGATCTGGCGGAAGTTGAACAGCCGCGCATAGAAGTCGAACCACCTGTCCATGTTGCCGCGGTAGACGTTGTGCGTCAGGTGGTCGAGATAGTAGAAGCCGACGCCCTCCGGCTTCGGATCACGCGCACCGATCCAGTCGAACTCGCGCTCATAGGGCGAGCCTTTCGCCCCGTAGGTGTCGACGAAGTAGAGAAGCGAGCCGCCGATGCCCTTGATGGCCGGCACGTCGAGTGTCTTGTCGCTGCCAGTGTAGGGCTCGGCGCCGTTCTTCACCGC
>CADEEC010000253.1 GCA_902826255.1 uncultured Hyphomicrobiales bacterium | reverse complement strand
GGCGTGCGAAAGGTCCACCTGCGCTACGAGGGCACCGACACGCCGCTGATCATCGACTTCGGCGACCGCGCCGCGATCGTCGCCGCGTTCGAGGCGGCGCACATGCAGCAGTTCGGCTTCGTCGCCCCCGAGAAGAAGCACATCGTCGAGGCGGTCTCGGTCGAGGTGATCGGCAAGGGCGAGGCGATGGCCGATCCCGAACACGCGCTGGGCACCGGCGCGCTGCCGGCGCCGCTGGCGCGCGTCACCATGTATGCCGAGGGCGCGACCCACGACACGCCGGTCTACGACCGCGACAAGCTGAAGCCGGGCCACAAGTTGGCCGGGCCGGCGGTGATCAGCGACGCCAACGCGACGACGGTGGTGGAGCCCGGCTGGGCGGCGGAGATCACCGGGCGCGACCACCTGGTGATGACCCGCGTGGTGCCGCGGCCGAAGCGGGTCGCGATCGGCACCGAGGCCGACCCGGTGATGCTGGAGGTGTTCAACAACCTCTTCATGTCGATCGCCGAGCAGATGGGCGAGGCGCTGCGCAACACGGCGCAGTCGGTCAACATCAAGGAGCGGCTCGATTTCTCCTGCGCCGTGTTCGACACCAAGGGCGAGCTGGTCGCCAACGCGCCGCACATGCCGGTGCACCTCGGCTCCATGGACCGCTCGGTCGACGTCGTCATTCGCGCCAACAAGGGCCAGATGAAGCCCGGCGACGTCTACATGCTGAACGCGCCTTACAACGGCGGCACGCACCTCCCCGACATCACGGTGATCACGCCGGTGTTCGCATCTCCCCCCTCTCCCCGTCCTTCACAGGGAGAGGGCCGGGGTGAGGGGCAGCCACAAACATCAGCGTCGGCACAAGCTTCCGCCCCTCACCCTAACCCTCTCCCCGCAGGCGGGGAGAGGGAACAGGCCGCGCGCGGGGAGAGCGAGCAACCCGAAATTCTCTTCTACGTCGCAAGCCGCGGCCATCACGAGGACATCGGCGGCCTCACGCCGGGCTCCATGACTCCGCGCGCTACCACCATCGTCGAGGAAGGCGTCTACATCGACAACGTGAAGCTGGTGGACGAGGGCCGCTTCCTCGAAGCGGAGGCCTTCGCGCTGCTGTCCGGCGCCAAGTATCCCGCGCGCATGCCGGGCAAGAACGTCGCCGACCTCAAGGCGCACGTCGCCGCCAACGCCAAGGGCGTGGCGGAGCTGGAGAAGATGGTCGCCCACTTCGGTCTCGACGTGGTCAAGGCCTACATGCAGCACGTGCAGGACAACGCCGCGGAAAGCGTGCGCCGCCTGCTCACGCGGCTGGAGGATGGCCATTTCCGCGTCGACATGGACCAGGGCACCTGGGTTGACGTGAAGATCACGGTCGACCGCGAGAACCGTCGCGCGCGCGTGGACTACTCCGGCACCTCCATGGAGCAGCCCAACAACTTCAACGCGCCCGAGCCCGTCACGCGCGCCGCCACGCTTTACGTGTTCCGCGTGATGGTGGACGAGCCGATCCCCATGAACGCCGGCTGCCTGAAGCCGGTCGACATCGTCATTCCCGAACGCTCGATGCTGAAGCCGGCCTACCCGGCCGCCGTGGTGGCCGGCAACGTGGAGACCAGCCAGATCGTCACCAACTGCCTGTTCGGCGCCATGAAGGCGCTGGGCTCCAGCCAGGGCACGATGAACAACCTCACCTTCGGCAATGCCAAGTACCAGTATTACGAGACCATCTGCTCGGGCAGCCCGGCCGGCCCCGGCTTCGACGGCACCACCGCTGTGCACGTGCACATGACCAACGCCCGCCTCACGGACCCCGAGATCCTGGAGCTGCGCTATCCCGTGCTGCTGGAAGAGTTCACCATCCGCCGCGGCTCGGGCGGCAAGGGCAAGTGGAGCGCCGGCGACGGCACGCTGCGCCGCATCCGCTTCCTGGAGCGCATGGACTGCGCGCTGCTCACCAGCTTCCGCAAGATCCCGCCCCACGGTCTGGAGGGCGGGGAGCCCGGCCAGTGTGGCGAGAACTGGGTCCGCCGCAACGATGGCCGCCTGGAACGGCTGCAGGGCTGCGATCAGATCGTGCTTGAGCCCGGCGAGGCCATCATCGTGCAAACGCCGACGGGTGGGGGCTTCGGCAGAACATGACAGTGGTTTGTCAGTAGCTATGCATTCTGCACATTGCTGCGACGCAACATGGTATCTGGTATACCAGCCAACCGAGGCTTAGATAGCGGGAGCACGGAGTCGCCGGCTCGCTCAAGAACGCCAGGGCTCCGCAGAGGGAAACTGCACCGAGGTGGCATCCAAAAGAATGGAGACCACTCATGAGCACCACCACTGCATCCGCACATTACGCGCCGGCTGAGGCTGCACCGCGCAAGTCCATCTGGGCCCGCTTCTTCGACGCCATCGTCGAGACCCAGCAGCGCCGTGCCGACCGCGAGATCGCCCGTTTCCTCGAAACGCACGGCGGACTCCTGACGGACGACATGGAGCGCCAGATCATGGACAACCTGTCGCGCCGTAATCGCCGCACGATCTAACGTGCCGCGACACAAGACGGGTTGCGGCCGGACATTCGGCCGCCGCCCAGGTTTCTCCAGCCTATCGCCTGAGCAAGCCCCACAGGCCGCGCAATTTGGCCAGTTTTTGCTTGCCGGTGGCCGGTCCGCGGCCCATATACCTGCCCCCACCGACACCTGACGCTTGCCGGCGCGGCCACAGCCGCCGCCGCATTCGCCGTTGCACTAGCCAGGAGACTGCATGGCCAAGGAAGAGATGCTGGAGTTCGAGGGCGTTGTCGCCGAAGTTCTGCCCGACGCGCGCTGCCGGGTGAAGCTCGACAACGGGCACGAGGTGATCGCCTACACCTCGGGCCGCATGAAGAAGAACCGCATCCGCATCCTGGCCGGCGACAAAGTCACCGTGGAGATGACGCCCTACGACCTCGACAAGGGCCGCATCAACTTCCGCCACAAGGACACCCGCGCGCCCGCCCCCGGTAGCCAGCAGCGCCGTCCCCCGCAGCGCCGGTTCCGCTGACGCGATAAGGATTTCATGGGCGCGGCGCCTGCGCTGTTCAGGGCGCGCCCTTTCCCTGCCATCCGAATCGGCCAACACTGCCCTTGCATCGACAAGGCAACGGGTAGGTCATGGCCGAACGAGCGAGCGGACGGCGCAAGCCGCACGAAGACGACGGCGAAGCGGAGGCGCGCGGATCGGCGGCCGCGCGCAAGCCCTACGACAAGAAGACGATCGCACTCGTCTACGATTTCGATGGCACGCTGTCGCCGCGGCCGATGCAGGAATACGCCTTCCTGCCGCAGATCGGCGTCAACCCGGAAGACTTCTGGGCCGAGAGCAACGCCCGCGCCAAGCGCGACAGTGCCGACCCGCTGATCACCTACATGCGCCTGCTGTACGAGAAGGCGAAGGCGGCGGGCGTCACCATCGACCGCCGCGCCCTCGTCGAGCAGGGCAAGCGCGTGGAGTTCTATACCGGCGTCGAGACCTGGTTCGACGCCATCGCCAAGTACGTGAAGGAACACGCGCAGAGCCACGGCGTGCACCTGCGCCACTATCTCATCTCATCGGGCCTCAGCGAGATCGTGGAAGGCACCTCGATCTACAAGCGCTTCCACAACGTGTTCGCGTCGGAATACTGGTTCGAGGCCTACGAGCTGCCCTACCCCAAGCGCGTCATCACCGACACGGGCAAGACGCAGTACCTGTTCCGCATCAACAAGGGCGTGGAGGACCTGGGCGACAACATCAACCAGCACATGCCCGAGGGGCAGCGGCCGATCCCGTTCTCCAACATGATCTACTTCGGCGACGGCGACACCGACGTGCCCTCCATGGCCGTGATGCGCAAGAACGGCGGCTACGCGGTGGCCGTGCACGCGCCCGGCAAGGGCAAGCAGAAGTGCGTCGACCTGTTCAAGGCCGGCCGCTGCGATTTCTTCGCGCCCGCCGACTATCGCGAAGGCTCCGACCTCTTCAACCGCACCTGCCTGCTGCTCGACCGCATCCTCGCTGACGTGCGCGTGCAAGAGGAGCGGTGGCGGCTGGAGCGGGGTGTGGGGA
>CADEEC010000252.1:2147-4121 GCA_902826255.1 uncultured Hyphomicrobiales bacterium | reverse complement strand
AGATTGGTGAGCGCCGTGCCGTCGTCGCGGGCGGCCTGCAGCGCGGCGCGATGCATCTTGGTGATGGTCGCTTCAGGCGTGAGCAAGTAGGCCGTGCCCACCTGCACGCCGGCGGCGCCCAGCGCGAAGGCGGCGGCCACGCCGCGCCCGTCCGAGATGCCACCGGCGGCGATCACGGGCACTTTTACGACATCAACCACCTGGGGCACGAGCGCGAACGTGCCGGGCTGGGCGGAGATGTCATCGGAAAGGAAGATGCCGCGGTGCCCGCCGGCCTCGTTGCCCTGCGCGATGATGGCGTCGCAGCCGTGGTCTTCCAGCCAACGCGCTTCTGCGGCGGTCGTCGCGGAGCTGATAACGAGACAGCCCGCGGCTTTCACGCGTTTCAAGAGCGGTGTCGCGGGAAGGCCGAAGTGGAAGCTGACGACCTCCGGCTTGAATTCTTCCACCACCTCGCACAGGGCCTGATCGAACGGCGCGCGATTGGCGGACGGGATATCCATATTCGGGTCCAACCCGAACTCACGATAGTAGCCTGCCAGCCGCGCCTTCCAGGCCGCGTTGCGCTGAGGGTCGGGCTTGGGCGGCGTGTGGCAGAAGAAGTTGACGTTGATGGGCTTGCTCGTTCGCTGCCGGATGACGCCCAGCTCCGCCCTGAGCTTTGTAATGTCGAGCAGGGCGCAGGGCAGAGAGCCGAGGCCGCCCGCCTCGCTGGCAGCGATGACCATGGCCGAGCCGTTGGCGCCGGCCATCGGCGCCTGCACGATCGGAAGATCGATCTTGAAAAGGTCCAGCAACCGGCGATCGGGCCACATGGCGGGCTCCTGTGTATGAGGGCCGGGAAAGCTTAGTCCACCCAGCATCCCGGACAACTGAACTCTCGTCATCGCAGGCGTGCGTAAATCTCGCGCGTTACGCCGCGCGCCAACCGGCGACGGCAAACCCCAATGCTGTGAACAGCAGGCCAACGCCTATGGCGATGCGCCAGAATTTTGCACCCGGCAGGAGCTTCTCGGCGGTCACCAGCACCGTCAAGGCTGCGACCCAGCGCAAATCCATCACCGCCACGGCGAACAACAGCACCATCAGGGCGCCGCAGCAGCCGAGACAGAACAACCCGTGGCGCATGCCCATCACCACCGCACCCAGGGTGCCGTCGCGCCATTCGCTCAGGATGAAGCCGTCCGGTGACCGGCAATAGGCGAGGCATCGCTCCTTGAGCGGGCTGAACTGGTAGAGGCCGGCGGCAAGAAATAGAACGGCCGACCAGTAGTATGATGCCGACTGCATCATAGTGGTCAGCAGCTCCACCTTCTGCAGCAACCACTGCGCGCCGGTGGCGAGAAACGAGAAGCCGATCCACACGATCAGGTAGCCGAGCAGGAACACCGAGGTCGGCACATAAGGCGCGCTACGGTCCCGACGGCGGCGATTGATGGTGGCGAAGGCCGCGATCATGGGGCTTGCGCCCGGAACCATCATGGCGGCCATCATCGCCGACCACATGACGAACACCATCAGCGCATCAACCGGAGTCCACGACGGCTCCATGCCGTTCATCGACATGTTCATGTCGCGCCACATGTCGGCTTCCATCTGGTCCATCAGCATCGACTGATGCACAGTGAAGGCCCAGGCCAACACGGCGACGAGCGCAAGCAGCCCGGCGACGACGATGCGGTCGCGACGCCGCTGAGGATATGAAGTAGCCAGACCGAGCGTCATTGGCCTTTCAGCGGCTGGCGCCAGCTGAAGGTCTTGGGTCCGCGCAGATCGAAGGCGATGTGCTTGGAGGACCGCTCCGACCAGTCGAAGTTGCGCCCGAACGCCCCGGTTACGACGTTGCGCTTGGCCTGCCCGACGGTCAGGAAGCCCGGCACTACCTCGGGCCGCGGCGCATTGTAGATGCGGCAGGTATCACCCTCCGGCACCATGTACTTGCGGAACGGCCCGCCCAGGCCGTCGACCTTGCCC
>CADEEC010000252.1:0-2137 GCA_902826255.1 uncultured Hyphomicrobiales bacterium | reverse complement strand
ATCGGCACGGACTCCACCCCGTCGAGACTGAGAGTGAGGTGGCGCCAGGCTTCGAAGGCGCCGCCGGCGTAGCCCGTGAATATTTTCTCAAGCGCAACGCGTTCCTCTGGACTGGCGCGATCATCGATCAGGAACCCGAACTCGCGGTTCTTCTCGAAGACGTTGCCCTCCCAATGGATGATGAGGACGACGGCGAGGTCTTTGGTGAACGTGATGTCACCGTAGTTGCCCTCGCGGATCAGCCAGGTCAGCACGCCCTCGCAAAAGCCGTACGTCGGGTTGGAGCCGAAATTGCACGGGCAGCCGATGGCACAATTGCACAGATCCCACCAGTCGCCGGTGATGCGCCAGTCGGGGATTTCGGCGGTCGCCTGCGTGGAAGCTGCGGTCATGTCGGTCACGTTGTTCTCCAAGGCCGGGCAAAAGGCTACGCGTCATGCATGGCAACGGCAAGCACCAACCTCGCGGGGTTGCCAAACGCCGGGCTCCGGACCAATGATGCAAAAATACCTATATCCGCATCCGGAAACGCGCCCATGCAGTTCGCCCTCACCGAAGAACAGGCCGCTATCCAGGAGACGGCACTTAATTTCGCCAAGGAACGCCTCGCCCCGCATGCGGCGGAGTGGGACGAGAAGAGCTTCTTCCCCGTCGACGTGATCCGCGAGACGGCGGCGCTCGGCATGGCGACCATCTACGTGCCGGAGGAGAAGGGCGGGTCGGGCCTCAGCCGCAAAGACGGCGCGCTGATCATGGAGGCGCTGGCCTACGGCTGCCCGGCGATCTCGGGTTACGTCTCCATCCACAACATGGTGGCATGGATGGTCGGCAAGTATGCGTCGGATGCGCAAATCAAGGCTTGGATGCCGAAGCTGGCGTCGATGGAATGGCTGGCGAGTTACTGCCTGACAGAGCCGGGCGCGGGCTCCGATGCCGCAGCGCTCAAGACGTCGGCGAAGAAGTCCGGTGACCACTACATCCTCAACGGCAGCAAGCAGTTCATATCCGGGGCCGGCGCGACCGACTTCTATTTCGTGTTCGCGCGCACGGGCGACGAAGGCGCCAGCGGCATCTCGGCCTTCGCGGTGATGAAGGATGCCCCGGGCCTATCCTTCGGCGCCAACGAGAAGAAGATGGGCTGGAACGCGCAGCCGACGCGGCAGGTGATCTTCGAGAACTGCAAGGTTCCGGCCGCCAACCTGATCGGCGCGGAGGGGCAGGGCTTCAAGTTCGCCATGTCGGGGCTCGACGGCGGGCGCATCAACATCGGTGCGTGCTCGCTTGGCGCGGCGTGGTCTGCGCTAGACAAGGCACGTCAGTACCTGTTTGAGCGCAAGGCGTTCGGCAAGAACATCGGCGAGTTCCAGGCCATGCAGTTCAAGATCGCCGACATGGCAACCGAGCTGGAGGCGGCACGGCTGATGATCTATCGCGCCGCCGATGCGCTTGATACGGCCGACCCGCGGGCGACCATGTATTCGGCGATGGGCAAGCGGCTTGCCACCGATCTCGGCTTCGAGGTCTGCAACCAGGCGCTGCAGATCCACGGCGGCTACGGCTATCTCAAGGACTACGGGCTGGAGAAGCTCGTGCGTGATCTGCGCGTGCACCAGATCCTGGAGGGCACCAACGAGATCATGCGCGTCGTCATCTCGCGCAAGGTGCTGGGCGGCAACCGGGGTTGAGTCCTCCTTGTCATCCCGGCCGAAGCGAAGCGGAGAGCCGGGACCCAGGGGCTCAGAGGACTACGCGATTGCTTGTGGCCCCTGGGTCCCGGATACGCGCGTGCCGCGCGTTCCGGGATGACAACAGAGATTGAAGCGCATCAGTTCTTGCCATCGCAGCGGGTGACGCTGACGCGGCAGAACTCGCGGCGCTTTTTGTCGGAGGTCTCCATGCAGCCGTCCATGGCCATGTCCTCCGCCTCCTTCTGGATTTTGTTGACGGCCCAGCCGAGCCCTGTCGTGCCGTTCTCCGGGTCCCAGGCCACGGCCACGCAGCTCTTGCGGAACGTCTCCACGACCTTGCACAGGTCCTTGGTGGCCTGCGGCGCGTCGCGATAGCCGCGGCAGCGCTTGAGGGCCTCGGCCTGGGCAGCCTCCGTGGTCGAATAATTGAGCGCCCAGCCCATGGCGAA
>CADEEC010000251.1 GCA_902826255.1 uncultured Hyphomicrobiales bacterium | reverse complement strand
CTACGGTCGCCATTTCGGATATTGCGGCGGCACCGGCGCAAGCAGACAATGCCCCCCGGCCGGCCCCGCCTCCCGCCGCGCCCGAAGCCCCACGGCTGGTGTTTCCGAAATTCCTCGACCGTATGCCGAACCGTTTCAAGAAAGGCCGCGCATGACAACGCTCAAGGGTAGGACGCTCTTCATCAGCGGCGCGAGCCGCGGCATCGGCCTCGCCATCGCGCTCAGGGCCGCGCGCGACGGCGCCAACATCGCCATCGCCGCTAAGACGGCGGAGCCGCATCCCAAGCTGGAAGGCACTATCTACACCGCGGCCAAGGAGATCGAGGCGGCCGGCGGCAAGGCGCTGCCGTTGGTCTGCGACATCCGCGAGGAAGCCCAGGTCGAGGCGGCCATTGGCGAAACCGTGAAGAAATTCGGCGGCATCGACGTGTGCGTGAACAACGCGTCCGCCATCTCGCTCACGCCCTCCACGCAGACCGACATGAAGCGCTACGACCTGATGCACGGCATCAACGCGCGCGGCACCTTCCTGGTCTCGCGCAACTGCATCCCGCATCTCAAGAAAAGCTCAAACCCGCACATCCTGATGCTGTCGCCGCCGCTCGATATGGACGTGAAATGGTTTGCCCCGCATGTCGCCTACACGATGGCCAAGTTCAACATGAGCATCATTGCGCTCGGTCTCTCCGGCGAGTTGAAGGGCGCCGGCATCGCCGCCAACACGCTGTGGCCGCGCACCACAATTGCCACGGCTGCCGTCAGGAACCTGCTCGGCGGCGATGAGCTGATGCGCCGCTCGCGCACGCCCGAGATCATCGGCGATGCCGCCCACATCATCCTTACCAAGGATGCCAAGACCTTCACCGGCAACTTCTGCATCGACGACACGCTGCTCGCGGAGCACGGCGTGACGGACTTCGAGAAGTACCGCGTCGACAAGAGCGTGGACCTGGCGCCGGACTTCTTCGTCCCCGCCAGCTACAAGGCCCCGCCCGGCGTGAAGCTGGCGGATCGGATGCGCTGATTGTCATCCCGGGGCTTGTCCCCGGGATCCATCTCTCCCCTTACTCCGGCATCCGTTGATGGCTGGATCCCGGCAACAAGTGCCGGATGATAAGGAAGGGCAACAGATACTAGTTTTTGCCCCTGCTAAGCCGACAGTTGTACTGCCCGCGTTACAGCATCTCGCAACTCGCCGAATGCCACAGGCGCACCCGCGAGCTTTTGGAGCGAGGCTAACGTGATGGAGTGTTGGCTACGCTCCCGTACGTCCAGAACCCTGGTGGACAGGACGTAGAATTCCCACTGCACCAAATTCAAGGGATCAAGAGTCTGGCGGACCTTGTGGTTGAGAAGCGCAAACACATACACGTCGGCGTGCCGACGTGCCTCGGTTTCTGACTTTCCAGTCTCGGCATCCCACCCAAGTTTCTTTCCCACTAAATACTGAATTGTCGCATGTCGACTTTGCTTCCAAGTCTGAACGTACGCTGCCGACTTCACCTCGATCTTGATGTCATCCGGAGTCAGGAGATCAAAGGCTCGCCACTCGCTTCGCACCTCCTCCGCGACCCCCAGAGCTTTTGCGACGATATACTCTGCAAGCACGCCGCGCGCCGTGTTACTTACAAGGTCGGAAGTGCTCCATCTCCAGAAGCTGAGAACATCAAAGTCGTGCTCGACGGTGCCGGTGTGAAACCTCTCGAAGCCGTTCTTTGGTTTCACCTTCAATGGTGTGCCATCGAACGCCTCAACAATCCTTTCCATTTTTCCTCCCATGTGTTGCTCGAAAGCCAAATGCCTCTCAGGGCGTAGGAACTCTAATTCATGTCCCCCATTATCGAAATCTCCGGCATCCGCATCCGCCGCGCCATCGTGCCGGTGAAGCGTGTGCTCAACACGCGCGTCGGCCGCTTCACCAAGGGGCCGTTCCTGCTGATCGATCTGGAGCTGAAGGGCGGCGGCGCGGGTCGGGTGCTCGGCTTCACGTTCGTGCCCATAGGGCTGGAGGTGGTGCCGATCCTGCTGGAGGACCTCGCCACCAGCCTGAAAGGCCGCAAGATCAGTTTCGCCGAGATGGGCGCGGTGCACGACGCCTGCCAGAAGCGCCTTACGCACATGGGGCACGAAGGCGTCGCGCAGATGGCGCTGTCGATGCTGGACATGGCGCTGCACGACGCACTCGCGCGCGAGGCCGGCGTGCCGCTGTGGAAGCTGCTAGGCGGTAGCAATGATCCGCTGCCGACCTACCACAGCTGCGGCCTCGGCATCGCGGAAGCCGCCGATGTCGCTCGCGAGGCGAAGGAGATGCTCGCCGAGCACGGCGGCTTCACGCACATGAAGCTGCGCATGGGCCGCAACGATGCCGCCGGTGAGGTCGCCGCCTACAAGGCCGTGCGCAGCGCCATCGGCCCGGACGTGCTGATCTCCTGCGACTTCAACCAGGGCCTCGCCGCGGTGGATGCGCTCGACACCTGCCGCGCTATCGACGGCCTCGGCCTCACCTGGATCGAGGAGCCGGTCGCCTACGACGACTACGACACGCAGGCCCGCCTCGCGACCAAGCTTTCCACGCCCATCAACGTCGGCGAGAACTGGTGGAGCTGGCGCGTCGGCAAGGCGGCGATCGAGATGGGCGCCTGCGACTACGTCATGCCGGACCTGCTGCGCATCGGCGGCGTCACCGGCTGGATGCGGCTCGCCCGCGTGGCAGAGGCGCGTGCCATCCCCTTCTCCTCGCACCTCTCGCCCGACTACTCGGCGCACGTGCTGGCCGCGACGCCGACCAAGCACTGGCTGGAGTTCATGGACTGGGGCCAGGACCTCATCAAGGACCCGCTGCTGCCGGTGAAGGGCTTCACCACCCCGCCCGACACACCCGGCACCGGCATCGAATGGAACGAGCGCGCCATCGCGCCCTCCCTCATCGACGGCTAGGCGCGCCGTTGCGTCCGTTTCCGAAACCGAACCCGCATCCTCCGAGGTGTCATCCCGGCACTTGTTGCCGGGATCCAGCCATCAACGTACGCCGGAGCAAGGGGAGAGATGGATCCCGGGGACAAGCCCCGGGATGACGGAGGGTGTGTTGCGAACCTCGCCAACCCATCAGCCGCCGCGGCGGGCTTTGGCGAAGTCCGGTGGGCGCTTTTCCAGGAAGGCAGTGAAGGCCTCGCGTGCTTCCGGCGAGGTCATCAGCGTTTGATACGCTTTCGCTTCCTGGTCGATCATGCCGCTGATGGCCTCGTGGTTCTGGCGCAGGAGGCGGCGCGAGGTCATCAGCGCCTGGCGCGGCTTGGCGGCAAGGCGCTTGGCGGCTTTCATGGCGGTGGCCTCGAGCTGATCCGCCGGCACGACAGCATTGATGATCCCGGCTTGCAGCGCGCGTTCTGCGCTGAACGGCTCGCCGAGGCAGATCATCTCGAACGCACGCGGATAGCCCATGCGCGTCTGCGCGGTGATGGAGGAGCCTGCTTCCTGGATCAGCCCGAGATCGAGGAAGGGCGTGCGCAGCGAGGCGGCAGGCGTGGCGTACACGAGATCGCAATGCAGGAGCAGCGTGGTGCCGATGCCGATGGCAAGGCCGTCCACTGCGGCGATCATGGGCTTCGTCACCTTGGGCAGGCGCCGGATGAAATCAAGCGACGGCGCGGGAATGCCCTTGCCGTCGCTAGTCGCGGTGGTCTGCGCGCGGCGGAGAAAATCATTGATGTCGTTGCCCGCGGAAAAAACGCCGCCCGAGCCGATGAAAACATGACATGCGATGGCGTCGTTTTTCTCCGAGGCGTCGATCGCTTCCGACATGGCGCTGTACATGGGCCCCGTGAAGGCGTTCTTCTTGTCGGCGCGCAGGAAGCGGATGACTTGCACGCCGTCCTCTATCCTGATCTCGATTTCCTTCGTCATGTCGCTCCTCGCTCCAACATCCACCTGTTCCCTCTCCCCATCTTTCATGGGGAGAGGGCTAGGGTGAGGGGCAGCTCAAATCTTCAAGCGTCAATACTGTGGCTGACCCCCCCCCCCCCCCCCCCCCCCCCCGCCGGGGGGGGGGGACGAAAATTCATCCCCCCCCCCCCCGCCAGGAGGGCGGGACTCCCCCCCATCACTCCTCCCCCCCCCCCCTCCACCACCGTTCCCCGCACCAGCGC
>CADEEC010000250.1 GCA_902826255.1 uncultured Hyphomicrobiales bacterium | reverse complement strand
CGCACCAGGTGCTGGTGGAAGAGAGCGTGCTGGGCTGGAAGGAGTTCGAGATGGAAGTGGTCCGCGACAAGGCGGACAACTGCATCATAGTGTGCTCGATCGAGAACGTCGATCCGATGGGCGTGCACACCGGCGACAGCATCACGGTCGCACCGGCGCTGACGCTGACGGACAAGGAATACCAGATCATGCGCAACGCCTCGATCGCGGTGCTGCGGGAGATCGGGGTGGAGACGGGCGGATCCAACGTCCAGTTCGCGATTAACCCCGAAGATGGGCGTCTCGTCGTCATCGAGATGAACCCGCGCGTATCGCGCTCGTCCGCGCTGGCCTCCAAGGCGACCGGCTTTCCCATCGCCAAGGTCGCGGCCAAGCTTGCGGTCGGCTACACGCTGGACGAGCTGGAGAATGACATCACGGGCGGGGCGACGCCGGCCTCGTTCGAGCCGACCATCGACTATGTGGTCACCAAGATACCGCGCTTCGCCTTCGAGAAATTTCCCGGCGCCGAGCCCATCCTGACGAGTTCGATGAAGTCGGTGGGCGAGGCGATGGCCATCGGCCGCACGTTCGCGGAAAGCCTGCAGAAAGCGTTGCGCAGCCTGGAGACCGGCCTCACCGGGCTCGATGACTTTCCCTTCGAGGGCCTCGGCACCGGCGACGACAAGAACGTGATCCGTGCCGCCCTCGGCGTGCCGACGCCGGACCGCTTGCTGAAAGTGGCGCAGGCCATGCGCCTCGGCGTCGATCACGAGCAGATCCATGCCTCGTGCCGCATCGACCCTTGGTTCCTGGCACGCATGCAGGAGATCATCGACACGGAAGCACGCGTGATCGCGCACGGGCTGCCGGAGACGGCTGAGCAGTTCCGCGCGCTCAAGGCCATGGGTTTCTCGGACGGCCGGCTGGCTAAGCTCGCCAAGCTCACCGAAGCGGAGGTGCGCAAGCGCCGGCACGCGCTGGAGGTGCGCCCCGTTTTCAAGCGCATCGATACCTGCGCGGCCGAGTTCCGCGCGCCGACGGCCTACATGTACTCGACCTACGAGCGCGGCCTCACCGGCACGCCGGATAACGAGGCGATGCCATCGGAACGCGACAAGGTCGTGATCCTGGGCGGCGGCCCGAACCGGATCGGCCAGGGCATCGAGTTCGACTATTGCTGTTGCCATGCCTGCTTCTCGCTCTCCAAGGCCGGCTTGGAGACGATCATGATCAACTGCAACCCCGAGACGGTCTCGACCGACTACGACACCTCCGACCGGCTCTATTTCGAGCCGCTGACGTCGGAGGATGTGCTGGAGATCATCGCCGTCGAGCAGTCGAAGGGGCGCGTGAAAGGGGTGATCGTGCAGTTCGGCGGCCAGACGCCGCTGAAGCTCGCCAAGGCGCTGGAAGCGGCCGGCGTGCCGATCCTCGGCACCTCGCCCGATGCGATCGACCTGGCCGAGGACCGCGACCGGTTCAAGGCGCTGATCGAGAAGCTGAAACTCAAGCAGCCCGACAGCGGGATCGCGCGCTCGCCTGCGGAGGCGCGTACGGTTGCGGAAGGGCTCGGCTATCCGCTCGTCATCCGTCCGTCCTACGTTCTCGGCGGACGTGCCATGGAGATTCTCGGCGACGGCGCGGACCTCGATCGCTACCTCGCGCGTCTCGCCGCGACCCTCGATCAGCCGTCGGAGCTGGCGGTATCATCGGAGCGTCCGTTGCTCATCGACCGCTATCTCTCCGGCGCCATCGAGGTCGATGTCGACTGCCTCAGCGACGGCAAGGACACCTTCATCGCCGGCATCATGGAGCACATCGAGGAGGCGGGTATCCACTCGGGCGATAGCGCGTGCTCCCTGCCGGTGCATTCGCTGTCGGACGATCTCATGGCGCGCCTGGAGGCGCAGACGCGCGACCTCGCGCTCGCGCTCAACGTCGTCGGACTCATGAACGTGCAATATGCCGTGAAGGACGGCGAGATCTACGTGCTCGAGGTCAACCCGCGCGCGTCGCGCACGGTGCCGTTCGTGGCCAAAGTGATCGGCAAGCCGGTCGCCGGCATCGCCGCGCGCATCATGGCGGGCGAGCCGCTCGCCTCGTTCGGGCTCAAGAAGCAAAAGCTCGGCCACGTCGCGGTCAAGGAAGCAGTGTTCCCGTTCGCGCGCTTCCCTGGCGTCGACACCATCCTCGGCCCCGAGATGCGCTCGACCGGCGAGGTGATGGGTATCGATCGCGACTACGCGATGGCGTTTGCCAAGAGCCAGCTCGGCGCGGGCAACACACTGCCGCTGAAGGGGACCGTGTTCGCTTCCGTGCGCGACATCGACAAGGAGCCGCTGGTGGCCGCGATGCGCGTCCTCGCCGATGCCGGTTTCCGCATCCTGGCCACCGGCGGCACGCTGCGCACGCTCGACGCGCACGGTATTCCCTGTCAGCAGGTCAACAAGGTGCTGGAAGGCCGCCCGCATATTGTCGACCTGATGAAGAACGGCGAGGTACAACTCGTCTTCAACACCACGGAAGGGGCCAAGGCGCTCAGCGATTCCAAGGATATCCGGCGCACGGCCTTGCTCCACCACATCCCGTATTATACAACTTTGGCCGGTGCACTGGCCGCGACCGAGGCCATCAAGGCGCTGGCGGCCGGCACCCTTGAGGTAGCACCTCTGCAATCCTACGTAGGCCGCTGATCCCGACGATTGTGACGTGGGTTTCCGGGCCTTGAGGTCTGGCCAAAACAATCAGACTGGGTGAAACTGAAACACTGGTGCCGACGTTCAGTCCGGGCCGACCCGGAGAAATGCGAGTGAGCCATGGAAAAGGTGCCGATGACCGTTGAGGGTTATCGCAAGCTCGAGGTCGAGCTGCACCGCCTCAAGACCGAGGAGCGTCCGCGCATCATCCAGCAGATCTCGGAGGCGCGGGACCATGGCGACCTGTCGGAGAATGCCGAGTATCACGCCGCCAAGGACGCGCAGGGTCTCAACGAGGCCAAGGTCGCCGATCTCGAGGACAAGATCGCGCGCGCAGAGATCATTGATACATCGAAGCTTTCCGGAACATCGGTGAAGTTCGGTGCGACCGTGACGCTGGAGGACGAGGATTCCGGCGACAAGGTCAAATACAAGATCGTCGGCGAGGACGAGGCAAGCCTGCGCGACGGCAAGATTTCCATCAGCTCGCCCATTGCGCGTGCGTTGATCGGCAAGTCCAAGGGCGAAAGCGCGGAAGTGACGACACCCAGAGGCGCGCGCAGCTACGAGATCCTCAAGATCGAGTTCAAGTAGACCGCCCTTTTTTTGAGACGTGCGCTCGCAGACAAAGGCACGTTTCCAAATAGAGACGTGGTGTCTCGCGCGCGCTTGCAATCTGCGCGGGTGGTTATCCACAGCATCCGGGGGTGTGGCCGAGAGTCACCCAAAGCTCTCCTCAATTGCGATACAGGTTGTACGCTCGCGAAGGTTGGCGGGGCGTGGGATGCGTAGCGTTAGTCGCAAGTGTGGGGGCGATGGAGCGGGCCGGTTTCTGGCCGTTTTTGTTTCGCTTGCGCTCGGCATAGGCGGCTTTGTCCCCATCGGACCTTTCAACGGCTTGCTTGTTTCCGAGGCGCACGCTGACGGGCGCAAGAATCGCGCCGGAAGGGTCAACAAGCGGCCCTCCTCGCAACAACCCGGACCGCAACAGGCGGTGCAGCGGCTGCAGGCGATTCAGCAGCTGCGCGCCGCGCAGCAGGCTGCGGCTACGGCGCAGAAGCTGCAGCAGGTTCAGTCCACGATCGCCGCACAGCAGCAGCATGTGCAGCGCCTCCAGCAGTTGGTTGCCGCAGCCAAGGCGGCGCGGAAGCCGGCCACGCCAGCTGCGTCGCCGCCATCAGCTACGGTGCCTCCGGCTTCCGTGAGTACGGCCGCGAGGATTTCGCATCAGAGGCCGCATCAGGCGCTCATTCAGCGTGCGCTATCGCAGGTGCAGTCGAGCCGGCAGGTGTCGACACCGCAAGCAACGGTTCACAACCGCATCCGGACGGTGCGCAATGCCATCGCCAAGGCACGAGGGCAGCCGCCGGCGACGCAGGCGGCGCGCGTGCTCTCGTCGGGCAAGCATCACCAGGCGCTGCTGCAATCCATCTCAGCGCGCATCCGGCAGCCCGGTCCATCGTCATTCCGCACGTCAAGCTTCAGCGCGCCGCGCGTGAAGCAGCATGCGGTCTTCTCGCATGTCTTGAGCAAGCTCAGGGGGCCGGGACTACAAGGGCCGCACCAGGTGCGTCAGCAGCTTGTGTTCAAGCATAT
>CADEEC010000249.1 GCA_902826255.1 uncultured Hyphomicrobiales bacterium | reverse complement strand
ACGCGAACTGAAACGGCAGATCCGTCGCGCCGGGCTTGGCGCCGCATTGCGTCAGCATGCAGTGCACCTGGCCGCGGTGATGCGTCTGGTGATTGAACATGTGCGTCACGAGCACCCACTTCGGCCTCGTCACCTCCCGGCCGGCCGCGCCCGAGAACCAGGTCAGGTCGCCCGCCAGCCAGTCCGCAGCGACGCCGTCCGCCCACTCCTGAATGACATGGTCGAACGCCTGGCGTTCGCGCACAAGGTCGGCCCACGCTTCGTGCGTGGCCACCGATGCGGGGATGCCCGGCGCGCGCGGCTTGGGCGTGCCCGCAAAGCGGCTCATCCACATCTGGTCGCCCCACAAGAGGTGATTGAGCGTGCCGTGGATGGAGCCGAAGAAGGCGCCGCGCTGCTGCTTGCGCGCGTCGTCGGACAGCGTGTCGGCGGCGCGGTAGATGCTCTCGTTCTGCCAGTGGTTGTAGCCGGCCATGGCGCGCACGTAGTCCGGCGTGATCATGGGACGCTCCTCCCGGACAGCCACGCGCCACAGCCGTGCGGCGATGCTAGCCGACGATTTCCTCAGGCTTGAAGTTGAGCCCGATCTCGATGTTGGCGTTGTCGGGGCTGTCGGAGCCGTGCACGGAGTTGCGCTCGATGCTCTCGGCGAACTGCTTGCGGACGGTGCCGGCGTCCGCCTTCGCCGGATCGGTGGCGCCCATGACCTCGCGGTACTTCTTCACCGCATTCTCGCCCTCGAGCACCTGCACCACGATCGGGCCCGACGTCATGAACTTGACGAGGTCGCCGTAGAAGGGCCGCTCCTTGTGGACCTCGTAGAACTTCTCGGCCTGCTGCTGGGTCCACTTCACCCGCTTCTGGGCGACGATCCTGAGGCCGGCCTTCTCGATCACCGCGTTGACGGCGCCCGTGAGGTTGCGAGCCGTGGCGTCCGGCTTGATGATGGAAAAGGTTCGCTCGACAGCCATACGGCCTCCTGTTTCGGTCTCGATATGCGTGGCTTGTTTGCGCCGCGTTATAGCTTTGGGGGTCAGCCGATACAACCGCGGCCGGGTGCCGCCCGCCGGGCCGTAAAAAAGGCCGGATTAATGCCTTTCCGCGGCCGCAACTGGTTGTAAAAATCGGTTTATTCGTAGACGATTGTCCCAGGGAGGCCTTGCAATCTCTGGGTCGACAAAGAACGCAAACAACCGAGCCTACTTGTGAACGAAATGTCTCCGCCGGGCTCGCAGTCGCAATGGTACCTTGCGCGCGACGGCCAGCAATTCGGACCGATCTCCGACGCAGAGCTCGGCAAGTTCATCGAGCTTGGCCACCTGCAGCCGACCGACCTGCTGTGGCGCGAAGGCTTCCCCGACTGGCGGCCGGCCCTGGTCGTGTTTCCGCCGCAGAACCAGGCCGATCCGCGCACCGGTCCCGCAGCCCGGCCGGCCGGCGGCGGCCCGGTCACCCAGCCGTCGCAACGCGAGAAGCCCGCCCGTACGCGCCCCCTCGCCACCGACCCGCTGGACGACGAGGAGGATGGCAGAAAGCGTGGCGGCGGCCTGCGCAAGCTGCTGGTTGCCGTCCTGGTCCTGGGCGTGCTCGCCGGCTCGGCCTGGTTTGCCTACGGCCACCGCGACCGGCTGAGCGAATATGTGTCGCTGTTCAAGTCCTCCGGCTCCGACAGCACCGCACTCGAGGGCACAGACCGCAAGGCACTCGATGTGCCGCCGTTCGCGGGCTTGCGCGGCAGCGCCGAGGCCATCGACGCCAGAATGCAGACCGCCGCCTTGTGGCAGGTCATGAAGCGTGAGTTCCCGGATTGGTATGCGCAGCGCCTCGACGAGCTCGTCGCCATGGGGCGCGAGAACAAGAGCGACGCGGACGTCGGCCAGCACCTCGCGCGCAAGCTGGTCGAGCTGCGGCGCAGGCAGGTGGTGAACGGGCTGTCCGCGACCCTGCCGCGCATCAAAAGCGTCGTGGTCGCCTATCACGAGAACCTCTCCCGCTTGCGCCGCGAAAGCCCCGCGACCTGCTACGGGTTCATCTCGGAGGGCGAGGAGAACCCCGCCGTCGTCGATTTCCTGCTGCGCGCCTCCAAGCACACCGCGCATCTGCAGGCCCAGCTCACCGCCGTGTTCGAGGCGGTGGCCGAGGGCCGCAAGCAGCCGCGCGTCTATCCGCGGCCCACGCCCGCTCATCACGAGCTGCTGGCCGCCAACCTGCGCAAGATGGGCTGGACGCAGGAGGACATGCAGCTGTTCTCGGATGAGAAAGCGCTATCGAAGGCCGCGCCGGAGAAAGTCTGCCAGGTGGTGACGGACTGGTTCGCCGCCCAGCTCACGTTGACCGACCCCGAAGCTCAGATACGGCTGCTGTCGGACTCGGTGCGTCCGATCTTTGCGGGCTGACGTCAGCGGCGCTGCACCGTCAACGCGGCCCAGCCCGCGTCCGTGTCCTTGGCGATGAGGCGGAATCCAACTGACCCGTAAGTGGCCGCAACCTCGCGCACCTGATGCGTGAGCAGGCCGCACAGCACGGCAACTCCGCCGCGCACCAACCGCTGCCGCACGACCGGCGCCAGCTCAATCAGCGGGCCAGGAAGAATGTTTGCCAGCACGAGATCGGGGCGCAGTCCCCGCAGGCGCGGATGGACAAAGCCGGTTGCATCGATCACCGCCACGCCACCGAGCAGACGCGTCAGGCGCACGTTGTCGCGCGCCATCCCGGTGGCGATGGGATCATTGTCCGTCGCAATGACGCAAGCTTTCGGGAAGACGCGCGCGGCGGCCAGCGCCAGCACGCCTGTCCCGCACCCCACATCCACCACACGCGCGAAACTGCGCGCATGTGCGAGCCGGTCGAGGGCCCGCAGGCACAGCGTGGTGGTGGCGTTGTGCCCGGTGCCGAAGGCCTCGCCGGCCTCGATCTCGATGGCCGTGCGGCGCATGAGGAAGCGCGCCCGGTCGTGGCTGCCGTGCACGATGAAGCGGCCCGCCATCACCGGCGGCAAAGCGGCCTGCGAGACGGCCACCCAGTTCGTCTCCGGCAACGCCTCAAGCACCGGCTTGCCGGCCTGCACGCCGTGACCCGCGAGCGCCTGCTCGAGCGCAGCGGCGGCGACGTCGCGGTCGTAGTACAGCTCCACCAGATAGCCGCCGGCCGGCACTTCGAACGTGGTGCTCGCCAGCGGCTCCGGCAGCTCCGGTGCGGCCAGCGCCGCCACCACCCGATCGGCGGATTCCAGATCCCTGGCGGCAATGGAAACTTTGGTGAGCGGCATCTGTGACGGCGCGTGAGGAAGCAGTCTCTTGCGGGCACGCACGGCTTGCCCGCGGCATGAGGCGATGGCACGTTCCGGAGCGCAGAGCAAGGCAGGCAGGTCGCGCGCAATGAACACATCCCTGACACTCCAGGCCATCGCCCGGATTTATCCCGGGAGAACGGCGATCGCGTGGGAGGGCGGCAGCCTGACCTACGCCGCCTTCGAGGACCAGGTCCGCCGCATCGCCCATGCGCTGCGTCACCGCCACGGCCTCGCGCCCGGATCGCGCGTCGGCATCGCCATGGAGAACGCGCCCGAGTTCTACCCGCTGCTGTACGGCATCTGGCGCGCTGGCCTGTCCGCGGTGCCCATGAACAGCAAGCTGCATCCCAAGGAGATGGCCTGGATCCTCAACGACGCCGGCGCGCAGCTCTGTTTCGCCAGCCGCAAGCTCGGCGACGAGCTGACGAGCGCGGGCATTGGATCGCTGCCTCTCATCATCACGGGCACGCGCGACCACGCCGCGTTGTTGGGCGCCGACGGCATCATTGGCGAGCCCGGCGATCCGCTGTCGGAAGCATGGCTGTTCTACACCAGCGGCACCACCGGCAAGCCCAAGGGCGCCATGCTGCCGCACCGCAGCCTGATCTTCTCCTGCCACGCCTATTATGCCGACATCGACTGGATCGACACGCAGGACACCATCCTGCACGCCGCCCCGCTCACGCACGGCTCCGGCCTCTACGGCCTCGCCCATTTCGCGCGCGGCTCCTGCAACGTGATCGCCGCCGGCTCGTTCGAGCCCGAGCGCGTGTTCGCCGCCCTCAAGCAATACGCCAACGTCAGCATGTTCGCCGCACCCACCATGGTGACGCGCCTCCTCAATGATCCGAGCGCCGGATCGGCCGACACGCGCGGGCTCAAGACCATCATCTTCGGCGGCGCGCCGATGTATCTCGCCGACCTCAGGCGCGCGCTGGAGCTGTTCGGGCCGAAGCTCTATCAGCTCTACGGCCAGGGCGAGGCCCCGATGACCATCACCGGCGTCGAGAAATCCATGCA
>CADEEC010000248.1 GCA_902826255.1 uncultured Hyphomicrobiales bacterium | reverse complement strand
GATGGGCAAAACCACGACACCCGAGTTTGGGCACATGCCCTACACCGAAGCGCCGCTGTTTGGGCGCACGCGCAATGCCTGGGCGGCAGATCGCACGTCGGGAGGCTCGTCGGGCGGCGCGGGGGTCGCTCTCGCGGCGGGGCTGTGCGCGATCGGTGTCGGAACAGACGCAGGCGGCTCCACCCGCATCCCGGCTGCTGCCAACGGCGTCGTCGGCTTCAAACAGTCTGCGGGCGTTGTGCCGCATGACATGGCCCCTGACGTGTTCGCAAATTTTTCCAGCATCAATCCGATGGCGCGCACCGTCATGGACACGGCGCTCATGCTGGAGGCGATGGCCGGCGAGCACCCGTGCGATCCCTACTCCTACGGGTCGCCGTCGACAGGCTTCGTGGCTGCGGCCAAGCCTGAAGGGTCGCTTGCCGGTTTGCGCATTGCCTGGCGGCCGCAGATGGCAAACACCGTGATCGATTCCGAGGTGCTGTCGCTGACCGAGCGGGCGGCCATGGCGCTGGGTCAACTTGGCGCCTCGGTCGAGCCCATGGACGACGACCTGGAGCCGGTCGAGCCGATTTGGTTCGCTTACGCCAGCGCCATCTGGAACGCGCGCTTCCGCGACCTTCTTCCACAGTGGGGCAACAGGCTGAGCCCGACACTGCTCAGGCAGATGGAGCTTGGCAAGGACACGACCGGCGAAGCAGTGGGGCGCGCGTTGCTCGGGCGCACGCAGCTTTTTCACAAGGTGCAGAGATGGTTCGATCGCTATGACGTGATCGTGACGCCGACGCTGGCGCGCACGGCCATTCCGATCGAGGAGAAACTGTTCGAGTCGATCGAGATCGAGGGCGTGAAGGTCGGGACGGTGCGCAAGGCCTGGTATCCCTACACCCACCCTTTCAACCTCACCGGCCATCCCGCCATCAGCTTGCCGTGCGGGTTCCACAGCGACGGGCTGCCGGTCGCCATACAACTCGTCGGCCGGCGCAACGACGATGCGCGGCTGCTGCGGATCGCGGCGCTGTTCGAGCAGGCGAGGCCGTGGTCGGACCGCCGGCCGAAGATCGCAGGGCTCGATTAGGCGCGGCGCCGCCTAGAAGCGGTAGCCGTAGCGCACGCCGATGCTGTCGAGGCCCTCGTTGCTGTCGGCCAGCCCGGCATTCGACATGTGCTCGAAGTAGACCGAGATGCTGTTGCGCTCGTCGAGCCGCAGGCCGATCTCGATCGGGATATGGAACAGGATGCGCGAGCCGAAAGCCTTGCGGTCCGGGTCGGTGGGGTCGAGCAGGCCATCGTGCACCGCCGCGCCGAGGCCGATCGCGAAAAAGATGCCGCTCGGGCTTTCGATCTCCCAGCGTGCGTCGGCGTAAATACGACTGGTGTCGCCGCGCGTGTTCACGCTTACGCCCAGCGCGGGACGGATGCGTCCCCCGAGTATGGGATAGCCACCGCCGAACAGAAGTTCGGCGTTGATGTCGATGCCGCTTTCGAGCGAGAAGCCGGCCCACAGGCCGGGCACATCGTGCGCCAGCACGCCGCCGCGGAACTCAAGCCCGCGCGATGGAGGCACCTGCTGGGCAAGCGCCTGGCCTGGCAGGATCGCGCCGACCAGAAGTGCAACCAAGAAGGCGGCCGCCCGAAGGGGTTTGATCGCTGTCACGGGTAAGTAGGATCCGCTATCGACGCCGGCACGCTCCGTAAAGGTACGCCAACCTGCAGAGGCGCGCTAAGGAAACCGTTGCGACGGTGCGCTCGTCGTATCCGTTTTCCGGGTTGCGTGGCAATTCCGCCAGCCGTTCAGCCGCGGAGTTGGGCCACGATCCGCGCCTCGATTGCGCTGAGTTCCGGTGTCCAGGGCGCGGCATTCGACGCGATCAGGTTGGCCTCCGACTGCAGGATAACGCCGTCGTCCAAGACTTTAAGGCCGTTGGCCTTCAGCGTGGCGCCGGTGGTCGTAATGTCTACGATCAACTCCGCGAGGCCGGCCGCCGGGGCTCCTTCGGTGGCGCCCAGGCTTTCGACGATGCGGTAGCCGGTTACGCCACTCTTGGCGAAGAAACGCCGCGTCATGGTCATGTACTTGGTCGCAACGCGCACGCGGCGGCCGTGCAGGCGCGCATAGGCGAGCGCCATCTCCTCCAGGTCGGACATGCGGCGGACATCGAGCCAGCACGCGGGCACGGCCACCACCACGTCGGCGCGGCCGAAGCCAAGCCCCGCCAGCAGACGCACGCGCTCGTCCGCGTCGGCCATGTTTTCGCGGATCAGGTCCTCGCCGGTGATGCCGAGGTGCGCGGACCCTGATTTCAGGAACTGTGCGATCTCGCCCGACGAGACGAAGTTCACCTCCACATCCGGCATGCCGGCGATCTCGCCTTTGTAGCCGCGCGCAGGGCCGGTGCGCTCCACCACGATGCCGGCCTTTGCCAGGGCGGCGTTGCACTGGTCCATCAGGCGGCCCTTGGAGGGCAGCGCCAGGACGAGCTTGCCGTTGCCGGTCATGGCCGTGCCCCCGGCAGCACCGCGAGCATGCGCTCGGTGTGGATGCTGGCGCCGACCGCGGGCACAGGCAGCAGTGCGCCGACTTCGGCAAGCAGGCTGTCGTAGCGGCCGCCGCCCGCCACGGGGCTCTTGGCGCCGAGCGCGGGTGCGATCACCTCGAACACGAAGCCCGTGTAGTATTCCAGATTGCGGCCGAACTCGGCCGAGAATTCCGCGCCCCTCATGCTGATGCCGGCCGCTTCGATCAGCGCCAGCCGGCGCCGGTACGCGGCAACGGCCGCCGCGAGATCGACCCCGCTCGCGTGCGCCAGCTCGGTCAGGCGATCCGCCACCTCGTGCACCGGCGCCTTGATGGCGACGTAGCGCTCGATCAGCGCCGCCTTCTCGGGTGCGAGAGGCGGCTCCTGCAGGTCGGCCGCTTCCGCCGTCAGCCGTTCGGCGATCTCCTCGGCAGTGCGCGTGCCGATCAGCTCGATGCCCGTGCGGTCCAGATAGTCGAGCACGCGCGCTGTTGTCGTTTCGGCATCTGCGGGATCAAGGGCCAGTACGAGCTCTGACGGCAAGCCCTGCCCGTGCGCTGCGGGGCCGGCTTTCAGCCGCGCCAGCTCGGCGCGGAATGCATCCGAGCGCCAGAACTTGTTCTTCAGCCGCCGCCGCCAGCGTTCCGGCATGGCGATGGCGTTGATAAGGGCGTTGAACAGCCCGAGGTCGCCGATGCGTATCTGCAGCCCGTCGAGGCCCGACGTGCGCAACGCGTCGAGGATCAGCACCAGAACGGCGGCGTCGTCCGCCTCACGATCGGCCACGCCGAAGGATTCGATGCCGGCCTGATGGAACTCGCGCGGGTGCGCGCTGTCGGCGCCGACCGGCTGGTAGCGGAAGGCGGAGCCGCTGTAGCAATAGCGCGCCGCCGCCCGGCCGCCGGGGTGGCGCTCCAGATGCCACCGGCAGGTCGGCACCGTGAGGTCGGGGCGCAGGCACAGCTCCTCGCCGTCGGGATCGCTGAACACGTAGGTGCGGCCGCGCAGGCTCTCGCCGATCACGTCAAGGAACAGGCCGGCCGGTTGGATGACGGCCGGGGCGATGCGCTCATAGCCCGCGCCGGTGAACGCAGCCATCAGCCGCCGCGCTTCCGCGTCGAGGGCGTCGCTATCTGCAAGGGTGGCGGCGGGGGACATGGGTGTTACCGACTGGCTCCCACACACGCGTTGTCATGGTCGGGCTTGTCCCGACCATCCATCCATCCGATTGCTCCGGCGTCGGTTGATCGCTGGATCCTCGGGACAAGCCCGAGGATGACACCTTTGGTTTGCATGTCTCAGCCCCTGTGCCGCGCCAGCACTTCGCGAACCTTGGCGACGAGGTCGGCTTCGGGAACGGAGAATTGCGCGGGGCGGCCTTCGCGCCACTCCTTGCTGTCCTTGATGGTGGCGGCAGCCTTGGTGCCTTCGACCAGATCCTTGATCTGCACCTCGCCCTTGGCGCGCTCGTCGCCGCCCTGGATGACGACGCAAGGGGCGCCGCGCTTGTCGGCGTATTTCATCTGCGCCTTCATGCCAGAGGTGCCGAGGTACATCTCCGCGCGGATGCCCGCTTGGCGCAGCGCCTGCGCCATCTTCTGGTAGTCGGCGAGGCGGTTCTTCTCCATGACCAGCACGACCACGGGGCCTTCGCTGGCCGCGGGCTTGTCCTTGTTGATGGCGGCGAGTGCGGCTTGCAGGCGCGAGACGCCGATGGAGAAACCTGTCGCAGGCACCTTCTGGCCGAGGAAACGCTCGACGAGGCCGTCGTAGCGCCCGCCGCCGCCGACTGAGCCGAAGCG
>CADEEC010000247.1 GCA_902826255.1 uncultured Hyphomicrobiales bacterium | reverse complement strand
ACTGCATTACGCAGCGAGAGCAGCCTCAGCATAGTTGTCATTGGCAACTATTCTGATTGACCCGATAACGGCGGTATCATGCCGGGCAAAAGCACACCCTTTACACCCTCGTCGATCCTAGTTCGCCCCCATCAGATGCCGCCGCTTCGCTCGAGCTTGGCTGCGGCATGTGGTGGAGGCGCCGGGTACTGCCCCCGGGTCCGATAGGCTTATTACGATGGCCATTTATCGCCATAGCTGGACGAATCCAGCACCCCTAATATAGGGACAGACGTTCCTAAAGAAAAGTTGGCGACCCGCGGCCGCTTGGGAGCCGCCACAGCGGAGCGGAAGTCATCGTGGAACCTCAGCAGGATATACAAGGCCGCCTGTTCGCCCGCGACAGCACCTTGTTCAGCGGCCCGCCGCTGTATGAGCCCCGCACGCCCTGGGGGGTCGCGTCCGCGCTCCTTGTCGCACTGGCCATCATCACCGTCAGCGGCGCCATCGGCGTTTTCGCGATGGCGTGGGTCGAAGGCGGCTTTGCAGCCCTCGACATGGCACCCGCAAACGACGCCTCCACCGGCATCCGCATGTTTGCGATCTGGCAGGTGCTGGTGGTGCTGCTGACGCTGCTGGCGGCGACCCGGGGCGGCGTGCGCGAGGTGCTGGCGCTGCGCGATGTGCCGCATGGGCTGCGCACGCTGCTGGCTGCGCTGGGACTGCTGGCGGTCCTGCAGGTGCTGATGGCGGGCATTCAGTATTTCCTCATCCAGCACGACATGCTCGCCGACCTCAGGCTGTTCTACGACATGGTGCGCGGTCCCGACTGGATCCTTACCGCCGCCGTGATCGGCATCGGCGCACCCCTATCGGAGGAGCTGTTGTTCCGCGGCTTCCTGCAGTCGGCGCTCGCCCGCACGCGGCTAGGCTTCTGGTGGGCGGCGCTTATCACGGCGGCTTTGTGGACAACCTTGCATGCCGGCTATTCGGCCATCGGCCTGGTGGAGGTGTTCTCCATCGGCCTCATCTTCTCCTGGCTGCTGTGGCGCACCGGCAGCCTGTGGGTGCCAATCGTCTGCCACGCCGTCTACAACTCCTTGATCGTGCTGGTGTTGCGCTTCGTGGACCTGCCGCCGCCCCCAGCCTGAATCCAGCACGCCCGCGTGATTTGGGGCGGGGCCTGGAATCGACTACCTATAAGGCATGCAGCAATACCTAGACCTCCTGGCCCGCGTGCGCCGCGAGGGTGTCCGCAAGACCGACCGCACCGGCACCGGCACGCTCAGCGTGTTCGGGCACCAGATGCGCTTCGATCTCGACGAGGGCTTCCCGCTCGTCACCACCAAGAAGCTGCATCTGAAGTCGATCGTCCATGAGTTGATCTGGTTCCTCGCCGGCGATACCAACACCAAATACCTTAACGCACACGGGGTCTCGATCTGGGACGACTGGGCGGATGAGAACGGCGATCTCGGCCCCGTTTACGGCCAGCAGTGGCGCTCATGGGCTTCGCCCGACGGCCACAGCATCGATCAGATCCGCGAGGTGGTGGAGACGCTGAAGACCAACCCCGACAGCCGCCGCATCATCGTTACGGCCTGGAACCCGGCCGACATTCCCGACATGGCGCTGGCGCCGTGCCATTGCCTGTTCCAGTTCTACGTCGCCGACGGTCGTCTCTCCTGCCAGCTCTACCAACGCTCCGCGGATGTGTTCCTCGGAGTGCCGTTCAACATTGCGAGTTACGCGCTGCTTACCTTGATGATGGCGCAGGTCACCAATCTGAAGCCCGGCGAGTTCGTGCACACGTTCGGCGACGCACATCTCTACCTCAATCACCTCGAGCAGGCCGATTTGCAGCTCACGCGCGCGCCGCGCGTACTTCCGCGCATGGAGATCGATCCGTCAGTGCGTTCGATCTTCGATTTCCAGTTCGAGCACTTCAAACTGACGGGTTACGACCCCCATCCTCACATCAAAGCGGAGGTGGCGGTTTAGCGCGATGATGGCGCTGAGCATCCGCCCCGTGTGGGCCTGGGCGATCATCCACGCCGGCAAGGACGTGGAAAATCGCCCGCGCCCCTGCAACTATCGTGGGCGCTTTCTGGTGCACGCGAGCCTCGACGCGACCAAGGAAGACTTCGAGAAGGCGATTGAAGTGTTCGCGGCCGAGTCCGATTTCGCCATGCTGCCGAGCGAGGACGAGTTCGCCGTCGGCGGCATCATCGGCTCGGTGGAGCTGAGCGATGTCGCGCCTGCCTCGGGCAGCCGCTGGTATGAGCCGGGCGCCTTTGCCTGGTATTTGCGCAATCCGCGTCCACTGCCGTTCTTTCCCTGCCGCGGCTACCGCAACTGGTTCCACGTGCCCGACGATCTCATCCCCGTGAGCCACCGCACATGATCGTCGTTTTCGTTGTCGCGGTTGCCGAGAACGGCGTCATTGGTCGCAACGGCCAGCTGCCGTGGCGCATGCCGACCGACCTCAAGCGGTTCCGCAAGGTGACGATGGGCAAGCCCGTAGTTATGGGGCGCAAGACATACGAGTCGCTCCGCAAGCCGCTCGACGGGCGCGACAATATCGTCATCACCCGGCAAGCAAACTTTGCTGCCCCCGGCATCCATGTGACCGCCAGTGTCGAGGAGGCATTGGCGCTGGCGCGCAAGCTCGCGGGAGCGCGCAAGGTGGATGAAATTGCCGTGATCGGCGGCGCTGAAATCTTTCGCGCAGCCCTTCCGTTTGCCGATCGAATCTATCTCACCGTCGTGAAAGCACGCCCGGAGGGCGATACGGTTCTTGAGCCGTTCGATGCCGTCTTGTGGCGTGAAACATCGCGGGAGGCCCTGCCGCAGTCCGCAAACGACCAATTTGCTGCCGATTTTGTCGTGCTGGATCGCGCACATTAACCTCTGCTTGGGGATGGCGCGTCGCTTGCCCTGCCACCATATACCGAGGTGGCGACCGGCGTTTGCGCGGGTTTGGAGTGTGCCCTATAAGCGTGCCAGGCATGAATTTCCCGGACAGCGACAGGTGAGTGAGGTGCCCTATCGGGGCGTCGTCCTGGCGCTGAATCTCAATGTGATGGAGAGGCAAAGAATAGATGCCGTGGAATAATCAGGGCGGCGGTGGCGGCCGCAAGGGCGGACCTTGGGGTCAGGTCCCCTCAGGCGGTGGCGGCCCGAGCCAGCAGCCCGATCTGGAAGAGCTTCTCAAGCGCAGCCAGGACAGGCTGAAGCAGGTCATCCCAGGCGGCACTGGCGTTCCCGGGCCCCTCATGTTCCTGATCGCGGCGGTTATGATCGCCGTGGTGGCGTTTTTCGCTTTCACCTTCCGCGTCAATCCCGACGAGCTAGGCGTCGTCATGCGCTTCGGCAAGATCGACCGCCAGGAGGGCCCGGGTCTGCATTTCCGCCTGCCCTATCCGATCGAGGAGGTGCGCCTGCCGAAGGTGACGCGGCAGAACATCATCGAGGTCGGCATGCGCACGGCAGCCGGCGCCCGCGGCGGCATTCGCGACGTTCCCGAAGAAAGCCTGATGCTGACGGGCGACGAGAACATCGTCGACGTCGACTTCGTCGTGTTCTGGCGCATCAAGGATGCGAAGCAGTATCTGTTCAATATCCAGAACCCCGACGCCACCGTTAAGGAGGTCGCCGAAAGCGCGATGCGCGAGATCGTCGGCCAAAACAATATCGCGCCCATCCTCACCGAGGCGCGCCAGAAGACCGAGGCCGAGGTGCAGAAGCTGATGCAGGACGTGCTGAACTACTATCAGTCCGGCATCCAGATCGATCAGGTCCAGTTGCAGAAGGTCGATCCGCCGTCGCAGGTGATCGATGCCTTCCGCGACGTGCAGGCAGCGCGTGCCGACAAGGAGCGCCTGCAGAACGAGGCCTTTGCATACTCGAACAAGATCATCCCCGAGGCACGCGGCGAGGCCGAGCGCATTCTGCAGGCTGCCAAGGGCTACCAGCAGGAATCCGTGGCTGAGGCCGTCGGTCAGACGTCGCGCTTCCTGAAGGTCTATGATGAATACAAGAAGGCACCGGACGTGACCCGCAAGCGTCTCTACCTGGAAACCATGGAGCGCGTGCTCTCCGGCGCCAACAAGATCATCCTCGACAACAAAACCGGGACCTCTGGCGTGCTTCCGTTCCTGCAGATCGATCCGCAGCAGCAAGCCAGGCCGAAGGGAGCCAACTGATGCTTAAGGCCCTTTCAGCTGTTCTCGTGGTGCTTGCCGGTCTCGTGGCAGCGATCGCATATTTTTCCGTCTTCATCGTGCACGTGAACGAGCAGGCGATCGTGCTCGAGTTCGGCCGGCCCGAGAAGGTCATCAACCAGCCGAACGGCGAGTACGGCCCGGGTCTCTACTTCAAGATCCCGTTCGTGCAGACGGTCGACTATTTCG
>CADEEC010000246.1 GCA_902826255.1 uncultured Hyphomicrobiales bacterium | reverse complement strand
GCCGCAAGGAAGCGCCGGATCAGGCCCGCGTCCTTCTCGCCCGGCGCGCGCTCCACGCCCGAGGAAACGTCAACCATGTGTGCGCCCGTGGATGCGATGGCTTCGGCGACATTGTCGGGGGTCAGGCCGCCTGAGAGCATGTAAGGGTGGGACGCTCCTTGGAGGATGCGCCAGTCGAAGGTGGCGCCGTGGCCGCCCGGCCTGTCGGCGCCGGCCGGCGGCCGTGCGTCGAACAGGATGAGGTCGGCAGCCCCCGCATAGCGGGCGGCGTCCGCCACGTCCTCTACCGACTTGACCTTGATGGCCTTGATCACGTCCTTGCCGAAACGTTGCCGGATGCTGCGTACGCGCTCGGGCGTCTCATCGCCGTGAAGTTGGAGGAGGTCCGGATTGGCGGCGGCAACAACGCGCTCGATCAGCGCATCGTCAGGATCGACCATCAGTGCGACGATCTTTGCCCGCCCGCGCGCCCGTTCAGCCAGTGGCGCGGCCGCCTCCGGCGCAATGTTGCGCGGGCTTGGCGGAAAGAACACCAGGCCCACATAGTCGGCACCGCCGTCCAGCGCCGCGTCGAGCGCCGCTTCGGTCCTGAGGCCGCAGATTTTGACCAGGGTTGCCGTCATCGGCGCACTATAGCTCAGGCCGCGTGATGCTCGTAGACGGCGATGGCGGCAGCCAGATCCTCGATCGAGGCGCCGACCGACTTGAAGAAGGTGATCTCCTGCGCGCTGCCCCGCCCCGGCGCGCTGCCGCGGCAGAGGTCGTAGAGATCGCCCACGATCGCATCCTTGCCGATCACGCCGGCCTGCACGGGCTGCACGATGTCGCCGGACTCCGCCAGCGCACCTGCGCGCGTGTCGACATAAACCCGCGCGCGGCGGACGACCTCGTCGTCGGTTTCGCGCATCGTCGGCCGGTAGGCACCGACGCTATCGACGTGCGTGCCCGGTTTGAGCCAGGCGCCGCGGATCAGCGGGTCGGGCGACAGCGTTGCCGTGGTAATGATGTCGGCCTGCGCCACTGCTTGTTGCAGGTCGGCGGCGATGGTGGTTGCAATGCCATCCTTGGCCAGATCGGCCACGAGCGCCTGCGCCCGCACCGGGCTCCGATTCCAGACCACGACGTCGGTAATCGGCCGCACAGACCGGTGCGCGCGCACCAGGAACGGCGCCAGCGCGCCGGCGCCCACCATCAGCATGCGCGCCGCGTCCAGGCGCGACAGGCTGCGGCTCGCCAATGCGGAGGCGGCGGCCGTGCGCCACACGGTGAGGCGCGTGGCATCCATCACGGCAAGCGTATCGCCGGTCTCGGCCGACAGCAGCAGGTAGGTGCCGAGCACGGCCGGCTTCCCGCGCGCATCGTTGTCGGGAAAGACTGTGACCGATTTCACGCCCATGTAGCGTCCGGCTTCCGGTGCGCCGGGTCCACGCGCCTCCCAGGCCGGCATCAGGAGCCAGGTTGCCTCCGGCCGCCCGGCCAGCGCGACGCTGTGGTGGTGACGAGGGGGCGCCAACGCCCCCTTGCTAAACGCCGCCGCCAGCGTGTCGACCAGGGCGGGATAGCTCAGCGCGGCGTCGATATCGGCGGCACTGAAGTAGCGCATGGGCCGTGTCAGCGATTGGCGGGCAGCAGCGGTTGCGTCCGGGCCGTGTCACGCGCACGGTCGCCCCGCAACCGGTCTGCCTCGGCGTGCCAGCGCTCGGCTTCGATGCCGCGCCGGCGGGCGCTGCGGCGCCAGCGCGACTGCGTCAGCCAGGTGGCGGCACCGCCGATGGCAACGCCGATCAGCAACGCGCCGAGCAGGTACACATAGAACGGCAGGCTGATGAAGATGACGGGGTCCGCCGGCCGGAACGGATCGAGGATCAGGCGGACGCTATGCCGGTTCGCGACTGCCAGCGTGACCAGCAGCAGGGCGATGGGAACGATGATCACCAGCCAGACAATGCGGCGCAACACCTGCCCATCCTTCCCGCTTCAGTCTGCAACGTTGCGGCGGGCCGAAGGACGGCCGGCGCGCCTTCAGTGCTTGCGCTCGTTCAGCTTCTCGCGCAGCTCCTTGCCGGTCTTGAAGAACGGCACGAACTTCTCGGCCACCGACACCGAGGCTCCCGTCCGCGGGTTGCGGCCGACGCGCGGCGCGCGATGCTTGACCGTGAAGGCGCCAAAGCCGCGCAGCTCCACCCGGTCGCCCCGGGCGAGCGCCTCGACGATCTCCGCCAGGATGACGTTCACGATCCGCTCGACGTCACGATGATACAGGTGTGGGTTGGCCGCAGCGATCCTCTGGATCAACTCGGACTTGATCATAACACGCCCTCTCAGCCCCAAAGAAACTCTTGTAAAACCTTTATTTTTCCGCACCGTGCCAAATGGACAGGAGGCCGTCAAGGCGCATCCGCGCCAGCCGATCGTCCGTCAGAACGCTGGCCGCTTCGCCCATGCCGGGAATGCCCGTGAGCCTGCCGAGCAGGTGGCCCGTCAGCCCAATGAAATTCCAGTCGGAGTCCCGCCTCGGCTTCACGTCAACGATGTTCAGTCCCTTGGCAACGCTGCGCTGCTCCTCGAGGTAGCGGATCGCCTCCGGTTCGCTTCCGATCTGGTCGATCAACTTGTGCGCAAGGGCATCGCGCCCCGAGAACACGCGGCCCTGCTCCAGGCCGGGGATGCTCTTGGTGTCGATGTTGCGGCGGTCGCGTACCAGCCCGACGAACCATTTGAAGGATTCAGCCACCATCTCCTCGGTGGCAGCACGCCCTGCTTCGTCCATCGGTTGGAATGGCGAGGGCACGGCCTTCAGCGGCCCGCTCTTGACCTCGTTCATGCGCACGCCGAGCTTTTCCAGCAGCCCGGAAAACTCCGCCCACTGGAAGATGACGCCGACCGAGCCCGTGATGGTGTTGCCGCGCGCAACGATGTAGTCGCTCGCAAGCCCCGCGATGTAGGCGGCCGAGGTCGCCAGCGTGCCGAACTGTGCGACCACCGGCTTGCTCTTGGAAAGCTCGCGGATGGCCTCGAACAGCGCCTCGCCGCCGGCCGTGGTGCCGCCGGGGCTGTTGACGACCAGGATTACGGCCGACACGCTCTTGTTCTCCGCGAGCTGCTTGAACATGCGCAGCACCTCGCGGTCCTCGGTGATGAGGCCGGAGATGGTGACACGGGCAATCTGGCGCTGTTCCAGAAGGCCCATCTTCTCGGCTGACGAGAATGCCAACGCGCCGATCGCCACGAACGCGGCGATCACGGCCAGCGCGCGCCACCAGGACAAACGGCGCCGAAGGCGACGGCGGTCGAGGACGGCCTCGGTCTCAAGCGTCATGACGCGGGTCTCGCTGTGGTGCGCATGGCCGCGGACACCTTATGCGCGCAGCCGGTGTGCATCAACCCGTGCGCGCGCACGGGTTGATGCAATCTGTGGGACGGGGCGAGGCCTACTCCTCGCCGCCTTCCTTCTTCTTGATGGCGGCCTTGAAGATGTCGCCGAGAGAGGCGCCGCTGTCCGACGAGCCGTATTGGGCAACCGCCTGCTTCTCCTCCGCGATCTCGAGCGCCTTGATGGAGACGGTGACGCGGCGGCTGTTCTTGTCGAAGCTGGTGACGGCCGCATCGACCTTGTCGCCCACCCGGAAGCGCTCGGGCCGCTGCTCGGAGCGGTCGCGCGACAGGTCGGAGCGCTTGATGAAGGTGGTGACGTCGGTGTCGGCGAGCTTCACCTCGATGCCGTTCTCCTGCACCGCGACAACCTCGCAGGTCACCTGGCTGCCCTTCTTCACCACGCCGGCTGCGCTCTCCATCGGGTCGCCGGCCACCTGCTTGATGCCCAGGCTGATGCGCTCCTTGGTGGAATCGACGTCGAGCACCACGGCTTTGACCATGTCGCCCTTCTTGTAGTCCTTGATCGCCTCGTCGCCGGGCCGGTTCCAGTCGATGTCGGACAGGTGCACCATGCCGTCGACGCCGCCATCGAGACCGATGAACAGGCCGAACTCGGTGATGTTGCGCACCGGGCCTTCCACCACCGCGCCCTTCGGATGGCCGGCGATGAACACCTCCCAGGGATTGTCCTGGGTCTGCTTGAGGCCGAGCGAGATGCGGCGCTTCTGCGGATCGACCTCGAGGATCTGCACCTCGACCTGCTGGCTGGTCGAGACGATCTTGCCGGGATGCACGTTCTTCTTGGTCCAGCTCATCTCCGAGACGTGGATCAGACCCTCGACGCCGGGCTCGAGCTCCACGAACGCGCCGTAGTCGGCGATGTTGGTGACGGTGCCGGAGAACTTGCCGCTGATGGGGTATTTCACGTCGATGTTGGCCCACGGATCGGCCTGCAGCTGCTTCATGCCGAGGCTGATGCGTTGCGTCTCCGGGTTGATGCGGACGATCTGCACCTTCACGGTGTCGCCGACGTTGA
>CADEEC010000245.1 GCA_902826255.1 uncultured Hyphomicrobiales bacterium | reverse complement strand
TGGAGCGCGCGGTGGCACGCCGCTCCGTGCCCTACGGCGTTGCAGCCGGCGTGGTCGCCGCGATGATCGTGATCGGTCGCGATCAGGTTGCACTGCTCACCGTCTACCTGCTGTCGGCGCTCGTGCTCTGGCGGCTCGTTACGGCACCGTCACCGGCCGGCGCCATCCGGTCGGGCGCCCTGCCGCTGGCGGTGGCCGCCGCCGTCGCCGTTGCACTGGCCGCGATCCCGATCCTGCTCACCACGTTGCTGGCAGCCGAGTCCAACCGTCCTTCGTTCGATTTCGTGAGCGCCGGGCGCGGCTCGCTGCACCCGGGACTGCTGCTCACGCTGATCGCACCTGATCTCTACGGCGGCGCAGGCACGATGGAGGACTATTGGGGACCGCCGAGCTTCGCGTGGGCCGACACCGGCATCTTCCTCGCCCAGAACATGGGGCAACTCTATTTCGGCGCCATACCGCTCATCCTGCTGCTGATGGCGGCCGCACGCGGACGGCTGTGGGCGCCGGAAATCCGGTTCTTCTCCGTCGCGTTCGTCGTTGTCGTCCTGTACGCGCTCGGCTGGTACACGCCGGTGTTCCGCGTGATGTTCGAAGTGCTGCCCGGTGTCAGCCTCTATCGCCGGCCGGCGGACGCAACGTTTCTCATCGGCGCTCTGGCCGCCATACTCGCCGGCTACAGCACCCATCGGCTGTTCAAGGAGCCGGACGCACCGCTGACCAAGCCACTCGTGTATCTCGTCCTCGGTGTCATCGCGGGCGGCTTCGAGATTGCATTTGCGCTCGGCTACTGGTTGGACCGGCTGCCCCGTTTGCCGGTGCCGCTTGGGACGGCGGCCGTGACTTTCCTGTTGGGTGCGGGCGTGCTTGCACTGGCCCGTCGCCGCATTGTCTACCAGCCGCTCGTTGCCATCGCCGCGATTGCTGCCTTCACGGCCGCTGACCTCGCCTACAACAACGGGCCAGGCAGCGCCACGGCGCAGCCGCGGGCGATGTACGAGGTGCTCGAGCCGGCCAGCACCAACCCGACCATCGCGCTCCTGAAGCGCAGCGTCGTCGCCAACGACACACGCCGCGACCGCATCGAATTGGCCGGTCTCGGCTTCCATTGGCCAAACGCGAGCCTTACCCATCGCCTCGAGAACACGCTGGGGTACAACCCCGTGCGGCTGGCGCTCTACAGCGCGGCAACCGGCGCCGACGACCATGTCGGTCTGCCCGACCAGCGCAAATTCTCAGCCCTGTTTCCGTCCTATCGCTCCCGGCTCGCCGACCTGCTCGGCCTGCGCTTCATCGCCACCGGCGTGCCGATCGAAGACATCGACAAGAGCTTGAAGCCGGGCGACATGAAGCTCGTTGCTCGCACCACCGACGGCTACGTCTACGAGAACCCGCGCGCGATGGACCGCGTGCTGTTCGCGACGCAGGACCAGAATGCGGACTTTGCCCGCATCCTGAAGGAGGGTGTCTGGCCCGACGCCGACCTGCGCGCCACCGTTCTGTTGCAGGGCTCGCCGACTGTCTCGGCTCGGCCCCCCCCCGGCACCGCGCGCATCGTCCGTTACCGCAACACGGAGGTGCTCATCGACGCGGACAGCCCGTCAGGTGGCTGGGTCGTGCTCAACGATCTCTGGCACCCCTGGTGGTTCGTCGAGGTCGACGGCCGGCCGGCGGAGCTGCTGCGCGCCAACGTCCTGTTCCGCGCCGTCGCGGTGCCACCGGGCAAGCACCGCGTCCGCTTCATCTTCCGCCCCGTTGCGGGCGCCTGGCGAGAACTGACGGGACCGTCCGCCAAGCCCCGGCAGGCCGCCCTCCCCATCCACCCTGCCGACGCCGCGCCCGTGACATTGGCCCGGCTGCGCGGCTCCGATACGGTGGCGCCGTTCGCGCCGCTTGCCACCTCCAACCGCCTTCAGAGTTCCCATGAGCGCTGATCACATCCACGCCCCCGACGCCCCGGGGTTCAAGCTGGACCCACGCGTCGTCGGCGCATTCGCCCGCTTCGCCGGCGGCTTCTGGCGCGGCACGACCTCAAAGAGCGCTTGGGCGCTGACGCTGGGCCTCGCCGCCTGCCTGCTGCTGTCGACCGGCGCCACCGTCGCCATGAACCACTGGAACCGCTGGTTCTTCGACAGCCTGGAGGCGCGCAACGTCGAGGATGTGACCAGCTCGGTATTCGTGTTCTTCCTGATCGTGGTGGCGATGGCGGCGGTCGGCGTCGGCATCGTGCTGACGCGCGAGACCCTGCAGGTGCGCTGGCGCGCATGGCTGGTGGAGCATCTGGTCGCGCGCTGGCTCGGCAAGCAGCGCTTCTATCACCTCAATGTCACCGGCAAGGAGCCGCCGAATCCAGAGTATCGAATCTCCGACGACACGCGCTGGGCCACCGAGCCGCTGGTTGATCTCGGCATCGGTCTTGTGCTGGCCGTGGCGGGCGCGGCGGCCTTCATCAGCATTCTATGGACAGTGGGCGGCTCCATTACCTTCGACCCGGGCTTCGGGCCCGTCACCATTCCCGCCTACATGGTGTGGGTGGCGCTGGCCTACGGCATCATCGCGTCGGGGCTCATGCTGTGGGTGGGTGCGCCGCTGGTCGGCTACGTCGGCCGCAAGAACGAGGCGGAGGGCTACTTCCGCTTCGGCATGATGCGCATCCGCGACAACGCCGAGAGCGTGGCCCTGATGCAGGGTGCACGCTACGAGCAGGCGGTGCTCGGCCGGCTTTACGACACGGTCGTCGCGCGCTGGATGGCGATCGTCTGGCAGCATGGCCACCTCACCTGGATCACCAACTCGTCGGGCCCCATGATCCCAGTGGTGCCGCTGCTGTTCGCCGCGCCGAAATATCTGTCGGGCGAATTGAGCCTTGGGCAGGTGACGCAGCTCGCCGCGGCCTTCATCCAGGTGCAGATTGCCATCTCCTGGGTGGTCGACAACTACAACCGCGTGGCCGAGTGGTACGCGTCCGCGCGCCGTGTCATCGACATCGTGACGGCCAGCGACGCCATCGATGGCGATATCGCCGCCCAGGCCGGCCTCAAGCCGGCACACGGCCCTGAAATTGCGATGGAGGATGTTGCGGTCGCGGACGGCAACGGACGGCCGCTGATGTCGTGCGCCAATCTGACCGTCAAACCGGGCGAGTCGGTTCACATCAGCGGTGAGTCGAGCACGGGCAAGTCAGTACTGGTGCGGGTGCTCGCGGGGTTATGGCCCCGCTCGCGCGGTACGCTCACCCTGCCCGCGGACGCGCATGTGATGATTGCGCCGCAGAAATCCTACCTGCCGCTCGGCTCGCTGAAAGGTGCTCTGCTCTACCCCGAGCCCAACCTGGAAGCCAGCGACACGGAGCTGATCGCGGCCTTGGAGCGCGTCGGGCTCGGCCAGCTCAAGGGTCGGCTATCCGAGGTGGCGCGCTGGGACCAGGTGCTGTCCAACGGCGAGCGCCAGCGTCTCGCCGTCGCCCGCCTGCTGATTCACAAGCCCGACATCATCGTGCTCGACGACGCGCTGTCGGCATTGGATGAAACAGCGCAGGCTACGCTGCTCGGCCGCTTGAAGGCGGACTTGCCGAAGGCCACCATGATCAGCCTCGGGCAACGCCTGAGTTCTGCCACCAACCACGATCGGCACTATGTATTGGAGCGCGACGGCGAGGCTGCTTGCCTGGTGCCGTTAGGCCCGGCCTTGGCGCGCGCGACATGATATCGGATAAGACCGGAACCACCCTGGGGCACACGCCATGAACAAGCTGAACTACTGGAATCAGACCTGGAGCCTCGACGAGGCCCAGTGCCCCTGCGACCTGCACCTGGTGCAGTACCTGGAGGAAAAGGGCGTCAAGGACGCCTCGATCTTCCACTTCGGCACCGGCAACCACCACATCGTCGGGCTGGAAGCAGCCAAGGCAAACAATGCCGTGCTCGGCATCACAGCCTCGCCGCAGGAGTACGACGACTACGTCGAGCTGCTGATCAAGAACCCGCGACTCGGCCACACCTACAAGGCCTACTTCGGCGACATCTACCAGCTCGATCCCCGGCTGCTGCCGGCCTTCGATTATGCCGCCCTGTTCCACGTTGGCGAGTTCCGCACGCCGGACAACGACAGCTATGGTGCACTGACCGACCTGGAAATGACGCTCATCATGGCCGACAAGTTGCGCCCCGGCGGCGAGGTCATGTTCTACACGGGCTCATTCGCCTACGACAAAGCCGAAGGGGTGGCGCAGGAGCTGATGAAGCTTCGCCCATTCGCTCCGGCGCCCGACTACAAGACGCTCAAGATCTTCAAGAAACAGGCCTGATCGGCAATCCCGCATGTCCATCTGGGACGTCTACAAGCGTGCGCTGTCGATGCTCGTCATCGAACGCACGCAAACCTTCTGGGTGATCATCTCGGGCATCGCGCTCGGCATCGTGCCGATAGCCGAGGGCGTGCTGCTCGGCTACGTCGTCAACGCCCTCGCATTGGGCCAAGGCGCATTTCCCA
>CADEEC010000244.1 GCA_902826255.1 uncultured Hyphomicrobiales bacterium | reverse complement strand
TTCATCGTCGACCCGGGCAAACGCAATGCTGTGACGCGCCATCGGTCCAGCAAGGGAAAGCGGCACGTAGGCTCCTTCGGCGAAGAGGCGCGGCTGCGCATTCCGCAAGGCCAAGCCGCGTGCCACTACGTGCAACTTCGGTACGCCGGACCGCCATCCGGCGAGTAGGGCCTCAGACGATGCGGCAGCAACTCCGTTGAGCTGGCCTTCGAGCCAGTCGAAATTGATAGGCCGGCGATTGTCGGGATCGACGAGGCTCAGCTCCCACGCTTCGGCACCTTGATAGATGTCGGGTACCCCGGGCGCGACGATCTGGATCAGCTTCTGTGACAGGCTGTTGAGTGCACCCGCGATCAGCAGCGGCTGAGAGGTGAGTCTGAAATCGGCAAGGAATACCCGCGAACGACTGGGGTCCAACGCACCGCGCGTGAACCGGTCGATGGCGGCTTCGTATGATTTGTTGTGCGCGGTCCAGCTGGTCAAGGCTTTCGCCTCGCGCACGGCCTTAAGCATGAATGCCGCCATGCGGTCCGCAAGGTTGGCGAGCGCTGGTCGGTCTGCCAGATCTAAGCTCATGGGCCAGGCACCGAGCAGAGCCTGATAGAACAGCCACTCAGTCTCGCGATCGGGATAGGATGTGCCGCCATCGGGCGTTGTTAGTTGCGAGTTAAGAGCGGACCAGCGCGCGACGTTCAGGCCCCACGCAGTAGGCAACTCGCTGAGCACCATCAGGCGCGCACGGGCATCCTCCCCGCGCTTTGTATCGTGCGTGCTGGTGACGCTGAGAGCAGCACGCTGGCGAGCCATCCGCTCCGCCATTGCACGGTGGAACGCGTCGGGCGGCGCGCCGAAATGATCAGGTTCACCTCCAACTTCGTTGAGTGCAACGAGACGGTTGTAGCGGTAAAATGCCGTGTCCTCGAGCGCCTTTGCCATTACTGGACCGGTCGTTTGCTGGAAGCGCTGCGTAAACGCCAGGGCGTCGGAACGATCCCCGGGTGAGCGGAAATCGAGCAGCAATAGGCGTTCGAGAAAGTCGAACGCGGTCTCGTCCTCGACTTCGCGGGAGGCTTTGGCACGAGCGATCGTGGCGGCGATCAGGGCGCGGTCAGGTTCTGAGGGGCCTTCGCAATCGATATAGGTGCGATAGACCGTGAGTGCTGCGGCAAACTCCACGATCGCCAGTCGCAGCGTATCGCTACCAAGGTGGCGGACGGCAAGCGAACGTTGAGCAAGCCCGTGCGCTATGTCGACGAGCCTCCTCAGTTCGCCGGCCAAATTGCGCTTCAGGATTCGCCGCTTGGCATCCAGCGCGAGCGCAGTGTAGCTGACGCTCTGACCGAGGAAGCCTTGGTAGGCTTCCGTCATTTTGGCCTCGCCGCCGACATCGGTTAGCAGATCGCTCACCGCTTTGCTGAACTCGTAGCCAGTTGTGCCCGCAACGGGCCAGTCGTCGCGGACAGTCTCTCCAGGTCCCAGGATCTTCTCGATTACGAGATAGAAGGGTGCGCGTTGACCAAGGGCTGCTTGCAGCCGCTCAAGGTAGCCTTTGGGATCGGCCAGACCGTCTATATGGTCAAGCCGGATTCCTGAGATCCTGCCGGCGGCAACAAGCTCCAAGAGCCGCGCGTGGACGTCGCAAAAGACGTCTGCCCGCTCCACCTTCAGCCCGACGAGATCGGCGATCTCGAAAAATCGACGCCAAGTAAGTGACTCGCGCGCCGACCGCCAATGAGTCAGCCGCCAGAGTTGCCGCTCGTGCAGCGCATGCAAGGCATCGCTGTTGGAAACAAGGGTTTGCACCCCGGCTTCTAACTCTGCACGCGCCGCCGGGGTGTCAGCAAGCTGGGACAATTCGGCCTTGAGTTCCGCTGTGTTCTCCGGCTTTGCGGCGGCAAACCGCACGGCCAACTCTTTGAACCTGTCGCTGGCCGTTTCCCCAAGCAGCGCAGCGTATGATGGCGGCGTGAGCGGAAGTTCAAGGTCGCCGTACGTGAACCGGAGATCGCCACCGCCGCGGGAGAGAGATAGGCCAAATGCGCCTTCCTCCAGCATCTCGCTATAGGACTTTGGCAGCACGGGTAGGATCAGTCGCGGAGCCGACCAGTCGATGTCGAAATGCTGACCGTACACGCTGTCCCGGCCCCACTCGAGAATGCTCCGCCACCAGATATTGTGCGGCGTTGCCGCCATGTGATTGGGAACGAAATCCACAATGAGGCCTAGTCCGTGCCGTTCGAGGGCCTCGCTGAGGAGCGCAAATCCCGCTTCGCCGCCGAGTGCCGGGTCAAGCCGACTGCAGTCGATGACGTCGTAGCCGTGCGTGGAACCGGGCGTGGCAGCGAAGATCGGCGAGAGGTACAGGTGGCTTACACCCAGCCTCGCCAAGTATCCCAGGCGTTCTGCTGCACGCTGGAACGTCATGCCGTTGCGTAGCTGCAGGCGATAGGTGGCTCTAGGCACGATCATCTGGTGCGCGGGCGCTCCTCGCTCATAGCACGACATATTGCGTCGAAGCGGGCGCAAGTCTCCAACTGCTCTAGCTCTACCGGCAGCTTTTGGCGCCAATTCGGATACCCATCCGTTGTGCCCGGTATGTTGATACAGTCCTCAGAGCAGACGAGGTCCGCAAGCTGAACTGCAACAAGTCGGCACGGCGTGCGCGCGAGGAACCTGTGCGTGGCGACCGCCAGAGTGTCATCGAGCTGGTCGGGAAGGGACGCATCCGGGTCCGCGAGGTTGCGATAGGCTGCCGGAAGCAAAACCTCATGGTCGAGCGCAGCGGTTAGCGCGCGCCGATCGGCAAGCCTCAGAGCGCGGGTCGCATCCTCATCCTGGTAAGCGAGATGACCAATTTTCAGGCGCTCCGCGATATCCACGCTGTGCCACCAGCCAGCAAGCGTCGGCAGGTCATGCGTGGAGACACAGGCGAGCGCGCTGTGATCGTAGGCGGCGGGGGGATGGAACGCGTGATCATCCGAGCGCTCAAACAACAGCACACGATAGCCCTGGATGTTCGCCTTGCGCATGGTGTTGCGGAAGCCGGCCGGCACCGTCCCAAGATCCTCGCCAATAACGACTGCACGCGATTCTCTCGAGGCCGCCGCGACGACGTCGAGCTGCGCATCCAGCGGATAGTCCACGTAGGTGCCGTCGCTGCTTGCGAGCCCTTGCGGGATCAAGAATAGGCGTCGCAAGCCCATGACGTGGTCGAGGCGAATGGCGCCGGCGTACCGCATGGCGGCGTCCAGGACGGCGCGCAGGCCATCGGTCTTCCCTTCGCGAATTCGTTTCGGCGACAGCGGGGCAAGCCCCCAGTCCTGACCTGTAGCGTTGAAGTAATCAGGCGGGGCGCCGATGCGGGCCCCGGTAATGACTTGATCGGGCGCGCACCACGTGTCGGCTCCATCCGGGGCTACACCGACGGCTAGATCGAGATAGAGGCCGATACGCATCCCGGCCGCGCGCGCGCGCTGCTGCGCCTCGGCAAGCTGGGTGGCAGCCACCCATTGCAGCCATTCGTGGAACAGGATCGGTTTTTCGTGCCGCTCGCGGAACGTCGCCACCGCGGCGCTTGAGCTGTCCTTGTAGTGCTTTGGCCAATCCTGCCATCCAACGGACAAACCTTGGCTTAAGAAGTATGCTGAGAGTGTTTCGAACAGTGCGAAATTTTTGAGGCTGCTGCCTTGCGCGACGCGAAACGACCGGAATGCGACGTCGGGATGGGAACCGCTATCAAGGTGACACTTCTGGAAATGTGCAAACGCGGAGATGAATGCATCCCGCTTGAGGGCCGTCGCCCCGACATAGTCCACAAGCTCGGCATGTCGCAAGACATCGACATCTGCCGGGCGGCAAGGCGCTCCGCCTTCCAACCGGTCAACGGCGATGTAGAGCGGATTGAGGAAACGGCGGCTCGACGGTGAGTAGGGGCTGAAACGCGCCGGTGCAGCGAGGAAGAGGGCATGCAGCGGATTGACGCCAATAAAATCGGCGCCGCGCCTCGCGCCAAGCTCTGCAAGCTGCGCCAAATCCTCGAAATCGCCCATCCCCCAGTTGCGGCTGGATCTCAATCCGTAGAGCTGGCACGTGATGCCCCAGGTGCGTTGACTTTCGAGCCACGCCGGCATGAAAGCGCGCTTTGCTCGGAGGGAGTCTTGCTGGGACGAATCCGCGGCTAGAGCGGCGAGACTTGCTTCGATGGCGGCAGCCCCGCTTGCTGGCACCCCAAGTGCCTCAAGGAGCTTGCGTTTGGTGGCATCGCCGACGAGCCGCTTCCCGCCGACCTCGCTAATATAGGATACGGCAACGCCATGGGCCTCTGCCAGGCGGTCAAGGGCGGCGCTTGGCATCTACGAGCCCTTTATTGATAGCCGCCAAGCTGAATACACAGGACCAAGCCGGCAGACTTCCAGAGGCAAGCTCCTGTGCGGTGCCAGAGGGCAGCTCGAATATAGGGCTGCTCTTGTCGCGCAGCGTCTCCGCGATGCGTGCCGGCAGC
>CADEEC010000243.1:3104-4518 GCA_902826255.1 uncultured Hyphomicrobiales bacterium | reverse complement strand
TCCGTCATTCCCGCGAAAGCGGGAATCCAGCTCCAAGCTCCAGCGGGCCATGCGCGGGGATTGACAATAGTTTGGCCGTCCCACGATCTTCCCATCCGCACGCGACTGCTCTAAGACGAAGGCCATGCATACACAGGTCGGAATTGTCGGCGCCGGCCCTGCCGGTCTGCTGCTGGCGCGGCTCCTGGGGCTCGCAGGCGTGTCGTGCGTCGTGCTGGAAAAACGCACGCCCGACTATCTGCGTGCGCGCATCCGCGCCGGCCTCCTCGAGCAAGGCACCGTCGACACGCTGGTCGATGCCGGCGTCGGCGACCGCCTCATGCGCGAGCGCCTGATCCATGACGGCGTCGAGCTTGCCTTCGACGGCAGGCGCCACCGCATCGACCTGAAGGCGCTCAGCGGCAAGGTCGTCACCATCTACGGCCAGGCCGAGGTGCAGGCGGACCTGATGGACGCGCACGCGGCGATGGGAACCGAGATCGTCTACGAGGCCGAGGACGTCAGCCTGCACGGCCTCACCGGCGACAAGCCGCGCCTGCGCTATCACAAGGGCGGCCAGACCCACGAGATCACCTGCGACTTCATCGCCGGCTGCGACGGCTTCCACGGCGTTTCCCGCCAGGCCATCCCGCAGGACGTGATCCGCATCTACGAGCGCGTTTATCCCTTCGGCTGGCTCGGCATGCTGTCCGACACGCCACCCGTCAATCACGAGCTGATCTACACCAATCACGAGCGCGGCTTCGCGCTCTGCACCATGCGCTCGCTGACGCGCAGCCGCTACTACCTGCAGGTGCCTGCCGACGAGGACGTCGGCGACTGGTCCGACGACCGCTTCTGGACCGAGCTCAAGCGCCGCATCCCGGCCGACGCCGCCGCCGTGCTCAAGACCGGCCCGTCTCTGGAAATGAGCGTGGCGCCGCTGCGCTCGTTCGTGGCCGAGCCGCTGCGCTACGGCCGGCTGTTCCTCGCCGGTGACAGCGCCCACATCGTGCCGCCGACCGGCGCCAAGGGTCTCAACCTCGCCGTCGCCGACGTGCGCTTCCTCACCGAGGCGCTGACCCGGTTCTACACGTCCGGCCGCAGCGATCTTCTTGACGGCTATTCCGACCGCTGCCTCGCCCGCGTGTGGAAGGCACAGCGCTTCTCCTGGTGGATGACCAACCTCACCCACCGCTTCCCGGAGGCGCTCCCCTTCGAGCGCCGCGCACAAAGCGCCGAACTCGCCTACCTCGTCAGCTCGCAAGCGGCCCAGACCACGCTGGCGGAGAACTACGTCGGGCTGGCGCTAGGTTAGGGGACGCAAGCCCCCCATTCCAAAACCAACCGTCATCCTCGCCCTTGTGGCGAGGATCCAGCGCGCCACGATCCCCTGAGCCCGCCGATGGATGGATCCTCGGGACAAGCCCGAGGA
>CADEEC010000243.1:0-3004 GCA_902826255.1 uncultured Hyphomicrobiales bacterium | reverse complement strand
TCGGCCGGGATGACAATCCTGTTCGCAAGCAAGATCGTTCTTGACCGGACCACATCACCTGCGGTCAAGACGGGCATCCGATGCTTATGCGTTAAACGAACCCATGCAGGTCTTCCTCATTGTCGCGCCGGTGTTCGCGCTGATCGTGATCGGCTATGCCGGCGCGGCCTCGCGCCTGTTCTCGGAGAACGCGCACAAGGGCATCGCCGAGTACGCGTTCAGCATCGCCATCCCCGCGCTGCTGTTCCGCACCATCGCCGTTGCCGACACCGGCAACATCGAGCCGTTCCGCCTATGGGCGTCCTACTTCGGCGCCGTGATCGCGACCTGGGTGCTCGCCACCCTTGTCACCCGCAGCTTCCTGAAACGCCCGGCCCCTGATGGCGCGGCGATTGCCATCTCCTCGGTCTATGGCAACGTCGTCATGCTCGGCATCCCGCTGGCGCTCGCCACCTTCGGGCCCGAGGCGGCGGCGCCCATGGCCCTCATCCTCTCCATCCACACGCCCTTTCTCTGGCTGTCCGGCACCGCGCACATGAGCTTCGCCGACCGCGACGCGGACACCTCGCTCGGCACCGTCGCCAAGTCGCTCATCGTCGACCTCGCCCGCAACCCGATCATCCTGGCGATCTTCGCTGGCTCGCTGTGGCGGCTGACGGGCCTCGGGCTGCACCCCGCCGTCGACAAGGTGGTGACGCTGCTCGCGCAATCCGGCGTACCGTGCGCGCTCGTCGCGCTCGGTGCCAGCCTCACCAACTTCCAAATCAAGGGCCAGGCGCCGACGCTGACCAGCATCCTCATCCTCAAGCTGGTCGCCATGCCCGCCTTCGCCTGGCTGCTGGCGGTGCAGGTGTTCCAGCTGCCACCGGTGGCGGCCGGGGTGGCCGTGATCTTCGCTGCCATGCCGACCGGCGCCAACGCCTACATCTTCGCCATGCGCTACCAGCGCGTCGTCAATTCCGCCTCCGGCGCCGTCGCCCTCGGCACTGTGCTGGCCGCCTTCACCGCCGCCATCCTGGTGCTTGTCCTGCTGCGCTGAACACGCCCGGCGCTCGCCCTGCTGGCCGAGCTCGATCTCCTCGCAGCCGTGCCGGCGCGGCTGGTCGCGGCGAGCGCTGCCGCCTTCGTCGTGGTCGTCACCGAAGCACCGTTCGCCAAGCCGCTGCGCAGCGATCCCATCCCCGTTGTCGCCACCCGCGCCGCCATCATGGATGCCGCGTGGCCTGGCTATATCAGCGGCTGATCGGCCTGAGCGCGCACGGCGATCGGGAGCGCATGCCGCCCGTCCGTTCACGCCGCAAATCGTCTGCTCCGCCGAGACGTTAGCCCGTCCGCATTGCCCATTTGCCGGCCAAGCGGAACAAATCGGGCCGATCCGAGTTGTGTCTGCAGATGATGGTCAAGAGCCCAGGAGCCCGACGATGCCCCTTCTCCTTTGGCTGCTCGGCGTGCCACTCAGCATCGTGATCCTCATGATGCTGGTCGGCGTCGTCTGATCGCCGCCGCAACAATTTACAGAAGTATCCCCAGCACCCGGCCCTCGCGCCGGGTGCACCAATTTTGGCCCGCCTGTCCGCAAAGGGACGAGCCGCCGGAAGCGCAAACCTCCGGCGGCTCACCTCAACCCAAGTCTAACCGCCAAGCGAGGGTCGTTGCCCGGCAGCCAACGGTCGGGAAGCTCTTTGGGGGGACGCTTCCCTGACCGACCCGCCAACCCCGCAAAGGTCCGAAATCGGTCAAGGTCATGCTAGATAACGGGGGCGAGGGCACACAACGTCTAAAGGCGTCTACTCAAGAAGGCGCGCAGGGGACCGGGGAATGTCGAGGGATTGGGCGGAGTTTGTCAGGCGCTACCGCCTGCGCCATGCGCTCACGCAGGGCCAGCTCGCCACCGTGATGGGCGTCTCCCAGCGCACTGTCTCACGCTGGGAGCGCGGCGAGGACGCGCCCAGCCTCGTTCTGCAACGTCGCTTGCGCGACCTTGGCTGGGAGCCGACCGGTAGCCTGCTCGCGGGCCTCGCGCTGTCCGTCCGCCACTGCCCCGTGCCCCGCGCGCTCTCCCGCACACCGCAGCTGCGGCTGCAGGCGGTCTCCGCCGGCGCCATCCTCAAGCGCCCCGCGATCGTCGACTGGATCGGAAAAGACCTCGTCCCCATTGCGCGCGGCGTCCTGCAGGAGATGCTGGACGACACCCAGCTCCAGCGCAGCATCGCCAACCGCGAGATCGCCTGCATCGTCGCCACCACGCGCGGCGTGCTCGGCACCGGCGAGCGCCAGCGCGCTGGCACCTTCCGCACCACCATCTCGTACTTCTTCCAGGACGGCGCGCTCTACAGCGATGCCATCTCCGCCGCCGGCCCGCCCAACGCCAGGGTCGGCTATCGCGCCATGCCCATGGACGAGGCCGTCTAGCCCTTCTTCTCCGCCGCGCGCGTCCTCCCGGTCGCAGCGCCAGCGTCCCCTCTCCCCCTGCACCGCCGACCGGCCTCCGCACGCCATCAGCGTGGGGAGAGGGTTAGGGTGAGGGGCGGCCACATGCGCCGCGCCCGATTGCCCTTCACGACGCAAAACGCAGCATGGGCGGAAACAACCGTTCAATGCGCCGCTCGCGCGTAATGTCCGCGCCGATTGCGTTTCCCTTTCGCAGGCCCGGACACCGGCAATCGCCGCGCGTGCCGCCGGTATGTTGTCATCCCGGCCGGAGCGCATTGCGCGCAGAGCCGGGACCCAGGGGCCGCAAGCACATCGCTGCCGCTCGCAGCCCTGGGCCCCGGATATTGCGACAGAGGCTCGGAAACGGCTCACGTCCCGAACACACCCTTTTGCGAGGCGATCGTGAGCACCTGCACGCTCTCCGGCAGCTCGATCAGGAATTCGGCATCGCGCGGCAGATGGTGGATCTTGCGCGGGTCGGAGCCGGCAAAGCGCGACATGGCCTCCACGCTCTCCCAATAGGAGATGGTGACAAACTCGCTCTCCTCGGCGCGGTCCTCGCGCAGCTGCT
>CADEEC010000242.1 GCA_902826255.1 uncultured Hyphomicrobiales bacterium | reverse complement strand
CGGCGGATGCTCAGTGGCACGATTGGGGGCACGATGTTGAAAGCAAGGAGAGTTCGGCTTGGACTTGCAGTAGGCGGCATTATGGGGGTGCTTTCTATACTTCCTCCGGATGCCGTCGCGTTGGAAGAGCTGAAGGGCGAGGTGGACGCAATCAAGGCGTGCGACAAGCGCCTCTGCTCGATGGTCATGGAGAAGAAGGAGAAGGGTGACGATCTCACCTGCTCCCTGACAAAGACCTGGGCCAAGGCCACCATCAAGGAAGCCGAGAACGCAAAGCTGACCTGGGGCTACGGCGACGCCCGTTGCACCGTGGAGGTCAACTTGAAGCGGGCCTTGATTCTCGGCGCCTTGTCCGGCGACAAATCCAGCCTTCGTGTTCCCGAGCACACGGCAAACTGTATCGTCGAGCAGGACGGCAAGGTCGAGAAGGTGACGGCCACTCTCGAGCCGAAGATCACCTTCAAAGACGGCAAGGCCGACAAGGTCTGGATCAATCTCAAGAGTGTAGATGGCCCGGTGGCGATCAAGGCCACACTCTATGCGGCATCCGAACTCGCAGACCGGCTAGGGTTGTTCCAGCGCCGTCTGGTGAAAGGCGTCAATCGCTACATCGAACGCCACTGCCCACGGGAGCACCCCGAGATCGCTTCGAGAATCCAGGCGAAGTAAGTTTCATTGCAGGCTGCGAGCTAATGTCGATCAGCTTGTCCGCTACCGGGCAAGCTGATCGAGCATGCGAGCGAGGGCATCCGGTGCCGTCACGTTCGGGCTGTGACTGGCATCGATCTCCTGCACCTTCCATGCAGCATCGTCGCGGTAGCGCCGCGCGAACTGCCCGAAGATGTCACCCGGTCCCAACCGCGTGCAGTAGATGTAGGCGCGCGGCAGATTCAAGGGCCCGTTAATGAGACGCAGCGGCTTGCTGAACGTGGCCGCCGGTTGCCATCGCCGTCGTGGTGTGATCCACGCCAGGTCTTCCGCCGATGTATCGGGCGGCGAGGGATTGGGGGGCAGCAGCCAGCCGTCGCCCTCGGACCGCGCCGCCTCCTGACGCCGGGCTTTCTCCTGCGCCGGTAGCAGATCGAACACCGCCTGACCGTCCTCCGGCACGAAGGCATCCAAATAGATCAGCTTGCCAATGCGATCCCGGGCGCGGTCGGCAACGCCGGTGGCGACCATGCCGCCGTAGCTGTGGCCGATGAGAACGATGTCGCGCAGGTCTTCGCACTCGAGAACGGCGACGACGTCGGCAATGTGGGTGTCAAGATCGATGGCGCGGCTGACGTGATGGGCGCGCTCGCCAAGCCCCGTGTACGTTGGTGTGTAGACATCATGTCCGGCCGCGCGCAGCAGGGGCCGGACCTTTTTCCACGCCCAGCCGGCACTCCAAGCGCCATGACACACGACCAGAGTCGCCATCGCGTCCTCCCCTGTTCGATCGAGCGCCGGAGACTACATGACCGGTGAGCTGCTGCGCAAACGCGCCGCCCCTACGCGTGCGTCTCGCCCCAGGCGTACAGGGCCTTCAGCACCGGCCGCAGCGCTTCGCCTTTCTCGGTGAGGAAATATTCGTAGCGGGGCGGATGCTCTTCATAGAGTCGCGCGTCGATCACACCCTGTGCCTGTAGCGATTTCAACCGCGCGGAAAGCGTGTTGGGCGCAATCCCCGGCAGGCGCTGCTCGAAATCCTGGAAGCGCTGCGGCCCGAACCGGCGCAAGTCCCTCAAGATCAGCAGCGACCAGCGCTCGCCGACGATATCCAAGGCCCGCGCAACCGGGCAGCGCTGTCCGTATGACCCTGCCATGTGCGAAATCTACCCTAGTTACTCCTTTTTCGCAAGTAACTATATATAGACAAGTGACTATCATTCATGTAGCAACGATCGCAGTGTGAGGTGCTGGCCCGCTCTGTGGAGACACGTCTATGGACCAGGTCGTCGACAACGGCAGCCCCAAGATTCCACCGCCCAGCCCTCTCCTGACAGCGCCTATTCTCCCGACGCTGCTCAGGCTGACGCTGCCGAACCTCGTCGCGATGCTGGTTGCCGCGCTGGTGGCTATCTTCGAGACCATCTACGTGGGCGTTCTCGGCACGACCGCCCTGGCGTCGATCGCCCTCGTCTTTCCGCTGATCATGCTCATGCAGATGCTCTCCGCCGGCGCGATGGGAGGCGGCGTGTCGTCCGCCATCAGCCGCGCGCTGGGCGCCGGAAACGAAGCGCGCGCGGCCGCGCTTGCCGTGCATGCGTTCACCATCGGAGCACTGGCCGGCGCCGTGTTCTCCCTGGTCTTCTTGCTGTTTTCCCGGCCTATCCTCGCCACGCTTGGAGGCAGCGGGGCGGTGCTCGACGGCGCAGTGACCTATGCCAGCGTCGCACTCACGGGCGCTATCGCCGTCTGGCTTCTCAACACGCTGGCGTCCATCGTGCGCGGGACTGGCAACATGCGCGTCCCTTCGCTGACACTGCTTGTCGCCTCCGCCCTCCAGATCGTGCTCGGCGGTGCGCTCGGGCTGGGCATAGGCCCAATCCCGCGCCTCGGCCTCGTCGGTGTGGCAATCGGCCTGGTGACCGGTTTTGCGCTCGGTGCGGCCTACCTCTTCTGGTTCCTGTGGTCGGGTCACGCCCGCATCGCACTGCGCCTGCACGGCGCCGTGCTCAACCGTGAGATGTTCATGGACATCTTGAAGGTCGGCGCGGTGGCCGCATTCTCCCCGCTACAGTCGGTGCTCACGGTCTTGATCCTGACGAGCCTGATCGCGGCCCACGGGCCGGAGGTTCTTGCCGGCTATGGAATCGGTGCCCGGCTCGAGTTCCTGCTCGTGCCCATCGTGTTTGCGGTCGGTGTCGCGAGCGTGCCGATGGTGGGGATGGCCATGGGCGCGGGCGATGTGGTCCGTGCGCGGCGCGTGGCTTGGACCGCCGGCGGCGTGGGCGGCACCGCGGTCGGTATCCTTGGATTGCTGGTCGCGATCCTTCCCGATGCATGGTCCGGACTGTTCACGTCCGAGCCCTTGGTTCGCGCCACGGCCAACTCCTACCTGCGCTGGGCCGGTCCCGGATTTGCCATGTTCGGCGTGGGCCTGGCCCTCTACTTCGCCTCGCAGGGATCGGGGCGCATTCTCGGGCCGGTCCTGGCGGCAACCGTTCGGCTGTTGGTGATCGCCGTCGGCGGCTGGCAGTTGACGAACGCCGGCGCGCCGCCCTGGGCCCTGTTCGCTCTGGTGACCTGCTCGTTCGCAGCCTACGGGGCGGCGACGGCAGCTGCCGTTCACTTCACCCGCTGGGGACCGCGCGGTTGAACTCAGTAGAAGAGCGAGGAGACGCTTTCCTCGCGCGCCGTCCGCCCGATCGCTTCGGCGAGCAGAGGGGCAATCGAAAGCACGCGGATGTTGGGCGCGGCTTTCACGGCGGGCGTCGGCTCGATCGAATCCGTGATCACCAGGGTCTTGATGTCGGACTTGGCAATCTTGGCGACTGCGCCGCCGGTCAGAACGCCGTGCGTGATGTAGGCCATCACCTCGGTCGCACCCGCCGCGAGCAACGCCGTAGCCGCGTTCACCAGCGTGCCGCCCGAGTCGACGATGTCGTCGATCAGGATGCACTTGCGGCCCTTCACGTCGCCGATGACATTCATCACCTCGGACTCGCCCGGCTTCTCGCGCCGCTTGTCGCAGATGGCGATCGGAACGTTGATGCGCTTGGCGAGCCCGCGCGCGCGCACCACGCCACCGACGTCGGGCGATACGACCACCAGGTTCGAGGTCGAATAGTTCTCCTGGATGTCCCGCACCATGACCGGCGCCGCGAACAGGTTGTCGGTCGGAATATCGAAAAAGCCCTGTATCTGCCCAGCGTGCAAATCCAGCGTCATCACGCGATCGACGCCGGCACGCTCGATCAGGTTGGCGACCAGCTTGGACGAGATCGGCGTGCGCGGACCGGGCTTTCGATCCTGGCGGGCATAGCCGAAATACGGCATCACCGCGGTGATGCGCTTGGCGGAAGCCCGCCGCAGCGCATCGACGAGGATCAGCAGCTCCATCAGATTGTCGTTGGCCGGGAACGACGTCGATTGCAGGACGTAGAGATCCTCGCCGCGCACGTTCTCCAGCACCTCGACGAACACTTCCATGTCGGCGAAACGCTTCACCACGCTTTTGGTCAGGGGAAGGTTGAGCGTGGTTGCAATGGCTTCCGCGAGCGGGCGATTGCTGTTGCCGGCCACCAGCTTCATGCGCGGCGCGGGCCCCTTGCTGCGGCTTCCGTCTCGCGTATCGAAGGGCATAGGCGGTACCATCGCGCTGGAACTTTGCGCCTTCTAGCAACTGGTTGTGAGGCTTGCAAATGCCGCAGAACGGACGCGGCTAACGGTTTCGGCCGTTCCGAGGGGGAACGGCCGAAACAGCGCATCAGTTGACCGCAGTCGCGGCGCCGGGGAGGAGCTTGACGATACCTTGGGCGGCGGCGCCAGCGGCTTGCTCGGCGGTCCGGCCCCAGGCGCCGTCGAGCGACCCCTCAGGAATATCGTTCTTCTGGGAGACAGTTCCCAGCCGCTT
>CADEEC010000241.1 GCA_902826255.1 uncultured Hyphomicrobiales bacterium | reverse complement strand
TTCTTGTCGTCCTGGCCCTGGGCGTGCGCAAAGGTCGCCGCCGCCAGGAGCGCCATCGTTGCCGTGGCGGTCTTCAAACCGGGTCTCATAATCGAACTCCTTCATCCAGGGATGGCCGCTTGGCTTGTGTGTGCGTGCACGGCCGGTGTCATGGGCGATCAACGTTGCGCTCAATGTTCCGTTCCGCTGCGCAACGGCTGCAGAAATCGGCTAAACGTGGCCTAGACCGGCGCGCGCAGCACGCTTAGAACGGCGTGCTGAAACCACCGCTCACGCTTTCATGGATCGCCAATGGCCGGCCATTCCCAGTTCAAGAACATCATGCATCGCAAGGGGCGCCAGGACGCGGCGCGCTCCAAGATGTTCGCCAAGCTGGCGCGCGAGATCACGGTCGCGGCCAAGACCGGCATGGCCGACGCGAACATGAACCCGCGCCTGCGCCTCGCCATCCAGGCGGCGCGCGCGGAGAACATGCCCAAGGACAACATCGAGCGCGCCATCAAGAAGGCGGCGGGCGGCGACATGCAGAACTACGACGAGATCCGCTACGAGGGCTACGGGCCGGGCGGCGTGGCCATCATCGTCGAGGCGCTGTCGGACAACCGCAACCGCACGGGCGGGGCGGTGCGCGCGGTGTTCACCAAGTACGGCGGCAATCTCGGTGCGACGGGCGCGGTGTCGCACATGTTCGCGCACGTGGGCGAGATCACCTATCCGGCCGCGGCGGGCTCTGCGGCTGCGGTGCTGGACGCGGCGATCGAGGCCGGTGCCGACGACGTGAAGTCGGACGAGAGCGGGCATCTCGTCACCTGTGCGTTCGAGGAGCTGAGCGCCGTATCAACCGCGCTGGAAGCCAAGCTCGGCGAGTCGGCGTCGGCCAAGGCCGTGTGGCGACCCTCGCTCACAACGCCGGTGGACGAGGAGAAGGCGGCCTCGATCCTGAAGCTGATCGCCGGCCTCGAGGAGGATGACGACGTGCAGAACGTCTATTCCAACTTCGAGGTGTCCGAGGACGTGCTGGCGAAGCTGACGGCGGCTTAAGTGTCGGCAGGGGTGGCCTTCAAGAACTCCGCAACACACCAGACATAGGTGGGATAGTCCTTCAAACCGCCAATCTCCTCGGGGTGGAATGCGATCCGTTCCGCGATCGCCGGCAGTTCACCCCTGAAGCGTGCGAAATCCCGTGTGAGCTTGGCGGGTCCTGCCAGCATGCCGCCTCTTGGGGCACGATTGAGGTAATTGCGAACGATTCTGATCACGACGGCTGGCTCTCCACGGTGTGCAGTGGGGTCATTACCGCCGAGGTCGGAAAGGTATGCTGGAAGCCTGTAGGGCTGCTCGACCATGATCTTGATGCGGTCGCGGCGCCGGCTCTGCGCTCCGAACCGCTTTGCGCCCATGGCCAAACCCAGCTCGAAGGGCATGTTGAAGCGTGGCAGGTCGTTCTCACCGAGGTCAATCCGGGAGAGATCATGGATGGAGGACGGGCTTTCGCGAATTAGGGCGACGAGCTTGTCGAGGCGGATGTCGCCGCTGTCATCCGCCTCGAGCGCGCAGCGCACGCGATAGCCGCAAGCCATGACGGCGAACACGAGTGCGTCGAACAAGGGCGCGTAGGCATCGTCGAACGGCACATTGACGAAGACGTTGCGTACGTCTCTCGGCACCTCGGGCTAGCGCTTTTTGTCGCGCGTGGCGTGCGAAGAAACGGACTCTCTCGCAACTTCTCTGACGGCCCTTCGAATCTTCTCGACGGTAACCGTTCTCGGTCTCACGGCCGGATCTGCGATGACAACATCGACGAAGCGGCCCGTGTCGCTATCGCGCCAGACGTATCGGTTATCTTCGCGCTTTCTTTGTGCTTTCGCCATGCCGACAGTCTAGCATGCCCAAAGGACAAACGCCAGAATCGCTCAGTGCGCGTCGCATCCTGACGGCGGCCTAGGCGCCGGCGCGGATCACCTTGGCGAGGCTGTCGCGGATCTCGGCGATGTCGGATTCGGTGGCGATCAGCGGCGGGGCGACGACCAGCGTATCCATGGCGACGCGCACGTAGATGTTGAGGTCGTGGTACATGCGCTCGGTGGCCTCGTAGCCGCGCAAGCCGGGTTTGCCTCCGGTGGGCGCGAGGTCGATGCCGGCGAGCAGGCCGACGGTGCGGATGTCCTCCACGCCCGGCTCGCCCTTGAGGCTCATCATGGCATCGGCGAACACCGGCTCCAGCTTCTGCGCACGCTCGAACAGGCCATCGTCGCGGTAGACGTCGAGGGTGGCGAGGCCGGCGACGGCGGCGAGCGGGTGGCCCGAGTAGGTGTAGCCGTGGAACAGCTCGACCAGGTGCTCGGGGCCGGTCATGAAGGCGTCGTAGATGGTCTTGGAGGCCATCACGCCGGCCATCGGCACGGCGGCGTTGGTGACACCCTTGGCGAAGGTGATCATGTCGGGGGTGACGCCGTAGCGCTCGGAGGCGAAGCCGTAGCCGAGGCGGCCGAAGCCGGTGATGACCTCGTCGAAGATCAGCAGGATGCCGTGCTGCTGGGTGATCTCGCGCAGCTTCTTCAGGTAGCCCTTGGGCGGCGGCAGGATGCCGGTGGAGCCTGCAACAGGCTCCACAATCACGGCCGCAATAGTTGAAGCATCGTGCAGATTGATGAGGCGGGTCAGCTCGTCGGCGAGGTGCGCGCCCCACGCGGGCTCGCCCTTGGTGAAGGCCTGCTCGGCGCGATTGTAGGTCGCCTGCAGGTGGTCGACGCCGGTCAGCATGTTGCCGAACTGCTTGCGGTTGGCGACCATGCCGCCGACGGAAATGCCGCCGAAGCCGATGCCGTGATAACCGCGCTCGCGGCCGATGAAGCGCGTGCGGGCGCCCTCGCCGCGGGCCTTGTGATAGCCGAGCGCAACCTTCAGCGCGGTGTCGACGGCTTCCGAGCCGGAGTTGGCGAAGAACGCGTAGTCGAGGTCGCCGGGCGCGAGCAGCGCAAGACGCGAGGCCAGCTCGAACACCTTGGGATGGCCATACTGGAAGGCGGGTGAGTAATCGAGCTTGGCCGCCTGCTCCTGGATGGCCTTGACGATGGGCTCGCGGCAATGGCCGGCGTTGACACAGAAGAGGCCCGAGGTGCCGTCGATGACCTTGGTGCCGTCGGGCTTGAAATAGTGCATGCCCTTGGCGCCGGCGAACAGGCGCGGGCGCTTCTTGAAGGCCCGGTTGGCCGTGAACGGCACCCAATAGGGCTCGAGTTCGTTGGGGCTGAGGTCAAGCGGCGCCATGGGATACTCCGGAGCGTTTCGCTAAAGACTTTTTCATTCTTGTAGCAGCGACGCCCGGGCGCTCCAAGCGTGGCACCGGCGGGAGCAGCCCAGTGGCGCGGACATGGCTGCCGGCGGCGTCTCTGTGGAAAACTTCGGGTGCCGCCAAAGGGACACACCAAAGCCGGGGGTTCGTACGGATTCCAGCACACCGTCACCCGAATCGGGCAAGTATTTAGGTCCTGTTAGCCGAATCGGCGCGAGAAGCGAGGGACTACCCGCCCCAACCGTTTCCCAGCCGACGTGGCCGCGTCCAGGAGGAAGTTCCCATGTTGATGAGCGTAATCGAAGACGCCCTGTCGGGGCCCGCGTATCCCGATCTCGCCGGCAAGCGCGTTCTGATCACGGGGCTGAGCAGCCGCTGCGGCGTCGACATCGCCCGCGCCTTCGCCGAGCATCGCAGCCGCCTCGTTCTGCAGTTCTCCGAAGCGAGCAAATCCATGCAGACCGTTGCCGAGCTGATCGCGCCCGATGCGCTGGAGACCAGGATGTATGGTCCCGTTGCGCCGCGCGAGGAGGAGGCGGTGGCGTTTGCCAAGACGGCGGCCAAGGTTCTGGGCGGGCTCGATGCCGTCATCAACCTCGTGCCGCTGGTGCCCGGCGACCTCGATCCGTTTGCGAGCATGGAAGATGTCGAGCGCATGGTGGCGCGCCAGCTGGCGGTGCCGTTCCTCACCTCCAAGATCGCCGCCAACCGCATGAGCATGATGCTGACCGATGGCGTCGTGCTGAACGTCGCCACCGTGAGCGGCATGCCGCAGCGGGCGAAGTCGGCGTTCGCGACCGTTGCCAAGGCCGGGCTGTCGGCGATGACGCGCGCGCAGGCGGAAGAGTGGGCCAGTCGCGGCATCCGCTTCAACGCGGTCGCACCGCAGGCGATGGCCGGACTGGGCGGCGCGGGCTTGAGCAGCGAGCCGGATATTGCCTCGCTGGCGCTCTATCTCGTCTCCGGCCAGGGCAAGCGCCTGTCGGGCTGCGTGTTCGAAGCCGACATGCATTGAGGGGCGCGCTCGCGCCTCTGCCGCGCCTGGTGCCTGGCGGATCTGGCGGTCGCCGGAATCGCGATCGCGAGCTCATAGACTCGACAACATACCCGTGTTGCGCGGTTGACCTGGACCCCGCCTTGACTTTGGCGCGCCTCCGGCACGACGCGGGCATGACGCTGGGATGGAAGTCGGTCCTCTCAACCGATGTCATCCCCAAAGCCGAGCGGTGCGAGGCTATCGGGGATCCACCCACGAATGTCCCGCTGAAGCT
>CADEEC010000240.1 GCA_902826255.1 uncultured Hyphomicrobiales bacterium | reverse complement strand
TCCATCTCCTCGTAGTCGCCCTGCTGCAGGTCGACGATCTCGCGCTCGGAAGAGCCCGAGATCAGGATCATGGGAAAGCAGTTGGTGGTGGCGTGCGCCAGCGCAGTGAGGCCGTTGAGAAAGCCCGGCGCCGACACGGTAAGACACACGCCAGGCTGCTTCGTCAGATATCCGGCGATCGATGCGGCGTAGCCCGCGTTCTGCTCGTGGCGGAAGGACAGCACGCGAATGCCTTCGGCCTGCGACATGCGCAGGAAGTCGGTGATCGGAATGCCGGGCACGGCGTACAGCGTCTTGATGCCGTTGAGCTTGAGCGCATCGATGATCAGATGAAATCCATCCGTAAGCTCCTGCTCCGGAGCGTTCGCATCGATGTTCTGAGCTGATGCCGACATTCTTTTTCCTCCCTCGATCTCGTCAGGTCCGGTGCGCGTCGTCAGTGTCAGTCGAGCGTCACATAGCGCTCGACATGATCGCGCAGCCGCAATGTGTGCTCGCGCACGAGACGTTCCGCGCGTTCTGTGTCGCGCGCCTCCAAGGCGTTTACGATCTCGCTGTGATCGACAACCGAGCGCTTGGCGCGGTCCTGCTCGAAAATCGTCCGCTGCCGGATGGAACGGACGTGGAAGAACAGCTTGTCAGTGAGATCAGCGATCAACTGGTTCTTGCCGAGCCCGATGATCGCCTGATGAAATTTGATGTTTGCATCGGAGTACTCGCCCATTTTCGCCGCGACCTTGTCCTGCGAGAACTGGTCGACGAGCGTATGCAGGCGCGCAAGCTCGCTGTCGGAGGCGTGCTGCGTGGCAAGGCGCGCGGCCATGCTCTCCAGCGCGGCCCACACCGTGATCATGTCGAGAATCTCGGCCTTGGTCTTGCGCACGATGAAGATGCCGCGACGGGCGACGATCTTCACCAGGCCTTCCTGGTCGAGCTGGGCGAGCGCCTCGCGCAACGGCGTGCGGCTGACACCGAAGCGCTGGGAAAGATCGCGCTCGTCGAGACGCAGCTCGGCATCGTCGGCGTAGATGTTCATGTTGGTGATGGCGGTCTTCAGCGCATCGTAGGCACGTGCCTTGAGGCTCAAGCCTTCGCCAATCGGCGCAATGTTCAGCTGAGTGTCCGCCACGTTTCCACCCGGAGCGCACGCGCGCTCTCCCGAACCCGTATTCTTGTGGTCTTTGGTATACCATACACCACACAAAGGGGCCCAGCAAGCCGCAATCCCCTATGCAACTGCGTGATTGATACCCCGAGACTCACCGCTCAGAGACGCGAAACGTCTACAACGTATTGAAATATATATAGTAATTATTTTTCTCGGGAATGATTTCAATTGCCAGGTTGCATTGGTCTCTCAATTGGCACAATGTATACCAGCGCACCGGACACACTTTGGGAGCGATCCCTCAATCAACGAACAAAGTGGCCGGGGGCGGGGGAAACGACGGGACGGGAAAGCTCGTGGACGAGATCAACTCGCTTATCGGCGGCTTTGGGGTCGCGCTCTCCTGGTACAATCTGGCTTTGATGGTGGTGGGCATTCTGCTCGGCGTCATCATCGGCGTGCTGCCTGGTCTCGGCGGAGCCAACGGCGTCGCCATTCTCCTCCCGCTCACCTTTCCGATGGCGCAGGTGCCCGGCGGGGCCACCTCGGCGATCATCCTGCTCTCGTGTATCTACTGGGGCGCCCTGTTCGGCGGCGCCATCACCTCCATCCTGTTCAACATTCCCGGCGAGCCTTGGTCGGTGGCGACCACGTTCGACGGTCATCCGCTGGCGCGCCAGGGGCGCGCTGACGAAGCTCTGACGGCCGCTTTCACGTCCTCGTTCATCGGCGCATTCGTTGCCGTCATCGTCATCACGTTTCTGGCGCCGATCATCGCGAGGTTTGCATTGCGGTTCGGACCAGCGGAATTCTTCTCCGTGTTTTTCCTGACGTTCGCCAGTTTCGTCGGCATGGGCCGAGGCTCGCCCTTCAAGGTGCTTGCCGCCATGTGCCTTGGCTTCGCGCTGAGCGCCGTCGGGCTGGACCAGGTGACGGGCACGCTGCGCATGACCTTTGGTCATGCCGAGCTGCTGGCGGGCTTTGACTTCCTGATCGCCGTGATCGGCCTTTTCGGTATCGGAGAAATCCTCTCCTCGATGGAGAGCGGCCTCAAGTTCTCCGGCAACACCGCCTCGATCCGGCTCGATGCGGTGCTTCAGACCTGGAAGAAACTGCTCTCGTATTGGGTCACGTCGATCCGCAGCTGCATCATCGGCTGCTGGATGGGCATCACGCCGGGAGGCGCAACGCCGGCCTCATTCATGAGCTACGGACTTGCCAAGCGCTTCTCGAAGAACGGCAAGAATTTCGGCAAGGGCGAAATCGAAGGTGTCGTGGCGCCGGAAACGGCTGCGCACGCTGCCGGCACAAGCGCGCTACTGCCGATGATCACGCTCGGCATTCCGGGATCGCCGACTGCGGCTGTGCTGCTCGGCGGCCTCCTGATCTGGGGCCTGCAGCCCGGTCCAATGCTGTTCGTCGAGCAGAAAGACTTCGTCTGGGGCCTGATCGCGTCAATGTATCTCGGCAACATCGTCGGTCTCATCATCGTGCTGACCTGCGTACCGTTGTTTGCCGCCATCCTCCGCGTCCCGTTCTCCATCATTGCGCCGATCATCCTGGTGATCTGCGCGGTCGGCGCCTACACGGTGCAGAACTCCATGTTCGACGTTTGGATGATGCTGCTGTTCGGCGTGGTCGGCTACATATTCAACAAACTCGACTACCCGCTGGCACCGCTCGTGCTTGCGATCGTTCTCGGCGACAAGGCCGAGGAGTCGTTCCGTCAAGCCATGCTCTCGTCGCAGGGGAGCCTATCGATCTTCTGGTCGAACTGGCTTGTTGCCTCGATCATGACCCTCGGTCTGATACTATTGTTCTGGCCGGCCGTGAGCTGGTTGCTGGAGAAGCGCCGCGCAGGGACCGATGCTGTAGCTGCTCCGTGAAGGCGACTGCAGCCGACGGGACGCTGAGCCAAGAGACTAACAACGAATCAACCAAGGAGGAGACGATGCACGAACAAGGAAGCGCACGACGGTCCGGGCGCATTAAAGCCATGGGTGGCTTCGCCGCTGCCTGCGCGCTGGCCGCGTCGGCCTGGCTGGCTCCGCCGCCGCCTGCCGCGGCACAGACGTGGGAACCCACCAAGCCGATCCAGTTCATCATTCCCGCCGGCACCGGCGGCGGCGCCGACCAGATGGCCCGATTCATTCAGGGCGTCGTCGCGAAGAACAATCTGGCCAAGCAGCCGATCATTACCATCAACAAGGCCGGCGGCGCGGGCGCGGAAGGATTTCTCGAAGTCAAGAAATCCAGCGGCGATCCACACACCATCATCATCACGCTGTCCAACCTGTTCACGACCCCGCTTGCAACAGGCGTCCCCTTCAGCTGGAAGGACATGACGCCCGTCGCCATGCTGGCCCTCGACCAGTTCGTTCTGTGGGTTCCTGCGGACGCGCCCTACAAGACCGCCAAGGAATACATCGAGGCGATAAAGGCTGGGCCGGACAAGTCCTACAAGATGGGTGGTACCGGATCGAAGCAGGAAGACCAGATCATCACCGCGGCGCTCGAGCGGCTGACGGCGCCGAAGAAGTTCACCTACATTCCTTACGCGGGTGGCGGTGCGGTTGCGGTGCAGCTCGTCGGCAAGCACGTGAACTCCACGGTCAACAATCCGATCGAGGCCGTGTCACAGTGGAAGGCCGGCGCACTCAGGCCGCTGTGCATTTTCGACGACAAGCGCAGCACCTACACGAAGAAGGTCACGGCAGACATGGCGTGGTCGGACATCCCGACCTGCATGGAAGCCGGCGTGAACACCGAGTACCAGATGCTGCGCGGCATCTTCATGGCGCCGGGCGTGAAGGCTGAGCACGTCGCCTACTACGTCGACCTGTTCAAGAAGACGATGGCGACCGACGACTGGAAGGGCTTCATGGAGCAAGGTGCCTTCAACCAGACCTTCATGAGCGGCGCCCCCTTCAAGACCTGGGTGGAAGCGAACGACAAGCGCCACTACGACCTGATGAAGGAAGCGGGCTTCCTGGCAGCCGGGAAATAGCAAATCTGCCGGAGGGCACCGCGCCATGCGGTGCCCTCCGCACACTCTGAGCGCACGTGCAGCAGACGCGGTAACGACATGCAGAACGACGAAGGCGCAGACGACAGCCGGACGCTGGCCACCAATCGCACGATGGAGATCGTCGTTGCGCTCGTGCTGCTGGCCGGCGCGGCCATTGTCATCTACGACAGCGTGCGCATCGGCTTCGGCTGGCGCGAGGGCGAGGGTCCCGCACCCGGCTACTATCCCTTCTGGGTGGCTGTCCTGCTGGCCGTTGCCAGCATAGTGAACCTGGTCAAGGCTGCCGTCGGTGGGCACGGAGCAGGCGAGATCTTCGTCACGCTGCGGCCGTTCTTGCGCATATTGGCGGTGCTGTTCCCCACTCTTGTGTTTATCGGCTTGATAGGCGGGATGTCGATCGGTCCCCTCAACCTGCCGGGGATTGGGATGTACTTTGCTGCCGCAGTTTTCATCCTT
>CADEEC010000239.1 GCA_902826255.1 uncultured Hyphomicrobiales bacterium | reverse complement strand
GGTAACCGCGCGGAGAAGGCCTTGAGCCGCGCCTTCATCACCACCAACAAGAACGGCGTGCCGTTCGATCCCGAGAAGCCGCAGGTCACGTCCGGCATCCGCGTCGGCTCGCCGGCCGGCACCTCGCGCGGCTTCGGCACGGCGGAATTCCGCGCCATCGGCCGCATGATCGCCGAGGTGCTGGATGGCCTTGCTGCCAACGGCGACGAAGGCAATGCCAAGGTCGAGGCCAAAGTGAAGGCCGAGGCGCTGGAGCTGTGCCGGCGTTTCCCGATCTACGCGTGAGATCCCTCTCCCGCCTGCGGGGAGAGGGTTAGGGTGAGGGGCGGACACACGCACCTCCCCGGAACCCGTAGCTGCCCCTCACCTCGGCCCTCTCCCCGGGCTCGCAGCTTCGGTGGTGACGTCGGCATGACGCGGGGGAAGGGAGACATCCATGCGTTGCCCCTACTGCAACGGCGAGAACACGCAAGTGAAGGACAGCCGGCCGACGGAGGAGGACACCGCCATCCGCCGCCGTCGCGTGTGCGAGGACTGCAGCGGGCGCTTCACCACCTTCGAGCGGGTGCAGCTGCGCGACGTCACCGTCATCAAGCGCTCCGGCCGTCGCGTGCCCTTCGACCGGGAGAAGCTTTTGCGCTCGGTGACAATCGCGCTGCGCAAACGTCCGGTGCAACCGGAACGCATAGAGCGGCTGGTATCCGACCTCGTGCGGCAGCTGGAAAGCTCCGGCGAATCCGACGTCACCTCCTCGGCCATCGGTGAACTGGTGATGGACGCCTTGAAAGAGCTCGATCCGGTTGCCTATGTCAGGTTCGCCTCCGTTTACCGTGATTTCCGCGAAGCGGCTGACTTCCAGGAGGTGCTGGGTGAAATCGCAGGCGCGGCGCAAGCCATGAAGCCGCGCGAGGACAAAGCCGAAGAGAAATGAGCGCCACCGCGACACCACGCGCCGAGCAGGACCGCCGCTTCATGCAGCTTGCGCTGCATGTCGCCAAGCGCATTCTCGGCCAGACGGCGCCCAATCCGGCGGTGGGCGCGGTGATCGCCGACGAGACGACGGGTGAAGTTATCGCCCGCGGCTGGACGCAAGTGAGCGGACGTCCGCATGCCGAAGCCCACGCGCTCGCAATGGCGGACGGTCGTGGGCATGGCAAGACCATGTACGTAACGCTCGAGCCCTGCTCCTACCACGGCCGCACCTACTCGCGTGTCGGCAAGAAGCTGCCGTGCGCCGAGGCCATTCTCGCCGCCGGGCTTCGCCGCGTCGTGGTCGCGACCGAGGACCCCAACCCCGAGATTGCCGGTAATGGCATTGCTGTGCTCAGGGGTGCCGGCGTGGCCGTCGACATCGGTGTCTGCCGCGACGAGGCGCGTTGGCTCGCCGCCGGCCACATCCTGCGCATGACCGCGCACCGGCCGTTCGTGCAGCTCAAGATCGCCGTGTCCGGGGACGGCCTAATCGCGCCCGGCGAGGGCGCGCCCGTGTGGGTGACCGGCCCTGATGTCCGCGCCTACGCGCACATTCTTCGTGCCCATGCCGATGCCGTCATGGTGGGACGCAGGACCGTGGAGGACGACGATCCCGATCTCACCTGCCGCCTGCCCGGTCTCGCCAACCGCTCCCCGCGTCGCGTGATCCTGGACTCGAGCTTCCGTCTGCCGCCCACGTTGAAGATGTTCCAGACCGTGCACCGGGTGCCCGTCATCCTGTTCGGCACGGAGGGGCACAAGCCCCCAAAGTATCCGACCGGCGTCGAAACCCGCACCGTGGCACCGGCCGCGGACGGCCGCCTCGACTTGCAAGCCGTGCTCAAATCCCTCGCAGATGACGGCGTGACGCGCGTGCTGGTGGAGGCAGGTCCCACGATCGCCGCAGCCTTCGTCGAAGCCGACCTCGCCGACGAGGTCGTCATCGGCCGCGGCACGGAAATCCTGGGGCCCTCCGGTCGCAAGCCCTTCGTCGACCACGGCCTGGAGCTGCTCGACGATAAGTCCCGTTGGCACTGCATCACCGACCGGAAGCTGTCGGGCGACCGGCTCACCGTTTATCGCCGCACCAACCGCTTCGGAAGCACGCCCTCCCCATGACCGCGCCGTTCCGTCTCTACATCCGTGTCCGCTACCAGGAATGCGACGCCCAGCACGTCGTGTTCAACTCGCGCTACAGCGACTACGCCGACTTCGCCTGCTTCGAGTTCATGCGCGCCGCGCTGCCGCGGCCGACCGACGGCATGGACGGCACCTTCGAGATCCAGGTCGTTCGCCAGGTGATCGAATGGAAATCGCCTGCGCGCTTCGACAACGTGCTGGAGATCTCGACCTGGGTGAGCCGCGTCGGCACGACGTCATTGGTGCTCAACACCGAGATGCGGCGGGCTGGCGAGCCAGATGTTCTCGCCACCACTGAGACCACCTACGTGCAGGTCGACCCGAAAGCATTTACCAAGCGCGCCATCGAACCCGAGATGCGCGCTGCACTGGAGGCGGGCGCCCGCGGCAAGACCACCGATCAGGCCGGCTACCTGCGCTGACAGGCGGTTCTCCGCACGCGGGCCGCGTGGTAGTCTTGCTTTCATGTTCACCGGGATCATCAACGACATCGGGCAGGTGACCGCGCGCGAGGGCGGCCGTTTCGCCATTCGCTGTGCCTACGACCCCGCCGGCATCGCGCTTGGTGCGTCCATCGCCTGCGACGGCGCCTGCTTGACTGTCACCAAAGTTGTATCAGCTGCGAACGGCTGCATCTTCGACGTCGACGTTTCCAACGAGACGCTGGCCCGCACGACGCTCGGTGATTGGGTCATCGGCACCCGCGTCAACCTCGAGCGCGCGCTGAAAGCCGGCGACGAACTCGGCGGCCATCTCGTCTCGGGCCACGTGGACGGGGTGGCAACGCTTGCTGACGTGAGTCCCGACGGCGACTCCCGCCGCCTGTCGCTGGAAGTGCCGGCCGGGCTGGCGCGCTACGTCGCCTCCAAAGGTTCGGTCACGCTCAACGGCATTTCGCTGACCGTGAACGAGGTTTCAGCAACCCGCTTCGGCGTCAACGTCATACCTCACACCTTGACCCACACCACCCTGGGGGCCAAAAAGCCCGGCGACAGGCTCAACTTCGAGGCCGACCTGCTTGCCCGCTACGTGTCGCGGCTAATGGAGTACCGCACGTGATCAAGGACTTGCCGCACGCCGTCTACGCCGAGGGCAAGGGTTTCCTGTCGCCCATCGACGAGATCATAGAGGACATGCGCAACGGCCGCATGATCATCCTGGTCGACGCCGAGGACCGCGAGAACGAGGGCGACCTCGTCATCCCGGCGCAGATGGCGACGCCCGACGCCATCAACTTCATGGCCAAGCACGGCCGCGGCCTGATCTGCCTGTCGCTGACGCGCCAGCGCGCCGAGCAACTCCGGCTGGAGTACATGACGCGCCAGAACGAGGCGCGCAACCGCACTGCCTTCACCGTTTCCATCGAGGCGCGCGAGGGTATCGCCACCGGCATCTCGGCGCATGATCGCGCGCGCACCATTTCCACCGCCATCGACCCGACCAAGGATCACGACGACATCGTCTCGCCGGGCCATGTTTTCCCGTTGATCGCGCGCGAGGGCGGTGTGCTCGTCCGCGCCGGCCATACCGAAGCCAGCGTCGACCTTGCACGCCTCGCCGGCCTCTACCCGGCCGGCGTCATCTGCGAGATCATGAACGACGACGGCACCATGGCGCGCATGCCCGATCTGGTGGCGTTCGCGCAACGGCACGGCCTCAAGATCGGCGCCATCGAGGACCTGATCGCCTATCGGCTCAGTCACGACCGCATCGTGCGCCGCGTCGCCCAGTCCCGCCTCGACAGCGGCTTTGGCGGCACTTTCGACTTGCACGTCTATGAGACGACCGTCGAGCCGGTGGAACACCTGGCGCTCGTGAAGGGCGATCTGGACGCGCCCGGCCCGGTGCTGGTGCGCGTGCATGCCGTCAGTCCGCTGTCCGATCTCATCGGCATCGGCGGCGACGGCATCAAGGGCTCGCTGATCGAACGCTCCATGCGTGCCATCGCCGAGGAAGGCCGCGGCGTATTGGTGTTGATCCGCGACCTGCGGCCGAAGTCGGTGTCGGAATGGATGGCCAACACCGCGGCGCGCAAGCGTCCCAAGAAGAGCGACGACGAGCGCCGCCAGGTCGAGATCGGTATCGGCTCGCAGATTCTGCGCGACCTCGGCATCACCGACATGACGCTGCTTTCCAACGCGCCGCCGTCCCGCTACGTCGGTCTGGAAGCGTTCGGCCTGCGCATCGTCGGCCAGCGCAAGATCGGATAGGCGATGGCCGGACCGTCGACAGCGCAGAAAGACCAAACGGCGGCCGTGCGCGGCGCGCGCGTGCTCATCATCGACGGGCGCTACTACGAAGCGATCTCCGACATGCTGGCTGCCGGTGCCATCGCCGAATTGGAGGCCGCAGGCGCCACCTACGAACGCATCGTCGTGCCGGGCGCCCTCGAGGTGCCGCTGGCCTTGGCACAGGCGGTTGCGGCCGGCGCCATTCCCGCTTCCGCCTCCGGCGCGCGCTATGACGGCGCGATTGCGCTCGGGTGCATCATCCGCGGCGAGA